>NZ_BAAAOS010000043.1:0-6050 GCF_039530625.1 Kribbella sancticallisti | reverse complement strand
GACAAGCGCCGCTGTTGCCGCCGTGACCGTTCACCAGGACCAGCCGTTGCGCGCCGGACGCCGCTGCCGATCGCGCGAGGTCGATCAACACCGCCTGCATGGTCTCGGCCGTCAGGGACAGCGTCCCACCGAAAGGTAGATGATGGTCGGAGGCGCCGAACGCCACCGGTGGGGTGATCACCAGCGGGCGAGCCGACCGCTGCGCGGCATCGAAGGCGGCCCGTTCGGTGATGCTCTGGGCGAGGAACCAGTCCGTACCGGTCGCCAGGTGCGGCCCATGCTGCTCGGTCGCCCCGACGGGTAACAGGACGAGTGCCTCGGGCAGCAACTCCGCCAGTCTCTCGCGGTTCGACTCATGCCACCGCACAACCGTCATCGGCTCTCTCCTGACGCTCGGGTCGCGATCTCCTCCGCGGTGCGGAGTGCAGCGATCCCATCGGCCAGTGAGGGCTCCGCTCTGCCGCCGGCGTGCAGCGCCACGAAGC
The DNA here is from genome assembly GCF_039530625.1 of Kribbella sancticallisti. NCBI lineage: Bacteria > Bacillati > Actinomycetota > Actinomycetes > Propionibacteriales > Kribbellaceae > Kribbella > Kribbella sancticallisti. The sequence goes on along the minus strand of NZ_BAAAOS010000043.1, from coordinate 5,565 downwards.
GCTCGACCTGCCGATCGAAACACCGCGCGGTCCTGTCACCCTCGAACGAGACGGCTTCCGCGTCGTTGAGCATGAGAGTGAAGTCGACGCCGTCCAGTACTGCGTGGCCGCGGTCGCCGAGCACAGTGACCTCACAGCGCGGCAGCGAATCCGTCATCCACCCGAACTCCACCAGGGCGACATGCCCACCCGGGTAGACCAGCCTGGCTCCGACCAGGTTCGGCGCGGGGAGGTCCGCCGCGGTTCGCAGGCTCCAGGCTCCCTCGATCCGCTCGACCTGGCCTTGGAGTAGGTAGCTCAGCCAATCGAACACATGGGCGCCCTCATGGATCACGGGCATGCCTCGCTCGAGCGTGGCGAGCATCCGTTTGGTGTGCTCGGCGTCATCCGGACGGCGTTGCTCGTCGTAGATGTGCGCCCGCACCAGCAACGGCGAACCGAGAACGCCGTCGGCGATCCATCCGGCCAAGGTCTGGATGGCCGGATCATGCCGGTAGGTGAGCCCGACCTGCACCCGGGCACGCTCGGCCGCGGACAACTGGGCGTACACGGCAGCCGCCTCGACGGAGGTCGCCACCGGCTTCTCAGCGAGCACATACAACCCGGCCCTGGCGGCCCGGACGACCAGGTCCGGAGTGACCCAAGGCGGCGTAGCAAACACGACACCATCCACTCCAGCAGCCAGCACATCGTCAAGCCCCGAGCCCACCTCGTACCAAGGAACCCCCCGTCGCCCGGGGCCGCTGCCGTACTCTGCGGCCGCCCTTCTGCGCTCAGGGGAGACGTCGGCCAGCAGCGCGATCTCGATCGCCGGGTGGCGCTCCAACGCGGGCAGATGGGCCCCGAGACCAATGTCCCCGAGCCCGAGCAACGCCACCAGCATCGCGACCTTACCTTCAGAATATCGGAGATAATTTCCAATATAGGAATCGTATGGTGCCCTTCGATCGAGTGCAAGACCTGGCCACACCAATTTGGGCACGGTCGCCGGCCGGCGACCGGCGTCGAGGCGTGGTCCGGCCGCCCGCGGTCCGCAAACCCCTCGACCGGCCGCAGGCGAGGTCAGAAGACTGGTGCGGCGGTGTCTGGGGAGCCCAGTCGGTGCGAGATGGTGTGGGCCAGTTCGATCAGGCCGGCTTGGACGGCTTCGCGCTTCCTGCCGCCGAGGTCCTTGGCGAATCCTGTCACACCGACGGCACCTGCGACATTGCCCGACGCATCGAAGAACGGCGTGGCGACGCAGGCGATATCGGCCTGCTCCTCCTGGTCTTCAAGGGCATAACCATGCTTGCGAACCCCGACGAGCTCCTCCTGGAACTCCTCCTTCGTTCCTGCGAGCGCCTGCGGCCCGTGACCTGGCGCCAACTGGGACAGCAGCGGGGTCAACTCGGCCTCCCGGAGATGGGCCGCGATCGCCTTACCCAGGGCGGTCAGATTGTACGGCGCTACCTTGCCCGGGTACGTGTCGAACTGGATGAACCCGGGCATCGCGGCCTTCGCGACGTAAACCACTGACGCGCCTGTGAGGACGCCGATGTGGACCGGCATGCCGACCAGATCGGCGAGGTCGCGCATCTCCCGCTGGGCGACCGAGGACAGGTCGACCTTGCGGACCAGTTGGGTGGCGAGCCCGTACAGCCGCAGAGTCGGCCGCCAGAAGTGGCTGCGGCCGACGATTCGGCGGCTGGCGTATTCGCGCTGCTCGAGGGTGTAGACAATCGACGCGCAGGTGGCGAGGGGGATGTTCGCCTTCTGTGCGAGCGCAGTCAGGGTGAGGTCTTCCTCGGAGCTCACCAGCGTCTCCAAGATCGTCAGTGTCCTGGAGGCCGCAGGCGAGGGCGACCGCTCACCGTTCATGAATCTGCACCCTTCGACCGGTCCGATATATAGGAAATACCTACAGATTACCGGATATAGGCCGCTTCTCCCACGGCCCCGTCGCCAAGGCGGGCGCCCTCGCAGGTCGCGCGCCGCTGCTGGCGGTCAGCGGCGAGCTGGATCATCCGGCGCTGCGTGCCGATGCCCCACATCCCGTCGAAACTTCGGGGGATCGGTCCGACTGCCGTCGATCTCCGGGTTGGCGCATCCGCTCGCCGAGGAGTCTGGCATCGGCCCCGCGCCACAGTTGCCCTGGCTCGCGAGGTGGACGCTGGCCTGACCGCGTGGTAGTGACGCCATCTCGCGGATGCTGGTTAGGGCCATGTCGGTGCCCTGCTCGGTCGCGACGTTTGGCCGTTGAGCTGGGCCATCAGGTCGGGGAGTCGATACGGCGGGTCAGCGGTCTTCCTGGTTGGTGGCCGGCGGTATCCTGAGCTGGGTGAGGCGGTCGAGGTTGTCCTCGAGCGTCCAGGTCTCAGCGATCCGGCCGTCGCTGATGCGGTAGCGGTTGACTTCGTCGACGGCGACGAATCGGCGGCCTGTGGGTGGGTGGCCGAGCCAGGTGCCGGTGTGGGTGGCGGTGCAGGTGAAGCGCCCGATCACGACGTCGCCCTCGGCGACGAGCTCGATGGTGTCCATGTGGACGTCGGGGAACGACGTCCGAAACGGCGCGATCCAGTGCCGGGCTGCTGCGGCTTGGTCGGGGGTGTAGAGGTCGTCGATGAGGTCGAGGTTGCCGCCGTTGAGGACTTCGTCGACCAGGCGCTGCACGACGGCTTTGTTCGCCGCGAGATCCGCGTCGCCGCTGGGTGCACGGGTCATGAGGCGTTCCGTGGGGCGTACATGATCACGGCGACACCGACCAGGCAGACTGCCGCGCCGAGCACGTCCCACCGGTCGGGGCTGAAGCCGTCGACGAGCACTCCCCAGGCCAGGGAGCCGGCCCCGAAGGTGCCGCCGTACGTGGCCAGGTCGGCCAAGGGCTGCGGGCAGGCCGCAGCGTGGTGGGATCAACACGCTCCACGCCCCGGGCAGATGCGGCGAACAGGTCGTCGAACTCGGCGACCCGGATCGGTTGCTCGACGGTGGGCAGCGTGCAGGAAGCCGGAGGCCAGTCCAGGCCGGCAGCGGAGGTGCTGGTGTCTGAGGTGCACATACCTTGACGATAAACCTGTACCCAAGTGCCAGATACAATCCCGATTTCGGGCTCTCAACCACTCACGCGCGGTGTGGAGTTGAGAGATCGCCCAACACGGATCTACGGCTCGCGCGGTCTGATACCAGCCGCTTGCCTAGGGCAACACCGGCCAAGTGAGCTAACTGCCAGCCGATCTTACGGTCCCCGTCGGGCGGGAACTCGCTCACGCTGCGGGGCAACTGCCCGGCCCGACCCGTAGGCACTACCTGAGGTCCTGGCAGGGCTCGTACAACATGTCGTCGACCTACCGATGAAGGTCCATGCTTCAGGCTGTGGACACTCTGGGGTCGTGGTGTCTACGACACGGGCCGGACTGCCATGTTGGACAAGGCACTATTACGGAGCCGCCTGGTCGCAGGTACGACCAGCAGCAGAGCCGCGCAGATCAAGCCGAGCACGCAGGCGAAGACCATCAACGGACGCGCACCGGTCACCGATGCCAGTGGCCCGGCTAGCGAGCGTCCTAGAGCCATGCAGACCAGAGAACCTGCGACGTCGTAGGCGTACACCCGGTTGAGCATCTCGGAAGGGATCTGCGTCTGCACGGTGGTCGCCCAGATGACCGACCAGAAGGCCAGACCGATCCCGGCCACCGCCCAGCCAACCACCAGTACGACGAGGCTCGGGTGGAGCGTCGGCACGAGCGGGTAGACCGCGAACAAAGCCCAGCCGATTGATCCGAGCGCTAGCGGGCGGCTGCAGCGGACCCGGATAGCCAGCGTACCGCCGAGCGCGCCGCCGAGACCCAGCGCGGCCATCCCGACCCCTAGAGCTGTCGAGTCGAGCTCGGTAGTGACCAGCTCTGCAGCGATCGGGAGCGAGAGGCCGATCACGAAACAGCCGTAGAACAGATAGATCGTGATCACGCTCCACAACCAGGCGCGCGAGCGGAACTCCTGCCAGCCCTCTGCCAACTGCCGCAGGAACGAGACGCCACTGACAGTCGACGTCGGAATCAGCCGCAGAGCGAAGAGACATACCGCGCTGATCGCGTAGGTCGCGGAGTAGAGGGCGAACACGACACTCGGCCCGGACATGCTGACCAGTACGCCGGCCAACGCCGGGCCGAGCACGCCCGCCATCGACTCCGCGATCCGCAGAACTCCGTTGCCCCGTTGGATATCGTTCGACACCTGCGGGACCATGCTGGCGACACCAGGCTGGAACAGTGCGGTGGCAACCCCGCTCAAGAACTGCAGAGTTACGATCACCACGAGCGACGGCGTGCCGAGAGCGAACAGGGCAGCCAACCCCGCCTGGATCACGAAGCGGACCAGGTCGGCGAGGATCATCATCCGGCGCGCGGTGAACCGATCGGCCAGCACGCCACCGAAGAGCATGCACAGCGCGAGCGCTGCCATCCATGAACCGAGCGCATATCCGACGCCGGTGGCGCCGTACCCGGCCTGCAGGACGCCGACCGACAACGCAACCGGCAGCATCGCATCGCCCAGTAGCGAGGTGGTCCTTGCGCCGAAGTAGAGGCGGAAATTCGCGGTCCACAAGGTGGAACCCGTCCTGGGTGCCTGGGTAGCGCTGGTCATCCGCCGACTCCCTTGTTACACATCAGCGGGCGCTGATGTATGAAAGATATCATTGGAGCATGATGTGAGGTCAAGCTTCGGCTGGCCATTGATGCTGGAGGTCGGCCGTGCCCTGAGCTGCGAGGTCGGGCTCTCGCAGCTCGTGCCTTGCCCAGAAAACGTTGGGGGTAACCGGTTCCCGACCGGGAAGCTGTAGGTCGTGTGTGAACGGTCCCGAACGTGCTTCAGGCGATGTCGACTTGGCGTTGCAGCATCTGAGTCAGCCGATCGACGGTAGTCTCCAGATCTTCGTGTGTCGTCTGCGGGTGGGTGACGCACAGTCGGAGGACCGGCCCGGAGCCCAGGTCCGTCGTGAGGACGAGTGCATGACCGTCGTTCAGCATCTCCTCGGCGACGGCGCGCACGATTCGGTCAGCTGCTGGGGAGGAGCCCTCCGGCAGATTTGGCCGGAAGGTCAGTATGCCGAGTTGTGCCGGAGTCACAACCATCCACTGGGGTCGCTCTCGCAGCAACGACTCGGCGTACTCCGCCATGGAGATTCCATGCGCCACGCCGGCGCGCAGAGCGTCCAGGCCGAACACCTGGATGGTCATCCACAGCTTGAGCGCGCGGAAACTGCGTGTAAGTTGAGGACCGTAGTCGTAGAAGTTCACGGGTTCGACACCGCGAGTCTCCGTCAGGTACTCCGCGTGCAGCGAATAGGTCCGGCGAAGTACGTCGGCGTCGCGAACCAGGAGGCAGCCGGCCTCATAAGGCTGAAACCACCACTTGTGCGGGTCGATCGCGATCGAGTCGGCGCGCGAGAGGCCGTGAAGCAATTCCTCACCCTGCTTGGTGAGCACAGCGGCACCGCCGTACGCCGCGTCCACGTGCAGCCAGAGCCCCTTCTCCGCGCAGAGGCCGGCTATCTCGTCGAGTGGATCAACCGCGCCGGTGCTCGTCGTA
>NZ_BAAAOS010000042.1:0-6864 GCF_039530625.1 Kribbella sancticallisti | reverse complement strand
GACAAGCGCCGCTGTTGCCGCCGTGACCGTTCACCAGGACCAGCCGTTGCGCGCCGGACGCCGCGGCCGATCGCGCGAGGTCGATCAACACCGCCTGCATGGTCTCGGCGGTCAGGGACAGCGTCCCACCGAAAGGTAGATGATGGTCGGAGGCGCCGAACGCCACCGGTGGGGTGATCACCAGCGGGCGAGCCGACCGCTGCGCGGCATCGAACGCGGCCCGTTCGGTGATGCTCTGGGCGAGCAACCAGTCCGTACCGGTCGCCAGGTGCGGCCCATGCTGCTCGGTCGCCCCGACAGGTACCAGAACGAGTGCCTCGGGCAGCAACTCCGCCAGTCTCTCGCGATTCGACTCATGCCAGCGCACAACCGTCATCGGCTCTCTCCTGATGCTCGGGTCGCGATCTCCTCGGCGGTGCGGAGTGCAGCGATCCCATCGGCCAGCGAGGGCTCCGCTGGACCGCCGGTGTGCAGAGCGACGAACCGTTCGACCTGGCGATCGAAACACCGCGGCACTTTCTCCCCATCGAACCTGACCAACTCCCTGTTGTTGAGGGTGAGGGTGAAGTCGGTGCCATCCAGTACTGCGTAGCCGCGATCCCCGAGCACCGTGATCTCACAGCGCGGCAGTGAATCCGTCATCCACCCGAACTCCGCCAGGGCGACGTGCCCGCCCGGGTAGATCAGTCTGGCTCCGACCAGGTTCGGCGCGGGGAGGTCTGTCGCAGTCTGCAGGCTCCACGCTCCGTCGATCCGCTCAGGCCGCCCCTGGAGGAGGTAGCTCAGCCAATCGAGCACGTGGGCGCCCTCATGGATCACGGGCATGCCTCGCTCCAGAGTGGCGTGCATCCGCTCGAGGTGCTCGACGTCGTCCAGGCGGCGCATTTCGTCGTAGATGTGCGCCCGCACCAGCAGCGGCGTACCGAGTACACCGTTCGCGATCCATCCGGCCAGGGTCTGGATCGCGGGATCGTGGCGATAGGTGAGGCCGACCTGCACCCGGGCGCGCTCAGCTGGGGACAACTGGGCGTATACGGCGGCTGCCTCGATTGAGGTCGCCACCGGCTTCTCAGCGAGGACGCACAGCCCGGCCTGGGCGGCCCGGACGACCAGGTCCGGAGTGACCCAAGGCGGCGTGGCGAACACGACACCATCCACTCCAGCAGCCAGCACATCGTCAAGCCCCGAGCCCACCTCGTACCGAGGAACCCCGCGTCGCCCGGGGCCGCTGCCGTACTCCGTGGCCGCCCTTCTGCGCTCAGGGGAGACGTCGGCCAGCAGCGCGATCTCGATCGCCGGGTGGCGCTCCAACGCGGGCAGATGGGCCCCGAGACCAATGTCCCCGAGCCCCAGCAACGCCACCAGCATCGCAACCTTACTTTCAGAATATCGGAGACAATTTCCAATATAGGAATCGTATGGCGCCCTTCGATCGAGTGCAAGACCTGCCCACACAATTTGGGCATAGTCGTCGGCCGGTCGCCCGGCTCGAGGCGTGGTCCGGCCACCCGCAACCGCTCGACCGGCCGCAGTTGGCGTCAGGAGACAGGTGCGGCGGTGTCCGGGGAGCCCAGTCGGTGCGAGATGGTGTGGGCCAGTTCGATCAGGCCGGCTTGGACGGCTTCGCGCTTCCCGCCGCCGAGGTCCTTGGCGAATCCTGTCACACCGACAGCGCCAGCGACATGGTCCGACGCATCGAAGAACGGCGTGGCGACGCAGCCGATGTCGGCCTGCTCCTCCTGGTCCTCAAGGGCATAACCATGCATGCGAACCCCGGCGAGCTCCTCCTGGAACTCCTTCTTCGTTCGTGCGAGCGCCTGCGGCCCGTGGCCCGGCGCCAACTGGGACAGCAGCGGGGTCAACTCAGCCTCCGGAAGATGGGCCGCGATTGCCTTACCCAGGGCGGTCAGGTTGTACGGCGCTACCTTGCCCGGGTACGTGTCGAACTGGATGAACCCGGGCATCTCGGCCTTCGCGACGTAAACCACCGAGGCGCCTGTGAGGACGCCGATGTGGACCGGCATGCCGACCAGATCGGCGAGGTCGCGCATCTCCCGCTGGGCGACCGAGGACAGGTCGACCTTGCGGACCAGTTGGGTGGCGAGCCCGTACAGCCGCAGAGTCGGCCGCCAGAAGTGGCTGCGGCCGACGATTCGGCGGCTGGCGTATTCGCGCTGCTCGAGGGTGTAGACAATCGACGCGCAGGTGGCGAGTGGGATGTTCGCCTTCTGAGCGAGCGCAGTCAGGGTGAGGTCCTCCTCGGAGCTCACCAGCGTCTCCAGGATCGTCAGTGTCCTGGAGGCCGCAGGCGATGGCGACCGCTCACCGTTCATGCTTCTGCACCCTTCTACCGGTCCGATATATAGGAAATATCTCCAGATTACCGGATATACGGCGCTTCGCCCATGGCTCTGTCGCCAAGGCGGGCGCCATCGCAGGCCGCGGGCCGCCGCTGGTGGTCAGCGGCGAGCTGGATCATCCGGCGCTGCGTGCCGACGCCCGACATCTCGTCGACGTTTCGGGGATCGGTCCGAACTGCTGTCGATCCCTGGGCTGGTGCATCCGCTCGCGACATTTTGGCGGTTTGAGCTGGGCCATCAGGTCGGGGAGTCGTTACGGCGGTCAGCGGTCTTCCTGGTTGGTGGGCGGCGGTAGCCTAAGCTGGATGAGGCGGTCGAGGTTGTCCTCGAGCGTCCAGGTTTCGGCGATCCGGCCGTCGCGGAGGCGGTACCGGTTGACTTCGTCGACGGCGACGAATCGGCGGCCGGTGGGTGGGTGGCCGAGCCAGGTGCCGGTGTGGGTGGCGGTGCAGGTGAAGCGCCCGATCACGACGTCGCCCTCGGCGACGAGCTCGATCGTGTCCATGCGGACGTCGGGAAACGACGCCCGAAACGGCGCGATCCAGGCCCGGGCTGCATCAGCTTGGTCGGCGGCGTAGAGGTCGTCGATGAGGTCGAGGTTTCCGCCGTTCAGGACCTCGTCGATCAGGCGCCGCACGACGGCCTTGTTCGCCGCGAGGACCGCGCTGCCGCTGGGTGGATGGTTCATGAGGCGTTCCTTGGGGCGTACATGATCACGGCGACCCCGGCCAGGCAGACCGCCGCGCCGAGGATGTCCCATCGGTCGGGCCGGAACCCGTCGGCGATCATTCCCCAGACCAGGGAGCCGGCCACGAAGATGCCGCCGTACGCGGCCAGGATGCGCCCGAAGTGGGGGTCGGGCTGGAAGGTCGCGACGAACCCGTAGGCGCCGAGCGCGAGGACGCCGGCCGCGATCCACCACAACCCGCGGTGTTCGCGCCAGCCCTGCCAGACCAGCCAGGCGCCGCCGATCTCGGCAACGGCGGCCAGTACGAACAGCGCGACAGATTTGGCAATTGTCATGGGTCAGAACGTATCCGGTGTGAGTCGTTGACGGTGCCCGGCTCTGACCGAGGGGCCGACATGCCGAGTTCGACCGGTCCGGTGGGGGACGCGCAGCCGGCGCGCCGGCGTCGGCGAAGTACCCAGACCACGCCTAGCAGTCCCATGACCCCGAGGACGGCCAGGGCCGGAAACCGGACGGCACCGGCCAGAGGCGATCGACAGGCCGTCGAGGACAGCCAGGACCGGCCCGGCGCAGCAGGCCGCGCAGGCACCTACCGCGGCCGCACCCATCCCAGCCAGATGCGACGGTCGACGGGTCTTGCCGGCCTGGTCAGCAGCAGCCACGGCGCTGCTCCGATCCATTGACCAGCTGCAGGTGCGAGCCAGTTGACGTGGCCAGGTCGGCGAACGGGAGTGGGTAGGTGGGACTGTGGGCCAGTTGATCAGGTCTTCGCACCCGGCCTGCAGCGCCGTGCGCAGCGATGCCGCGATCACGGTCACCTCAGCCGCTCACCGGCGCGCCGAGTCCGGCCGCCGTGGTGGCGCGGGCGGCGAACGCGTCCAGTACGGCGACGTGTGCGGCCGGGACGGTCACTGTCATCGCCACCGCGTCGCCGGCAGCGATGAAGTCGAACCCGAAAAACGAGCAGCACCTGCTCTCGCGCCCGGCCAGATCCCGCGCGTGGGCTTCTGCGTCAGCAGCCACGGTCAGCCGCAGCGTGCTGGGATCGATACGCTCCACGCCCCGGACAGAGGCGGTGAACAGGTCGTCGAACTCGGCGACCCGGATCGGTTGCTCGACGGTGGGCAGCGTGCAGGAGGCCGGAACCCAGTCCAGGCCGGCAGCGGAGGAGCTGGTGTCTGAGGTGCACATACCTCGACGATAAACCTGTACCCCGGTAACGGATTCAACCCCGATCTCGGGCTCTCACCCACTCACGCGCGGTGGAGCTGAGAGATCGTCCAACACGGATGCGCGGCTCGCGCGGTCTGACACCAGCCGCTTGCCTAGGGCAACACTGGCCAAGTGAGCAAGTCTGCCAGGCGATCTCACTGTCCCCGTCGGACTGGAACTCGCTCACGCTGCGGAGCGGCTGCCCGGCCCCGAAACCCGTAGGCATCACCTGAGGTGCTGGCAGAGCTCGTACAACACGTTGTCGACTTACCGATGTAGGTCCATGCTTCGGGAGCAGCTCACCGCCGGCGCAACAGACCTGCCAAATCCGACCAACTCCAAGATCCGCCGACCGGCTACCTACCCAACGTTGTTGGACAAGGCTTTAGCACTACGGAGCCGCCTGGTCGCAGGTACGACCAGCAGCAGAGCCGCACAGATCAAGCCGAGCACGCAGGCGAAGACCATCAACGGACGCTCACCGGTTACCGATGCCAGTGGCCCGGCTAGCGAGCGCCCTAGAGCCATGCAGACCAGAGAACCTGCGACATCGTAGGCGTACACCCGGTTGAGCATCTCGGAAGGGATCTGCGTCTGCACGGTGGTCGCCCAGATGACCGACCAGAAGGCCAGACCGATCCCGGCCACCGCCCAGCCAACAACCAGTACGAGGAGGCTCGGGTGGAGCGCCGGCACGAGCGGGTAGATCGCGAACAAAGCCCAGCCAATTGATCCGAGCGCCAGCGGGCGGTTGCCACGGACCCGGATTGCCAGCGTACCGCCCAGCGCACCGCCAAGACCCAGCGCGGCCATCCCGACGCCTAGAGCTGTGGAGTTGAGCTCGGTGGTGATCAGCTCCGCCGCGATCGGGAGCGAGAGGCCGATCACGAAACAGCCGTAGAACAGATAGATCGTGATCACGCTCCACAACCAGGAGCGCGAGCGGAACTCCTGCCAGCCCTCGGCCAACTGCCGCAGGAACGAGGTGCCACTGACAGTCGGCGTCGGAATCAGCCGCAGAGCGAAGAGACATGCCGCGCTGATCGCGTAGGTGGCGGAGTAGATGGCGAATACGACACTCGGCCCGGACGTGCTGACCAGTACGCCGGCCAACGCCGGGCCGAGCACGCCGGCCATCGACTCCGCGATCCGCAGAACTCCGTTGCCCCGTTGGATATCGTCCGACACCTGCGGGACCAAGCTGGCCACCCCAGGCTGGAACAGTGCTGTGGCAACCCCGCTCAAGAACTGCAGGGTGACGATCACCACGAGCGACGGCGTGCCGAGGGCGAACAGGGCTGCCAACCCCGCCTGGATCACGAAGCGGACCAGGTCGGCGAGGATCATCATCCGGCGCGCGGTGAACCGATCGGCCAGCACGCCACCGAAGAGCATGCACAGCGCGAGCGCTGCCATCCATGAACCGAGCGCATATCCGACGCCGGTCGCGCCGTACCCAGCCTGCAGGACGCCCACCGACAACGCGACCGGCAGCATGGCATCGCCCAGCAGCGAGGTGGTCCTTGCTCCGAAGTAGAGGCGGAAATTCGCGGTCCACAAGGTTGTACCCGTCCTGGGTGCCCGGGTAGCGCTGGTCATCCGCAGACTCCTCCTGTTATGCATAAGCCCTTACTGATGTATAACTATATATCATTGGAGCATGATGCAAGGTCAAGCTCGCCCGGGCCATTGATGCCGGAGATCGGCCGTGCGCTGGGCTGCGAGGTCGGGCACTAGCCACAGAGCATGGCCGGTTCTAACCTCGGTTGCGGCTAGAAGCTTGATCAGGTGTCCGGGGCAAGGACCGGTCCCGCGCGCCGAACGCATTGCCTAGGAGAGCATGCGGTGCGCGCGGGGCTCGGCCGAGCAGTCCGGAACGTGCTTCACGCGATCTCGATATGGCGTTGCAGCATGTGAGTCAGCCGTTCGATGGTGGTCTCCAGATCTTCGTGTGTCGTGTGCGGGTGGGTGACGCACAGTCGGAGGACCGGCCCGGAGCCTAGGTCCGTCGTGAGGACGAGTGCATGACCGTCGTTCAGCATCTCCTCGGCGACGGCGCGTACGATTCGGTCAACTGTTGGGGAGGAGCCCTCCGGCAGATTTGGCCGGAAGGTCAGTATGCCGAGCTGTGCCGGAGTCACAACCATCCACTGGGGTCGCTCTCGCAGCAACGACTCGGCGTACTCCGCCATGGAGATTCCATGCGCCACACCGGCGCGCAGAGCATCCAGGCCGAACACCTGGATCGTCATCCACAGCTTGAGCGCGCGGAAACTGCGCGTAAGTTGAGGACCGTAGTCGTAGAAGTTCACGGGTTCGACACCGCGAGTCTCCGTCAGGTACTCCGCGTGCAGCGAATAGGTCCGGCGAAGTACGTCGGCGTCGCGAACCAGGAGGCAGCCGGCCTCATAGGGCTGGAACCACCACTTGTGCGGGTCGATCGCGATCGAGTCGGCGCGCGAGAGGCCGTGAAGCAATTCCTCACCCTGCTTGGTGAGCACAGCGGCACCGCCGTACGCCGCGTCCACGTGTAGCCAGAGCCCCTTCTCCGCGCAGAGGCCGGCTATCTCGTCGAGTGGATCAACCGCGCCGGTGCTCGTCGTA
>NZ_BAAAOS010000041.1:0-150979 GCF_039530625.1 Kribbella sancticallisti | reverse complement strand
CCACCCCACCCAACTACCAGCCGGCTCCCGCCCGCCGCCCGCGCTCGCCGCCCGCGCCCCTCGCGCCCTGCTAGAACCGGCGCCCCGTCCTACGCCCGCTCGTACGGCACAGCCCTGCGCCTCCCACGCACACGCACCAAGCTCTACGCCTGCTAGGGATGGGGCCGAGGTCCGCGTCCCGCTGGTACCGGCCCTCGTCCAAAGCCCGCTCGCACACCCCCCACCTTGTGGCTCACCCGCAGGCGAACCGAGTGCAACCCGCTCGTGCGGGCGCCCGTCCAGCGCCCACCCATACGGGACCAGCCCTGCAGCCTCCCCGCATGCGGACCGAGCCCCTGCGCCCCCTCATACGCGCGCAACTCCTGCCGTCCCATACGCAGGCCGGGTCCGGCTCTGCTGGCACAGGCTCTAGCGGTGCACCTGACTCATACGGGGACTCTTGTTCTGCGCCCGCTAGTTGTACTCGGTCAGGACAGCTAGTACATCCGCCGCGTCCTGCCCCTTCCGATGCGGACCGAGTCCGTCCGCCGTATGGGGCCTGACCGCGCACATCGCCCGTCCGGGCATCAAGATCTGCTTGCCGCTAGTACATATGCGGCCGGCCCGGCTCTGCTCGCACGGAGCTAGCTTTTGCGCGCGAGTACGGGTCCTGAGGGCCGCCGCTGTACGAGAACCGTGTATTGCCCCTCGCCCATCGGAGCCCACCTCCTGCCCCCGCTCGTACGGCGCCCGCCATCCCGCCCCCGCTCGTACGGCGCCCGCCATCCCGCCCCCGCTCGTACGGCGCCCGCCATCCCGCCCCCGCTCGTACGGCGCCCGCCATCCCGCCCCCGCTCGTACGGCGCCCACCTCCTGCCCGGCCTGTCCGGAGCCGCCTCCTGCCTTACTCGTACTGGGGACCACGTCTTGCCCCGCTCGAATGCGGGCCGGGTCCGACGCGCTCATGCGGGATCCGGCCCCCGCGCCTCGGTTGTGCGGGGGCCGAGTCCGGCGACCTCTCGTCCAGGGCCCGGGGTGGGCCCTGGTGGCTAGCCGCTGTCGGCGAGGTCGGGTTCGGTGGATCGCTCGCCCCATGGGTCTAGGCGCTCGGCGGCTGCTGCGGTTAGCCAGGCGAGTTGGGTGTTGCGAGGTGGAGTCGAGGGAGGGTGGTCATCACCGTGGATCTGCACGGCGGGAACGTCGCTGTCGGTTGCTATCAGTCTGAGCGGCTGGTGAATGGCGGCGGGGCGTGTCTGAGTCGGGTGTTCGGGTCGTGCATCGTCCGCTGTGCCGCGAGGAGGCGGCGGATCTGGGTCGGGGTGAGGCCGCGGATCTGAGTTGGCATGAGGCCATGCTGGTTGCACGCGTACTGAACCGTCGAGCCCGCCATCGCTATGAGCCGGGTCGGTGTGGGTGGGGTGAGTTGGCGGTGTGGGTGTCGGACTTGCCGCTGTGGGTTTCGCGGGCCGGAGTTGAGGCCGGGGTTGCCGGGTGGGGGTGGGGTCGGCCCAGGTGGGGCGGGTGACGTGGACTGCGCCGTTGGTGATGGTGACGGTGTAGTGGCCGTGGTGGATGGCGGTGTGGTGGGAGCCGCAGAACAGGGCGAGGTTGTCGATGCTCGTCGGGCCACCGTCGGCCCAGTGGATGATGTGGTGGGCGTGGCATTGGGGTGGTGGGGCTTGGCAGATGATGCAGCCCTTGTCGCGTTTGTTCAGAGCCTTACGCATTGCGCCGGTGACGAAGCGTTGTTCGGTGCCCACATCCAGGGGTTGGGACTTCGAACCCAGCACGATGGGGAGGACGGCGGCGTCGCAGGCCAGGCGTCGGACGGCGGCCGCGGACAGGTTGTCGCCGTGCACCAGGTCGCCGGTTGCTTGGCTGGTGGCAGCCTTCAGGTCGGTGAAGTCGATGGTGACGGTGAGGTGGGGGACGCCGGGGCCGGTGCTGGCGGTGGTGGCGGTGTCCAGGATGGTGACGAGGGCGTCGGCCTGGCGCTTGTCGCGGGATCGTGGGTCGAGTTCGCCGTCGACGGTTTTGTGGGGTTTGGCGAGGGCGTGGATCGCGGTCTTGAGTAGTTCGGCGTTTTCGTTGGCGAGGTAGCCGCCGAATTTGATGCCGTGGTCGGCGGGGCGTAGCCAGAGTGCTTCGCGGTGGTAGGCGTCGTTTTCGGCGGGTTCGGTGCCGTCGGTGTCGAGGGTGTCGACGACGCGTTTGCCGAGGATGCGTAGGTCGGCCGGGGACAGGTATCTGGCGGCTTCGACCATCTGTTCCTCGGCGACCAGGAGGTCCTCGACCGGGACCGTGGCCGGGACTTTCTCCAGGGCGGTGACGATCGCTTGGGCTTGGCCGGGATGCAGCCGGACCGGCGCCGGCGCCCCGGCCGCGAGGTCGGCGGCGTCGGAGTCGGTGGTGTCGGGGAGAGAGTCGAGGTCCGTGGCGCCGGGAGGGGAGTCGAGGTCCGTGGCGTCCGAGGTGAGCTCGCCGTCGCTGTCGCTGTCGTTGTCGCTGGCGCCGTCGGCGACGGGCTCGCGGTCGGGGTCGCGGTCGCCGTCTGGGGCGGCGGGGGTGCTTGCGGTCTGAGGGTCTGGGAGGGCGGCGGTGACGGTTTCGTACTTGGGGAGGGCGAGGGCGAGTTTGAGGTCGCGGCGGACGTCGGTGGGGTTGAGGCGGTGGCGCATCGAGAGGAGTTCGGTGGTGTCGCGGGCGCCGAGGTCTTTGGCGTGGCCGATTTCGTCGAGGCGGGCCAGGAGGTGGAGGCGGTAGGTGTCGCGGAGGGCGGCCTCGGTGTGCAGGGCGTCGAGGGTGGTCAGCAGGTCGCTGCCACTCATCGTGTACGCCGGGTGCATCTCTGCGAGGTCCATGCTGATGACTCTAGCGATGGGCGCCGACAGTTTCCGGGCCGGAAAGGCCTTGTTTTGAAGGGATTGCTGGATTGGCAGGTTGTTGTCAGGTTGTCCACAGAAAGCGCAGGAGGGCGGGAAGGTCTGGCCGCAAGAGGTCAGGTTCATCCACAGGAGCAGGTCGACGGATTAAGGGCACGCCAAGGGCGGCGGCGCAGTGCGGTGGTTGAGAGGCATCCATGGAGGGGGTCAGGGGTCAGGGGTCAGTCTGAGGTTTGTTGCCAGCCGCCTGGTTTCGAAGTTCGTCTGCGTGTTCAGGTGGGCTGTTGCGGTCGCCTAGTTGGGGGTTGGGCTGACGGTGGGGTAGGAGGCGGTGCGTGTGGTCCTTGGGATAGGTGGCGTGGGCGTGGGGCTGCGGGTGTGGGAGGCGGTTGCGGGGAGTGGGTTAGGTGGGGTCGGTGAGGGTTCGGGTTAGGGCTATGAAGTGAGGGGAGAGGCGCGGGGCGGTGGGGTGGGTGGTTGCCGGGTGCCAGGCGGTGGGGGTGGCTAGGTAGATCTGAGGGGTGAGGGGGCCTGGTTCGGTGGTGTGGCATCTGGTGGCGAGGGTCAGCATCATCGCTAGGGCGGGGATGGCGCGGAGGTCGGTGATCACGTGGATCAGGAGGAGGTCGCGGACGGGCATCGCGGCTAGGACGCCGTGGGTGGGGTTTTCTATGTGGAGGGATTCGCGCAGGACGGTGTCTAGGACCAGGGCTCTCGAGGCGGTGAAAGGGGTGCCGCTGAGGAGGGCGACTTGGGTGCCGTCGTAGTCGGCGTACTCGACGTTGTCGGTTAGGGAGCGGAGGTTGTGGAGTCCGGCTTGTTCCGCGGCTGACCAGGTGAGGCCTAGGTCGGAGGGGTCGAAGTACATGGTGATCGTGCCGTTGGTGTCGGTGGACGGTACGGAGAGCAGGCCGGGGACGAACTCGCGGGCATCGGTGGTCAGGTGGGGTTGCACTGCGCTGGTGGGGATTAGGCGTTGGTAGAGGTGTTGTTCGGGGTTTTCGGGGATGGGTGGTGGGCCTTGGAGCAAGGCGCTCGTGAGGTGGTCGAAGTGGGTGTCGACGAGTTGGGGCCAGCGGTCTCGGCGTTCTGTTGCGACGATTCGGGCGAGGTTGGTTAGGCCAGCGGATAGGCCGGTGGTTTGGGATGCGGTGGTGGGTTGGATGGTTAGGGCTCCGGCGCCGTCGTAGGTGGCGGTCAGTGCGCGGGCGGCGGCTGCGGCGAGGCTTAGCCGGATCAGGTGTGCGGCCTCGGGGCGCGACAACGGCATGAGCTCCGGATGCGCTGACTCAAGGCGCGGCGTCGGCGGGAACACCGGATGGGTGGACCTAGGGCTGGATGTCGGCGGGAGTAGCCGATGTGCCGGCTCAGGGCTGGTCGGTCGCGTGGGCGGTGGTGGCGCGGACGCGGGGTCCGGCGTCGGTGTGAGTACTGGGTGGGTCGGCTTCGGCCCGGACGTCGCCGCGAGCGCCGGGTGTGCCGGGTGTGCTGGGGCAGAGGTGGTTGGTGGCGTGGGCTCGGGGGCGGACGGCGGTGTGAGTACTCGGTGCGTCGGCTTGGGGCCGGACGGTGGCGTGAGTAGCGGATGCGTGGGCTCAGGGTTGGTTGGTGGCGTGAACGCTGGCGGCGTCGAGTCCGAGCCAAGCGTCGACCTGAGTACTGGGTGCGTCGGCTCGGAGCTGGTCCGCGGTGTGAGTGCCGGGTCTTCTAGGGCGGGGCTGGTTGGTGGAGTGGATGCTGTCGGCGCGGACACGGGGTGGAACGGCGGGGTGAGCGGTGGGTGCTTCGGGTCAGGGTGGGTCGGTTCTGTGAGCGTGGACGGCTCGGTCTTGAGGACGGACGGCGGCGTGAGTACCGGGTGCGTCGAGTTAGGGCCGCGCGGTGGGGTACGCGGTGGGTGCGTCGGCTCGGGGGTGGGCTTCGGGGTGGGAGTTGGGTGGGGTGGGAACGGGGTGGGATGGTTGCCGGGGGCATGTTTGGTGGGGGTGTTGTCGATGGGCATGGGGCCACCTCCTCGGCAGAGAAGGTACGAGTTGGGTGGGTGGAAATGGTTGGGAGTTTGGGGGCTGTGGATAAGGGGGTGGTTATTCTGCGTCAGCGTGCTGTCGAGGCTGAGGAGTTACCTATGTCTGGCGTTCCGGGCGGAGTTGCCGCGCAGGCGGAGGGTGCGGATGGAGTGGTGACGAGTCGGGCGGCTTCGGCTACCAGGTTGTCGGTGTCGCATATCACGGCTCAGAACGAGACGAATCTGCTTGGCACTGTGCATGGCGGGGTGGTGATGACGTTGGTCGACTCTGTGGCTGGGGTGGTTGCCGCTCGGCACTCGGGTGGGCCGGCGGTGACTGCCTCGATGGACGAGATGGTGTTTCTGGTGCCGGTTCGGGTGGGGGACGTGGTTCATTTCACCGCTCAGGTGAACTGGACTGGGCGGAGTTCGATGGAGGTGGGGGTGCGGATCACCGCTGACCGGTGGGACTCGGTTGGGCCGCAGGTGCATGTTGCGACGGCGTATCTGGTGTTCGTGGCGGTTGATGCCGATGGCAAGCCGCGCGCTGTTCCGCGGGTGGTGCCGGAGACTGACGAGGACCATCGCCGGATGCGCGAGGCGGAGATCCGGCGTAGTCACCGGTTGGCTCGGCGGCAGGCGATCATTGATTCTCGGGAGGCCGGCGAATGAAGGCCCTCGGCGGTGCCCGGCCGTGGGTGATGGTCGCTTTGTGGGAGGTCGGCGTATGAGGGTCTGCGGGGGTGCGCGGGGGCGGGCGAGTGTTGCTTCGCGGGGGGCCGGGGAATGAGTGCCTTTGGGAGTGCTCGGCGGCATCCTTCTGCGGTGTTGCTTGTTGTGCAACTGCTGGGGGTGTTGGTTTATCCGGCGATGGAGGGGTCTCGGGGCGGGCGGGTTGCGTTTGAGATCCTCGGCATTGTTGTGTTGGCGCTTGCGGTGTTTTCGGTGCGGTCTACGCCGGGGCTTACGTGGGTCAGCATCTGTCTTGGCATCCCGGCGGTGGTGCTGTCGCTGGTGGATGCGATGAATCCGACCGCGGCGATTGTGCCGATCTCCGCGGTGCTGCACGCGGCCTTCTACTTTTATGCGGCCTACAGCCTGCTGCGGTACATGCTGTCTGATCACGACGTCAGCGCTGATGAGTTGTATGCGACTGGTGCCACCTTCACCTTGGTGGCGTGGGGTTTTGCCTACTTGTTCGTGTTCGTGCAGGCGTTGAAGCCGGGGAGTTTCACGGCGGCGGTCAATCCGGCGGGGGATCGGTCCTGGATGGAGATGTTGTTCCTCAGCTTCACGACGCTGTCCAGTACCGGGCTGAGTGACATCGTGCCGATCTCGTCCTGGGGGCGCTCAGTGGTGATGATCGAGCAGTTGGCCGGCCTCGGCTACGTCGCCATGGTGGTGTCGCGCCTGGTGGGCCTGACGGTGACCAGAAGAACCTGACAGTGACCAGAAGAACCTGACGGCGACTAGAAGAACCTGACGGTGACCAGAAAGAAACTTAGTCCCGAGGCCAGTTCGCCAGCAGGTCCGCTGCCGCTCGGTGGGCGACCTCGGGCGCGTGACTCATCGCAGCTACCCGATAGCTCACCAGCGCGCCCTCGTGCAGCAGTAGCAGGCGGTCGGCCAGTTCACCGGCCCGCTGGCAGCCGGCGAGCTCAGCCTGAGCGAGGAACTCCGCACGAACCCATTGCTTCTGCGCCACGATCACCGGCATCGCGGGATGGTCCGGTGCCGCCAGTTCCACGCTCGCGTTGATGAAGCCGCAACCTCGTTGCGACTCGGTCATCCACTCGGTCAGCGCCGCGAACATCGCCAGGATCACTTCCTCAGGCGTCCCCGGCTTCCGCTGGTTCAGTTGGTCGTCGAGGAACAGGTGCCACACCTTGTTCCGCCGCTGCAGATAGGCCGCGATCAGCTTGTCCTTCGAGCCGAACCGGTCGTACAAGGTCTTCTTGGTGACGCCGGCGGTATTGGCGATCGTGTCCACCCCGACCGCGCGGATGCCCTGCTCGTAGAACAGCGTCGACGCCGCGGTCAGAATCCGCTCCCCGGCAGGCGTCAGGGGCTTGGGCTCACCCTCCGCGCCGGTCGGGCTGAGCCACTCCCACGGTCTCACCTGCTGAACGACCATACTGATAGTATACCGACCGGTATGGTTACTTTCACTCCATGACCACCCAGGCCCAGCCATCAGTACGCCGTACGCAAGGGCGGCGGGCAATCCCCTTGCTGGCCGGAGCCGGGTTCGTCGTGTTCTGGAGTTGCGGGTTCATCGGCGCCCGCTGGGGGACGGAGTACACGTCGGCCTTCGACCTGCTCGCGTGGCGCTATCTGGTGGCGGGCGGCTTGGCCGCGGTGGTCCTGACGATCAGACGACCGCGAGTCAAGCGCAGAGATCTCGTCACCCAGGTAGTGATGGCCCTCTTCACCCAGTGCCTCTACCTCGGCCTGATCTTCCTCGGAATCGATCATGGCGTTCCAGCAGGCATCACCGCGCTCATCGGGTCGCTCCAGCCGATCCTGATCGCGACGGTCGCGGGTTCACTGCTGGGAGAGCGTGTCACCAATCGTCAGTGGATCGGCCTGGTGCTGGGTGTAGCAGGAGTGGGCCTGGTGGTCGCAGGAGATCTCGGAGCCGGCCAGACCGAGGCCTGGCTATTCCTTCTCCCACTAGGTGGTCTTCTCGGCCTGGTGGTCGGCACCATCGTGGAGAGGCGACGAAAGCCCACGACCGGCTTGCTGGACGCGCTCTGCCTGCAAAGTCTGGTCTCAGGAGTGTTCTTCGTCGCAGCAGCAGCCTCCACCAGTCAGCTGACAGTGCCATCACAGGTCGGGTTCTACGGCGCGGTGCTGTGGCTTGTCGTGCTGGCCACCGGCGGCGGCTGGGGTTTGTACCTGGTCAACCTGCGGCTGTCGGGCGCTACCCGGATCAGTTCGCTGCTGTATCTGGTGCCGCCGACCACCATGGTTTTCGCCTTCCTGCTGTTCGACGAGGTCATCGGACTGCTCGCGGCCGGAGGCATGCTGGTCTGCGCGGTCGCGGTCTTGCTGATCCGATGGCGAGGTTGACGGCTCGCCAGAGCAGCGCGTAGGCCCCGACCTGGTTACGCTGCGACAATGGCGGAACCACGATGGCTGGACGACAGGGAACAGCGGGCTTGGCGAGCGTTCATCGCGGCCCAGCGCGTGGTCAACGGCCGGATCGAGCAGCAGCTCCAGCGAGACGCCGGCATGCCCCACACGTACTTCGAGATCCTGGTCCGGCTGTCGGACGCGCCGGACGGGCGGCTGCGGATGAGCGAGCTGGCCTTGTCGACGCAGGGCTCGCGGAGCCGGTTGTCGCACGCGGTGAACAGGCTGGAGCAGGTCGGCTGGGTTCGGCGCGAGGGAGTCGAGTCGGACCGCCGGGGGCAGGTCGCGATCCTGACCGAGGATGGTCTGCAGAAGCTCAAGGACACCGCGCCCGGGCATGTCGAGACGGTTCGGCAGGCGGTCTTCGACGCGCTGACGCCTGAGCAGGTCGACCAGTTGCGCGACATCTGCGCCACCCTCGCTCTGCACTCAGGTGGCACCTATGACAGCGCCATCTGGGACGCGAAGGCCTCCGCCACGTCGGCGGCGGACAAAGGCTGATCGAGGCGCTTCCAAGCCAGTCGGTAAGAATGACGGTGATGAACACCACTGGTAGTCGGGTAGCGGCCCTGGCCGTCGTAGCGATTCTGCTGGCTGGGTGCAGTGACTCCGGCGCGCCGACAGCCGGTCCGAGCACCATCCCCTCCTCGTCGGTTCCGATCAGCTCGACACCGCCGGGCACTCCGACCGAGACGCCAAGTCAGACAAGCCCGACCAGCCAGACGCCCAGCCAGACTCCCAGCGCCCAGCCGGCGGCCTGTGTGGACCAGAAGCTCCAGGCGCTGACCCTGCGCGAGCAGGCTGCGCAGTTGATCATGACGGGCATCAGCACGAATGGCATGACGTCGGCGGAGCGCTCGATAGTCAGCGCTCAGACACCAGGTGGCCTCCTGCTGATGGGCCCTGGCGGCAGCCTCGCCCACACCCGTACTGCGATGGCCACCGCCACCCGGACCTCCACCGTCAAGGGGGTCCGGCCGTTCATCGCGGCAGATCAGGAGGGCGGCAAGATCCAGCGGCTCAAGGGCGCCGGGTTCGACCGCATCCCCTCCGCGAACGTGCAGTCAACCTGGTCGGCGAGCAAGCTCACCAGCGAGGCCAAGGGCTGGGGGAACCAGTTGAAGCAGGCAGGGGTGAATATCGACCTCGCGCCGGTGGCAGACGTAGTACCGGCTTCTTTGCGTGACTCCAATGAGCCTGTAGGTGCACTGGATCGCGGCTACGGCAGTACTCCGGGCCCGGTGGGCCAGCACGTCGTCGCCTTCATCAAGGGGATGGACGCAGCCGGGGTGATGACCTCGGTCAAGCACTTCCCGGGGCTAGGCAAGGTCAAGGGCAACACCGACTTCTCCGCCGGCGTGGTGGACAACGTCACGGTCCGTGGTGACGATGACCTGGCTCCGTTCGCGGCCGGAATCAAGGCCGGCTCGGACATGGTGATGGTGGCTACAGCCACCTACGCCAGGATCGATCCGGAGAACCGGGCCGTGTTCTCGCCGACGATCATCCAGGGCATGCTGCGCGGCGATCTCGGCTTCGGCGGCGTCGTGATCACCGACGACGTCGGGGCCGCCGCCGAGGTGGCCTCGGTGCCGGCGGGACAGCGAGCCACCCGTTTCGTCGCGGCCGGCGGCGACATCGTGATCACCGCGAAGGCCTCGCTGACCTCGACGATGGTGAACGCCCTGGTGACGAAGGCGCAGCAGGACAAGGCGTTCGCGGCGGTACTGAAGAGCAGCGTCCGCCGCGTGCTCGCCCTCAAGAACACCCGCGGCCTGTTGAGCTGCGGATGACGTCCCCGATCGACGAAGAGCCGGACTACCGGTTCACCCTCGCCAATGAGCGGACGTACCTCGCCTATCTCCGGACGTCGCTGGCCTGCTACGCGGGCGGGCTGTCCGCGGTACAGTTCCTTGATCTCGGGCCGGACCGGTGGCCCGCGAAGATCATCGGCATCGTCTTGGTGATCGCCGGAATCGTCACCACGGCAGGCGCTTTCCGGCGCTGGCAGGCCAATCTCCGGGCGATGCGGGCCGGTGCCTCACTGCCGGTCACCAGGCTTCCCTTGATGCTGGGGGCAACGATCGCGGTGGTCGGTCTGATCGGGTTGCTGTTCAGCCTGTGGAGATGACGCCGCCGCCCCGGGACCCGGGCCTGCAGCCGGAGCGCACGCTGCTGGCCTGGCGCCGGACCGCGCTCGGCCTGCTCGTCAACGGCATCCTGTTGCTTGCCTCCGGCCACGGTACGTCGGACGTCCGGCTGGGGCTGGGGATCGTGGTCATGGTGCTCGCACTGGCTTGCTGGGCGGCCGTCAGCGCGGTCTACCGCCGGAGTGTCAACCACTCCGCTCTGGGGTCGGAGCGGGTGTTGCGGCTGGCGGCCGGACTGGTGCTCACGGTGGGGCTTTTCGACCTCTACGCGGTCGTCACTCGCTGAAGTATTCCGATCACTTTCCGGTTGCGTTGAGTCTACGTGTTCATCATCTCGCGGTACCTTGAGCAGGCGGATGCCTCGTCAGCGGTCCGTTGCCCCTAGCATGTTCACGGTTTGTCCCTCGTTCACCCGGAGCTTGAAGTGCCGTTACGTCTGCGTCCGAACGACCCGACGTTCTACGACCTTTTCACCGAGTCGGCCAATCACCTGGTCGACGGGGCCAGGATTCTCGCCGAGCTGCTGGGCAGCACGGCCGGATCGGGCCTGTCCGCCAGCCACCAGATCGCCGCCCAGATGAAGGACGCCGAACACGCGGCGGACGAGACGACCCACTCGATCATCCGCCGGGTCAACTCCACCTTCGTGACGCCGTTCGACCGGGAGGACATCTACCGGCTGGCGTCCGACCTGGACGACGTGATGGATTACATGGAGGAGGCGGTCGACAACGTCCACCTCTTCGCCCTCGAGACGCTGCCGGCCGAGGTCGCCGAGCAGATCGAGGTGCTGCAGCGGATGGCCACCCTGACGGCCGAGACGATGCCGCGGCTGCGCACGATGAAGGACCTGGCCGAGTACTGGATCGAGGTCAACCGGCTGGAGAACACCGGTGACGCGGTCCACCGCCGGATCATCGCCAAGCTGTTCAGCGGCGAGTTCGACGCGCTGACGGTGATGAAGGTGAAGACCGTGGTCGACCTGCTGGAGGCCGCCATCGACGCCTTCGAGCACGTCGCCAACACGGTCGAACAGATCGCCGTCAAGGAGAGCTGAGCGTGGAGCTCGCGCTCGTCATCGCGGTCATCGTCATCGCGCTGGCCTTCGACTACACCAACGGCTTCCACGACGCCGCCAACGCGATCGCGACCTCGGTCTCGACCCGGGCGCTGACGCCGCGGGTGGCGCTGGTGATGGCGGCGGTGATGAACTTCGTCGGCGCCTTCCTGGGCACCGAGGTGGCCGACACGGTCGGCAAGGGCATCATCAACGTGCCCACCGGGCAGCACGGCCTGGTGGTGGTGATCGCCGCACTGGTCGGCGCCATCACCTGGAACCTGATCACCTGGTACTTCGGCCTGCCGTCGTCGTCATCGCACGCCCTGATCGGCGGCCTCATCGGCGCCGGGCTGGCCTCCACCAGCGTGGTGCTGTGGTCCGGCATCGTCGACAAGGTCGTCATCCCGATGGTGCTGTCGCCCGCGATCGGCTTCCTCGGCGCGTTCCTGCTGATGATCGCGATCCTGTGGGTCTTCCGCCGTGCCAACCCGGGCAAGACGACCCGGGGCTTCCGGCTGGCCCAGTCGCTGTCCGCGGCCGCGATGGCGCTCGGGCACGGTCTGCAGGACGCCCAGAAGACGATGGGCGTGATCTTCCTGGCGCTGCTCACCACCGGGCACGTCGACAAGGACGACGGCATCCCGACCTGGGTGAAGATCTCCGCCGCGACCGCGATCTCGCTGGGTACCTACTCCGGCGGCTGGCGGATCATGCGGACGCTCGGCCGCCGGATCATCCACCTCGACCCGGCCCGCGGCTTCGCCTCCGAGGCGGTCGCGGCCACCGTGCTCTACGTGATGGCGATCGGTCTGCACGCACCCGTCTCCACCACCCACACGATCACCTCCGCGGTGATGGGCGCAGGGGCCACCAAGCGGCTGTCAGCGGTCCGCTGGGGCGTCGCGAAGGGCATCATCCTGGCCTGGGTGATGACGATCCCGGCCGCCGGCATCGTCGCCGCCGGGGTCTACGCGGTGGCCCACCTGATCCTAGAATAGCCCGTACTGCGGTACGCAGTACGGGTCAGCGGTTCCAGCGCTTCACGGCCTTGGCGACATCCTTGGGGCGCAGCGAGCTGACGGAGTCCTCCCAGTTGCGGTAGAGCGCGTCGCCGAGCATGGACAGGCTCAGACCCGACTGGGGGCGGACCGCCATCACCCAGGTGGCGGCGGCCGCGTGGCCCTGCTTGAACAACAGGCGGTTGGCCGTCCCCTCGATCCGGTCCTTGGCCTCGCCCTGCAGGTCGATCGTCGCCCAGGCCTTGATGATCGCCGGGTCCTTCTCGACCATCCGGGCCAGGTAGGCCAGTGGGCCGCGCCAGGAACGCCGGCTGCTGCCGATGGAGTCCAGGCTCTCCAGCGGGAACCAGCCGTTCTGGCAGCGCCGGCCGTTGACCGCGGACTCGAGCTCGCGGGCCTGGTCGGGGCGCAGATGCTGGGTCGCCCAATAGAGGAAGTAGACCCCGACGTCCGGGATCTCTTCCGCGATATTGCCCGGGATCGTCAGCTTCCCCGGCTCGAAGAGGTGTAGTTCCTCGTCGGATTCGTACAAGATTTTTCGTTCCCCCGCCCGTCCCCGGTGACCACGGGCCGCGTCACGTTCACGGCCAGCGTCGAGAGGGACCCCCCAGGTCCAGCTATCGCCACCAAAGCATCTTTGGTACCCCTGGCGCCGCCTCTGGTCAAGGCCTCGTCCAGATGACGACTCGGCCCAGGCGGAAAAGCCTTGCCTACTTCTTCCGCTTGGCTGCTCGGGCCCGCAGTTCCTCGGCGTCGAGCCGCTCGGCCTCCGCCGGCGTCGGCGCGCCACCGCCGTACGACGCAGGCAACCACCAGGCACCGGCTGGTTGCTCGTGGTAGGCGCGGATGGTCCGGTCGAGCATCCCGGCCATCGTGGTCCGGAGCGCCTCGGTGGCCTTGACGGCGTCGTCCTCCTGGCTGACCGACATCGGCTCGCCGACGGTGATCGAGACCCGCTGGTGCCGGGAGAAGTCCTTCGGGTGGTCCTTGGTGAGCATCCGCTGGGTGCCCCACAGGATCATCGGGATCACCGGCACCCCGGCCTCGGCGGCCATCCGGACCGCGCCGGACTTGAACTCCTTCAGTTCGAAGGAGCGGCTGATGGTGGCCTCGGGGAACACCCCGACGATCTCGCCCTCGCCCAGGTAGCGGATCGCCTCCCGGTACGAGCCGGCGCCGGCGCCCCGGTCCACCGGGATGTGGTGCATGCCGCGCATCAGCGGACCGGAGTACCGGTTGCGGAACAGCACCTCCTTGGCCATGAACCGGACCAGCCGCTTGCTCGGCTGCGCGCCGAACCCGCCGATCACGAAGTCGACGTAGCTGATGTGGTTGAGCGCGATCACCGCGCCGCCGGAGCGGGGGATGTGCTCGGTCCCCGACATCTGGAACTTCAGGTCGAGCACCTTGAAGGCGGTCTTGGCCAGGCCGACGACCGGCGGATACACAATGTCGCGCATGCCCTGACGGTATCCGGTCGGCCCACCCGCCACACCGGTCCGCGACGTGACGCTCGCCGCGCCGCAGGCGGATCCAGTACGCAGTACGCAATCTTTGGTTAGGGTGGCCGGGACAAGTTGATATCGCGGGAGCTCGCGCTGAAGCGGGCTGAGAGGGCGGCTGGTTCTGACCGGCGCCGCCGACCGCCGAACCTGTCCGGGTAATTCCGGCGTAGGGAGCAGCATCGTGACAACTATCGACAATTCCGTCCGCCCCACCGTGACCACCGGACCGATCTCCGGCTCGGAGAAGATCTACACGGGCGACCTGCGGGTTCCGTCGAGGCGGGTGAACCTCACCAACGGGGAACATTTCGACCTCTACGACACCTCCGGGCCGTACACGGACGCCACCGCCGAGATCGACGTCCAGGCGGGGCTGCCCGCAGTACGGCGGGAGTGGATCGCCGGGCGTGAGCCACTCACCCAGCTGGCGCACGCGCGGGCCGGCACGATCACCGAGGAGATGCGGTACATCGCGGTCCGGGAGGGGGTGGATCCCGAGTTGGTCCGGGCCGAGGTCGCCCGCGGCCGGGCGGTGATCCCGGCCAACCACAACCATCCCGAGTCCGAGCCGATGATCATCGGGAAGAAGTTCCTGGTGAAGGTGAACGCGAACATCGGCAACTCGGCCGTCAGCAGTTCGGTCGAGGAAGAGGTGGAGAAGCTGGTCTGGGCCACCCGGTGGGGCGCGGACACGGTGATGGACCTGTCCACCGGCAAGAACATCCACGAGACCCGCGAGTGGATCCTGCGGAACTCGCCGGTGCCGATCGGGACGGTGCCGCTCTACCAGGCGCTGGAGAAGGTGAAGGGCGACCCGACCGAGCTGTCCTGGGAGGTCTACCGCGACACGGTGATCGAGCAGTGCGAGCAGGGCGTGGACTACATGACCGTGCACGCGGGCGTGCTGCTGCGGTACGTGCCGCTGACCGCGCGCCGGATCACCGGGATCGTGTCCCGCGGTGGCTCGATCATGGCGGCCTGGTGCCTCGCGCACCACCAGGAATCCTTCCTGTACACGCATTTCGCCGAACTCTGCGAGATCCTCAAGCAGTACGACGTGACGTTCTCCCTGGGCGACGGCCTTCGTCCGGGCTGTATCGCCGACGCGAACGACGCGGCCCAGTTCGCCGAGCTCCGGACCCTGGGGGAGCTCACCGAGATCGCCTGGGAGCACGACGTCCAGGTGATGATCGAAGGTCCCGGGCACGTCCCGATGCACAAGATCGCCGAGAACGTCTGGCTCGAGGAGGAGATCTGCCACGAGGCGCCGTTCTACACTTTGGGGCCGTTGGCAACGGATGTGGCGCCGGCCTACGACCACATCACCAGCGCGATCGGCGCCGCCCAGATCGGCTGGCTCGGTACTGCGATGCTCTGCTACGTCACGCCGAAGGAGCACCTCGGCCTGCCGGATCGCGATGACGTGAAGACCGGCGTGATCACCTACAAGATCGCCGCCCACGCAGCGGATCTGGCCAAGGGGCATCCGGGCGCGCAGGACTGGGACGACGCGCTGTCGCGGGCGCGGTTCGAGTTCCGCTGGGAGGACCAGTTCAATCTCTCGCTGGATCCCGACACGGCCCGCTCGTACCACGACGAGACGCTGCCGGCCGAGCCCGCCAAGACCGCGCACTTCTGCTCGATGTGCGGGCCGAAGTTCTGCTCGATGCGGATCACCGCGGACATCCGCAAGTACGCCGAGGAGAACGGACTGGACTCCGCCGAGGCGATCGAGGCCGGCTTCGCGGAGATGTCGGAGACGTTCAAGGCCAACAACTCGCAGGTCTATCTGCCGGTCACCCCGGCCTGAGGGTTTGGGTGGACGGGTCGCGGTGGGTGGTTGCCGCGGCCCGTTCGGCCCGGCTGCCTACCATGGGAGTCGGTAGGTGATTCACCATGCGCTATGTCGCCGCGGGCGTCGTCCTGACCGCGCTGCTGCTCGGTGGCTGCGGCAACGAGTCGGATCCGCCCACTGACGCCGGACAGGAGCCCTCTGTGAGCCCTTCGACGCAACCACCCACTCCCGGACCGAGCACGCCCACCGGCCCCGCGCAAGGTCCGGTGGAGCAAGCCAAGTCCGACCTGGCCGGCCGGCTGGGCGTCCCCGTCGAGGCGGTGACGGTGGTCAGCACCGAGGAGGTGACCTGGCCGGACGGCAGCCTCGGCTGTCCGCAGCCCGGTATGCGCTATACCCAGGTCCTCGTCAACGGAAGCCGGATCGTGCTCACGGTCGACGGCAAGCGGTACCACTACCACTCGGGTGGGCGGCGCGGGCCCTTCCTGTGTACGAACCCGCAGCCGCCCGTTCCGGGTGGTGGCTAACCCGTCGTGACGTGAACCACGGTCAGTCCGAGTGCCTCGGCGCCGCGGTTGTGGGCCACCGCCCCGAAGTACTCCTGACCGGCGGCCAGCCCGCTCCAGGAGACACCGATGGTGCCGGTCTGCCCGATCTCGGCGTCAGCGGGCTCGCTCGTGATCGCTAGCGAGCCGCCCGTCGCCGGTGGCACGTTCCAGCTTCCCAGTGTGTAGGTCTGGGTCACGCCGAGGGTCTGCCAGCCGTGCACGTACAACGTGTACGTGTCGTTCGCGGGCAGTCTGAGCTCGATGAGTTCGTCGGTGCCACCGTTGGTGCTCGAGGCCACTTCCTCTCCCGCGGAGTTGTAGAGATACACGTCCAGGTCGACGGCCGGGTTGGGATGTGTCAGCCGCCACCGCAGGTACAACGAACCGTTCGCGGTGAACTGGTGCGCGGTGGTACCGGCCGGGTCGGTCGGGTCGAAGGTCTGATCCGGGTCCTGACCGACCGAGCCGGGGGTGTCGGTGCGCGCGACCAGGCCGTGCGCCTCGGCGTCGTACTCGCCGGTGTAGCCGAACTTCACCGGGAAGCTCGCCGACCCGGAGGTGCCGGTGCCGTCCACCTGCGCCGGAGCGTCGAAGGTGCTGGCGGCGACGGCGATCGGGCTGCGCACCTCGTACTGACCGCTCGTCCAGGTCAGTGAGCCGAACCGCCACTGACCGATCGGCGCGCTGCCCTGGTTGGAGATCGTCACCGTGTACGTCGCCGACTCGCCGCGGCGCAGGCTGATGCTCTTCGGTGAGACGGTGACCTCGAACCCTGCCGGCGCGACGATCTTCGGCCGGTAGGTGACCCGCGAGCCCTCCTTGGCGACGCTGGTCACCGTACGGGTCACGGTCTGGGTGCCGGCCAGTTGCGCGACCCCGATCGACGGGTAGTTCAGATCGCTCGGATCGGTGGAGAACCCGGCCTGCTCCAGGGCGGCACAGGTCGCCGTCGGGTTCACGAACACCTCGGGCGCGGCTCCGCACAGGAAGGCGAGGTAGTCGTTGAAGCCGGCGTCGTACACCAGGCCGGGCTCGAACACGGAGCCCTTCGTGACCCTCCCGCCCGGCTTGACATGGCCGGCGCCGAAGTCGAACGGATCGGCCTTGGTCGCCTTGTCCTCCTTCACGACGTCCTGCCGGGCCGTCGTCATGATCGCGGACTTGGCCATCGCCGCGGACCAGTCCGGATGCGCCTGCTTGAGCAGTGCGTAGACGCCGGCGATGTGCGGACTGGACATCGACGTACCGGCGATCGCCTGGAACAGTTCGCCGCCCGGATCGGCACCCGGCGTCGGGGAGTTGCCGGCCAGGATGCGGACACCGGGCGCGGTGATGTCGGGTTTGATGATGTCCATCGCGGCCGGGTTGGGACCCCGGGACGAGAAGTTGGCCATCACCGAACCCCGCGCGGACCTCTTCTCGGCGGCCGTGATCCGGCCCTCGGCCGAGGACCCGGCCGAGGCGAGGTAGGCCTTCACCCGCAGCCCGTCGGTGTTGCTGATGTGCACCGACGGCACCCAGTGGTTGTCGCTGAGCAGCGTGACGGTGTCGCTGAGGTCGTAGAGGACCATGCCCGCGCCACCGGCGTTGAAGACCGCGTGGCTCTTGTCGACCCTGGCGTTCTCCCCGCGTTTGCAGACCACGATGGCGCCCGCCACGCTGGACGTGAACGGCTGGTCGAGCAGACACAGCTCGTTCCCGGCCGCGGCCGCGTCGATGAGGGGCACGGTGCCCGTACCGGGGGTGACCGACGGACCGAAGATGCGCTGGCCGTTGCCCAGGACAACAGATCCCTCGAAGACCCGGGTCTGGGTCGAGGCCCCCACCGAGGTCACCCAGGGTGCCGACGACGGCCCGCCGACGGTGCCGGCGCCCGGACCGGAGTTGCCGGCCGAGGTCGCGACGAAGACGCCGGCATCGGCGGCGAAGAGGAACGCGAGTTCGTCCGCGCCGATCAGGCCGGCGCCACCGCCGATCGAGTAGTTGATCACGTCCACGCCGTCGGCGACGGACTGGTCGATGCCGGCAGCGGTGTCGGAGTCGAAGCAACCCTGGTCACCGCACACCTTGTAGGCGATCACCTGGGCGCGCGGCGCGATCCCGCTCACCCGGCCGCGGGGAATGTCGAAGATCTCGGCGCTGACGCCGGCGTTCCCGGCCGACGTGCTCGCGGTGTGCGTACCGTGGCCGTCGGCATCGCGCGCGGAGTCGTAGAGCTCCGGCCCGATGACCGCGTTGTAGGTCGCCCGCATGTCGCGGGCCCCCAGCAACTTGTTGTTGCAGTCGAAGGGCGCGTCGTCCGGGTTGTGGGCGGTGTTGCCGAACTCGCACGGTACGGCGAAGCCCGCGGGCGGCGCGGGGTAACTTCCGTTGTCGGCGAACGAGGGGTGTTCCGGCCAGATGCCGGTGTCGATGATGCCGGCCACGACGCCCGTTCCCACGATGTTGCTTTCGTAGGGTCCGCCGCGATCGGTCAGGCCGAGGAACTGCGGGCTGCTGTCGGTCTGCGGCTGGTGCATCTCGTCGTCGAGCACCGCGACCACGCCGCGCTGGTGAGCCATCGCGTCGGCTTCGGCGCGGGTCAGCTCGGCGGCGAATCCGTTCAGGGCAAAGGCATACTCCGCGTTGACGTCGCTGCGGGAGACTCCCGCCCCGGCCAGCGCGTCGGCGTGCTGGTCCTTGAGGTAGTCGACGTACCGCTGGACGGCGGCCGCGCGGCGATCGATCTTCTTGCCCTTGGCGGGTTTCGTCGCGGGGAGCCCCCGCACGCCGCCGTCGTAGCTGACCACTGGATCCGCGGCCATGATGACGACATAGCTGTCGGTCGGTCCGGTGGCCGGTTGCTTGAGTTGAGCGCCCGTGGCGGGCGGTGTCATTCCGGCGATGGCAATGATGGTCGCCGTCGCCAGGACAGTGAGCTTGCCTCTCATGGAGATACTCCCCCTGCCAAAGTGCTCGCGCCACCCCCGAGGCGGGCACCCAATCACCATGCCACAGGCCTATTCCGCCGGGAAGTGCGGACGAGCCGCGCTTCTCACCAGGACCAGGACTTCTGCCGGAAGCAGGCCGGGAACGTCCTGACTCCGCGTGAAGGCGGTCGGTGAGTCGGCGCGCGCGAAGGGGTGAATCCAGCGGAGAATTAGGGAATCGGTGAGCCTCGGGGCGGTCACGGTGTGTGATCGGGTGAACCGATTCAGGTTTTTTCCTTCACTCTACGTGAATAAGACTGTAGCCTTAATCATGCGTTGGGAAGGAGGTGCAGGGCGGTGGTCTTCGTTCTCACGGTAGATCAGCGTGGCAGCCGAAGCATGAGCGATCTCGTACCCGAGCTACTGAATACGCTCAATCGGCGGCCACGTCGTACCGGGTTGCTGCGCAAGTTCGAGCGCACGGCCGGCGACGAGGTGCAGGGCGTGCTCTCCGAGGCACGCGCCACCATCGACGTGATCGTCCAGCTGCTCCGCGCGGACACCTGGTACATCGGGCTCGGCGTCGGCGAGGTGACCCAGCCGCTGCCACGCAGTACGAGGGCGGGGAGCGGTGACGCGTTCGTCTTCGCGCGGGAGGCGGTCAACAAGGCCAAGTCGAGTCCGCACCACGTGAACGTGGTCGGAGCCGACACCAAAGCAGCGGAGCAGGCCGAGGCGGTGCTGTGGCTGATGGCGTCCGTACTGCGACGCCGTAGCGACCGCGGCTGGGCGGTGGCCGACCTGCTGGCCGAAGGCCTCACTCGACGGGAGATCGGCGTGAAACTGGGGATCAGCCAGTCGGCGGTGACGCAGCGGGCCCAGGCGGCCGGGTTCGCGGAGGAACAACGCGGCCGGGTGCTGGCGGCCGAACTCCTCGAGTCGGGCGCTGCTGCATGACGGCAGTCGTCTTGGCGTTGACCGCGGTCGCGCTGGTACTCGGCGTGGTGGCGTTCGCGCTGAAGGCCGGCTCCACTCTCGAGATCGTGCTCAGCGGTCTGATGCTGGTCTGCGTGGCCGCCGCCGGCATCGTGCTGCTGGCAGGCGACGGCGTCGTCGGGTGGCGCGAGGCCTGGTGGAACATCCTGCTCCTGATCGCGGGCAGCCTGGCCGTGGCAGGTGGCGGACCGCTGACGACGTCCGTACTGGCGCTGGTGGACCGGGGCAACACCCGCTCCCAGTCCACCCAGCAGGCCGGCGAAGTACTGCGAGGCGGTGCGCTGATCGGCTCGCTGGAGCGTGGCGCCATCTTCGCGTCGATGGTGGCCGGCTGGCCCGAGGGGGTTGCGATCGTGCTGGCCATCAAGGGCCTGGCGCGCTATCCCGAGCTGCGGGCCCCGGACCAGCCGGCGTCGGTGACGCCGCAGGCAGTGGCAGAACGCTTCATTATCGGCACCTTCACCAGCGTCCTGTGGTCCATCGCCTGCGCAGGCGTCCTGCTGTCGCGCTAGAGCTTGATGACGTAGGTGCTCATCACCTTGTCGTGCCAGGTCTGCTTCTGGTCGTCCCAGAGCGGCCACAGTGAGTTGAGCAGGCAGGCCTGGTCGAAGATGCCGCGGAGGAAGTCCCGCAGGAACGACTTCCCGGCACCGATCGGCTGGTAGGTCGTCGTGTCGACCAGCTTCAGGCCCACCACGCTCTTGCCCACGCTCTGGCCGGTGTTGCCCTGCCGGATCACTCGGTTCCAGATCCACAGGCCCAGACTGGCCAGCATGCCGAGCAGGAGGATGACGACGGCGTACGCCTCCGGGTCGTCATCGGGGTAGGTGTTGTCGGCCCGGCTGACGATGTTGATCAGGAAGACGGTGTAGCCGATGATTCCTGGCACGCCGACGACGAGGCCGTCCAGCAGGGCGGCACCGACGCGCGAACCCCACCCGGCCAGCGGGGCTCCACCCGGAGCGCCGTAGCCGTAGCCCTGCGGATAGGGGTTCTGGCCGCCGTACTGCGGCTGGCCGTAACCAGGTTGTGCATAGCTGGGCTGTCCATAGCCCGGCTGCCCGTACTGGGGCTGTCCATACTGCGGCTGCCCGTACTGCTGGCCTGGCTGCGGTTGCCCCGGCTGGTGCTGGCCTGGCTGCGGTTGCCCGTAGCCAGGTTGTCCGTACTGCGGTTGCCCGGGCTGGGGCGGCTGGTCCTGCGGGCCGTGGGGAGGAGTGGTCATGGGGTTCCTTAGAGCTTGATCACGAGGTCGGAGACCACCTTGTCGTGCCAGGTCTGCTGCTTCTGATCCCACAGCGGCCAGAGCACGTTCAGGAAGCAGACATAGTTGAAGAGGATCGAGCACACCTCGCGCCCGAAGGTCTTGCCGACGCCGATGGTGTCGCCAGTGCGCTCGTCGACGATCTTCAGGCCGGTGAACTTCTTGCCGAGCGACTGACCGGTCCGGCCCTGCCGGATGATCCGGTTCCAGATCATGGCGCCGAGACCGAGCAGGTAGAACACGACCAGCAGGATTACGCCGGTCGTCGAGAGACCGCCGTCGCCGGAGAAGACCAGAGCCGGGACGATGCCGACGAGGAAGAACGGCAGCGGGACCAGGGAGTCGATCACGGAGGCGCCGACCCGGATCGGCCAGTCCGCGAGCTGTCCCGGTGGCGCGTATCCGTAGCCGAAGCCGCTCGGGGCGGCCGGCTGCTGCTTGAAAGGATTGTAGCCCGGCTGCCCCGGGTTGTACGGCTGCAGCCCGAAGTTCCCCGGCTGAGCCGGCTGATTGGGCTGGCCGGGCGGGTACTGCGCAGGCGGGTATTGCGAAGGCTGACCGGGCGGGTATGGCGACGGCTGAGCGGGGTATTGCGAAGGCTGGCCGGACGGGGACTGCGACGGCTGAGCGGGGTATTGCGAAGGCTGGCCGGGCGGGGACTGCGACGGCTGGCCGGGGTCTTGCGGCCGGTCCTGTGGGCCGGTGGGAGGGGTGCTCACCCTTTCGTCCTTTCTACGGGCGCCGGACTCGTATCGAACGAGTATCTCGGACCCTGTCAGCACACTGGACGCCGCGGCCGGAACAGGCCGCGGCGTCCAGGTGTCGGATGAGGTCAGACCTTGACGACCAGCGTGTTGTTGATCTTGTCCGCGAAGGTCTGCTTCTTCTCGTCCCACAGCGGCCACAGGTAGCCGACGTAGCAGGCCGCACCGTCGAGAACGTGGGTGATCTGACGCAGGAACGCCTTGCCGGGGCCGACCGGCCGGCCGGTGTCGCCGTCGACCAGTTTGATCCCGACCACCTTCTTGCCGACCGTCTGACCGGTGTTGCCCTGCTGGATGACGACGTTCCAGATCGCCACACCGAGCGCGACGAGCAGGAACAGCAGCAGGAAGACGTTGCCGAGCGACCGGCCCAGGAACAGGCCCAGGGCATACGGCACGGCCACGAGCACGCCGTCGATCAGCGAACCACCGACCCGCACCGGCCACTCGGCCAGATTCCCGACCGGAGCCCCGTACCCCGACTGCCCGTACCCTGACTGCCCGTACTGCGGCTGCCCGTACTGCTGCGGGTAGTTCGGCTGCCCATAGCCCGGCTGCTGCCCGTACTGCGCCGGTTGCTGCCCATACCCGGGCTGCTGCCCGTACTGCGGAGGCTGCGGCTGGCCGTAGCCTGGCTGCTGACCGGGTTGCCCGTACTGCCCGTACTGACCCGGTTGATTCGGGTCCTGCGGGCCGTAGCCAGGCGGCGGCGTCGGAGTGCTCACGACGATCCCTTCTACTTCATGCTGAGGAGTGGGTTGGAGACTAGTGCTCCGACGGACCAGACAGCCGTGCGGATCCCCGCAGTTTCGTCAGCCGCAGGAGATACCTTGGTAGACGTGACCCTGACGCAGCAAACAGTCGTACTTCGCCCGACCGGCCCGGTGGAACCCGTGGACCGGCGCGTACTGGGCCTGGCCGCCGTCGGAATCGGCGGGTTCGGTCTCGCGGCGATCTACCAGTTGTCGGGCGACCGGCATCTGGGGATACCTTGCCTGCTGCACGCCACGACCGGGCTGGACTGTCCACTCTGCGGATCCACCCGGATGGCCGCCGCGCTGCTCCAGGGCGACCTGAACGCCGCCTGGCACTTCAATCCGGTGGTTCTGGTGCTCGGCCCGCTGATCGGCGTTGCCGTCGGCTACCAGTTGCTTGCCTGGGGCCTCGAACGGGCCCGGCTGGTCAAACTTCCGCGGCTCAGGATGAGCCCCCGCGCCGTCGACTGGTTCGTCAAGGCGCTGGTCGTGCTGCTCGTCGTCTACGGCGTCGCCCGCAATCTGAACTGATGGGCGACGCCGCGGACGGCGGTTGTTAGTTCAGGTCGCTGACGACGCCGGTCGCGTAGCCGAGGATGCCCAGCAGCAGCGCGACGATGCCGCCGATCCAGGCGACCTTCGCCAGGGTGTCCGGCTTGCCCTGCTCACGGAACTTGCTCTGGGCAAACAAGCCCAGGCCGATCGCGGCCGGCGAGCAGCAGAACCAGCAGACGATGCCGATGATCGACAGGACCATCGGGGTGTTGCTCTCCGGAGCCTGGGCGGCGCCGTAGCCGTACCCGCCCGGCTGACCGGGGTAGGCGCCCGGCTGGCCCGGGTATCCACCAGGCTGCTGGCCGTACTGGCCCGGAGGCTGCTGGCCGTAGCCAGGCTGCTGCCCGTACTGGCCGGGCTGCCCCGGCGGCTGCTGTCCGTATTGACCCGGCTGGCCGTACTGGCCCGGCTGCTGGCCGTAGGGGTCTTGCTGACTGTATTGGCCGGGTTGCTGACCGTACTGGCCTGGCTGACCGTATTGGCCCGGCTGTCCGTCCTGCGGCGGTTGCCCGTACTGACCGGGCTGCTGCTCGCCGGACTGGCCCGGGGTGCCCGGTGTGTCGTCGGGGCGGTTCGGGTCGTTCGGGTCGTCGCCGGGAGGCGTCGGAGTGCTCACCACGGTCCCTTCTGAGAACGTTGAGGAATCATTGAGGTTAACTATCCACAGGTCCACCGTCACGCGTCACGCGCCGACAGAGAAACAACTAGTCTGTGGCCCGTGACTCAGCCGCCGAACCACGATCTGCCTGCCGACCGAAGCCCCGAGGAGCCCCTCGGTGGTCCGACGGCCGAGCCGACGATCCACCTGCCCGCGCAGTACCAGCAGCCCGCGGACCAGCCGTACCCGAGCGCCCCGCAATACCAGGTGCCCGTCGTTCCGCAGTACCAGCCGGTTCAGCCGGTGCAGGCCTATCCGGTCGGTCCGGTGCTGGTGACGATCGGCGACATCTCGGTGGAGCAGCACCGGATCGTCACCCCGGCCGGCGTGATGCCGACCCGCGGTACGAACTGGTCGGCGATGGACATGTCCCGCACCGAGGAGCGCATCCCCGGGTACGCGATCGTGCTGGCGATCATCTTCGCGCTGGCCTGCCTGCTCGGCCTGCTGTTCCTGCTGATCAAGGAGCGCCGGACCACCGGCTTCGTCCAGGTCACCGTGCAGAACGGTCAGCGCACCCACAACACCCACGTCCCGGCCGGCTCGCCCGGCCAGGTCGCGGACACGCTCGCCCGGGTGAACTTCGCCCGGACCCTCTGCGTCTGAAGACTTTCCGCGCCGAGGGTTCCCGGCGACGAGCACCGGCCGCGGCGGGTCAGCCGAAGCGGCCGGTGATGTAGTCCTCGGTGGCCTTCTCGTTCGGGTTCGAGAAGATCTGCTTGGTCGGGCCCATCTCGATCAGCCGGCCGGGCTTGCCGGTGGCGGCCAGGTTGAAGAACGCGGTCTGGTCGGAGACCCGGGCCGCCTGCTGCATGTTGTGGGTCACGATGACAACGGTGAACCGGTCCTTCAGTTTCTCGATCAGGTCCTCGATCGCCAGCGTGGAGATCGGGTCCAGCGCCGAGCAGGGCTCGTCCATCAGGATCACCTCGGGCTCGACCGCGATCGCCCGGGCGATGCACAGCCGCTGCTGCTGACCGCCGGACAGGCCGGCGCCCGGCTTGTCGAGGCGGTCCTTCACCTCGTTCCACAGGTTCGCGCCGTGCAGGGACTTCTCCACCACCTCGGTCAACTTCTTGCGATCCTTGACCCCGTTCAGCTTCAGGCCGGACGCGACGTTGTCGAAGATCGACATGGTCGGGAACGGGTTCGGCCGCTGGAACACCATTCCGACCACGCGGCGGACCGCGACCGGGTCGATCCCGCTGGCGTACAGGTCCTGCTGGTCCAGCATCACCTTGCCCTCGACCCGAGCGCCGGGGATCACCTCGTGCATGCGGTTCAGGGTGCGCAGGTAGGTGGACTTGCCGCAGCCGGACGGGCCGATGAACGCCGTGACGGATCGCGGCTCGATCGTCATCGACACATCCTCGACGGCCTTGAAGTCGCCGTAGTAGACGTTGAGGCCGCTGACCTCGATGCGCTTAGCCATATCGACTCAGAACCTCTCGACTATTTGGACTTGATGGTGCTGAACCGCGCCACCAGGCGGGCCAGCAGGTTGAGCAGGAGGACCAGCAGGATGAGGGTCAGGGCCGCGGCCCAGACCCGGTCCGCGGCGGGGTCCAGGGCCAGTTCGGTGCGGTCCTGGTTGATCATCGTCGGCAGCGCGCCCATGAACCCCTCGAACGGGTTCAGGTTGATGTTCTTGGAGTAGCCGACCAGGATCAGCAGCGGCGCGGTCTCGCCCATCACCCGGGCCAGACCGAGCATCACGCCGGTGATGATGCCGCCGAACGCCGTCGGCACGACCACCTTGAGGATCGTCTTCCACTTCGGCACCCCGAGCGCGTACGACGCCTCGCGCAACTCGTCCGGGACCAGTTTCAGCATCTCCTCGGTGGAGCGCAGCACGACCGGCAGCATCAGCAGCACCAGCGACAGCGACACCGCGAAGCCGACCCGGTTGAACCCGAACACGGTGATCCAGACCGCGTAGATGAACAGCGCCGCGACGATCGAGGGGACACCGGTGAGGATGTCGATCATGAAGCTGACCACCTTGGCGGCCTTGGTGCCCTTGCCGTACTCGACCAGGTAGACCGCGCCGAGAATCGCGATCGGTACCGCGATCAACGCGCAGATCAGGGACATGATCAGCGTGCCCATGATGGCGTGGTAGGCGCCGCCGCCGACCCGGCGTACGGTGACGCCGCGCTGCGACTGGCTCCACCAGTTCGGGTCCAGCAACAGGTTGTAGCCCTTGCTGATCACGGTCCACAGGATCCACAGCAGTGGAACCAGGGCGATCAGGAAGCAGAGCACGATCAGTACGGAGGCCAGCGTGTTCTTGAACGCGCGGGCGCCGGACTTGCCGGTCAGATCGAGCGTCTTGCCGTCGTACGCCGGCCGGTTCGCGGTCAGAGTGCTCATGGCGTGGCTCCTTCGGTCTGCGCGGTCTTGTCGCCGATACGGCGGATCTTGCGCGGGCGCTTACCGCCCGGACCGCTGCGCGCGACGATCAGCCGGGCGGCGGAGTTGACCAGGAAGGTCACCACGAACAGGACCAGACCGGCCGCGATGTACGCGCCGGTCTTCTCCGGGGAGTCGAACTCCGCGGCGTTGTTCGCGATCTTCGAGGCGAAGGTCTCACCGCCGGCGAAGATCGAGGAGTTCCACGGGTCGTTGCCGTTCGGGACGGACAGGATGATCAGCACGGCGACGGTCTCGCCGAGCGCCCGGCCGAGGCCGAGCATCGAGGCGCTGACCACACCGGAGCGGCCGTAGGGCAGCACCGACATCCGGATCATCTCCCAGCGGGTGGCGCCCAGGGCCAGCGCGCCCTCGCGGTGCGCGACCGGGGTCTGCGCGAAGATCTCCCGGCTGATCGCGGTGACCACCGGCAGGATCATGATCGCCAGCACGACCGAGGCGGTGAAGACGACGCCGAGGTTGTCGGTGACCGGCTTCTCGAACAGCGGGATCCAGCCCAGTGCGCCGGCCAGGCCGTTGATCACCGGGCGCAGGATCGGGGCGAAGAACAGGATGCCCCACAGGCCGTAGATGATCGAGGGGACCGCCGCCAGCAGGTCGATCGCGTGCGAGACAGGCGCGGACAGGCGCTTCGGCGCGTAGTACGTGGTGAACAGGGCGACGCCGACCGCGATCGGGACCGCGATCACCATCGCGATGATCGAGCTGATCAGCGTCGTGTAGAAGAGGGCCGCGATGCCGAACCGGGGGTTGTCGCCGCCGGGCTCCCAGATCCGGGAGAACAGGAAGCTGCTGTTGTTGCCGGCGAGCGCCGGAATCGCCAGCGCGAGCAGGAAGATGCCGACGAAGGCGACGATCAGGACCACCAGGCCGCCGGATCCGCGGGCCAGGCCGGCGAACAGCCGGTCGCCGAGGTGCCCGACCGGCCCGAGGTCCAGCTTCTTCCCGGGGGTGCGGTCGGTCGGCCGGTCGGGCGGGGCCGTGCCGTCTGTACTACTCATCGATGCTGCTCCAAGCGCCTGGTCGATGCGGGGTGGCGAGCTGCTGAGCGAGCCGAAGCCCCGGCCGTCCGTTGGCGGACCGACCGGGGCTCACAGCTACGCCGTACTCAGGAAGGGCCGGTCGAGGTCAGCTGATCGCCTGGATGGCGGCGTCGACCTTGGTCCGGATCTCCTCGGGAAGCGGCGCGTAGTTCAGCTCGGTCAGCGAGGACTGGCCGTCGGCGCTGGCGAAGTAGCTCAGGAAGCTCTTGACCAGCGCGGTCTTCTCGGCCGGGAGGCCCTTGGTGCAGGCGATCTCGTAGGTGACCAGGATGATCGGGTAGGCACCCGGCGCCTTGGTCGCGTAGTCCAACTTCAGGGCCAGGTCACTGCCCTCGCCGGCCGGCTTTGCCGCGGCCAGCGCCTTACCGGCGGACTCGGCGTTCAGCTCGATCGGGCCGGCGCCCGTGTCGACCTGCGCGACGCCGAGCTTGTTGTCGACCGCGTAGCTCCACTCGACGTAGGTGATCGAGTTCTTGGTGCTCTTCACGCCCTCGGCGACACCGGCGGACTTCTCCTTGCCGGCGCCCGTGCCGGTCCACTTCTTGGCCGGCTTGCCGGTCCACGCACCGCCACCGGCGGCCTCGAGGTACTTGGCGAAGTTCTCCGTGGTGCCCGACTCGTCGGAACGGAAGAAGACCGCGATCGGGGCGGACGGCAGCGTCGTCCCCGGGTTCAGCTTGGCGATCTCCGGGGCGTTCCAGGTCTTGACCGTGCCCTGGAAGACCTTGGCGGCGGTCGGGCCGTCCAGGATCAGCTTGTCGACGCCGTCGAGGTTGTAGGCGATCGCGACCGGGCCGATCACCATCGGCAGGTTCACCGCGGGGCTGGTGGCGCACCGCTTGGCGGCCGCGGCGGCCTCCTCCGGCTTCAGCGCGGAGTCCGAACCGGCGAAGTCGACCTGGTTCGCGTTGAACTGCTTGATCCCCGCACCGGAACCGGTCGGGTTGTAGTTCACCGTGACGTCGGCGCACTTCTCGTTGTACTTGCTGATGACTTCCTCGATGGCGTTCTTCTGCGCCGAGGAACCCTCGGAGTTCAGGGTGCCCTTCGGGCAGTCGCCGCCGGCGGCGGACGAGGTGCTGCCGCCGGGGTTCGAGGCGCCGGACGGTTCCGGGTCACTGCCACAGGCGCTCAGAGCGAGAACGCCGAGGGATGCCACGGCGACGGTGCCGACGCGGAGCAGGCGATTGACGGACACGAGAGTGTTGCCCTTCTGCGGGATTCAGACTTCTTGAACTTCCACAGACGGTAGGGAGACGAGGTGACCGGGCGGCCGGTCGCGGATGAACGAGCGGTGAACGGTTCAGGTAGCAATCAAGACGTCTGGCGTGCCGCGAGAAGGCCAACAGGTGAACTGAGTTAGGACCCGTGACTCTGCGTAGAACGAAACGCCCGTTGGGTCACGTTCGGGTGTTACCCGATCAGCTGGAGAAGTCCTCGGGGGCGACGCCGTCGAGGAACTGGCGGAACCGTTCGAGCTCGGCCTGTTCTTCCTCCGGGGTGGCCACGCCGGCCTCCAGGAGGACCTGCTCGGTACAGCGGATCGGAGTACCGAGTCTGACCGCGAGGGCGACCGAGTCGCTCGGGCGGGCGGAGACGCGGGCGCCGTTGCCGAGCACCAGTTCGGCGTAGAAGACGGCGTCGCGCAGTTCCACGATCTCGACCGCCTCGACGGTGACGCCGAACGCCTCGATCAGGTCGCGCATCAGGTCGTGGGTCAGCGGCCGCGACGGGCGCAGGCCCTGCTCCTCGTAGGCGATCGCGGTGGCCTCGACCGAACCGATCGAGATCGGCAGGTAGCGGTACCCCTCGGTCTCGCGCAGCATCATCACCGGCGCCCGGTTGGGAGACTCCATCCGGATCCCGATCAGAGTCAGATCTCGCATCTTGGTCATGGTGCGCCCCGACCTTTCCGTGAGCCGGCGCCCGGTAGAACGCCTCCTGCCGACGCCCGGGTAGAGCGCCTCGGTAGGAACATACCCGGCCTCGCCGACGTCATCCGGCACCCCCTGCGGCTGTTGCCAGAACGTGGCATGATCGCCGCCTGGTCAGCATCCGTGACGTCCCGTCATCGTCGGCGGGGCAGGGAGCGTCATCGGAGTCAGGGAGCTTGGAAGCGTTCGTGGACCAGCCGGCCGTCCGCGAGGCGGTGCGCGACCAGGAACGCGCCGGGGGAGAACTTGCCGGCCCGAAGGCCGAGCTCCCTGGACAGCGCGGGCAGGACCGGCCGGTGTGAGCAGACCACGGTGACCCGGCCGGGCTTCCACA
Source organism: Kribbella sancticallisti (assembly GCF_039530625.1). Taxonomy (NCBI): domain Bacteria; kingdom Bacillati; phylum Actinomycetota; class Actinomycetes; order Propionibacteriales; family Kribbellaceae; genus Kribbella; species Kribbella sancticallisti. The sequence goes on along the minus strand of NZ_BAAAOS010000041.1, from coordinate 121,256 downwards.
ACTTCGCGTCCAGCCCATGCAGGCCGGACGGGTCAGTCTTGAATCCGCGCTCGGAGATCTCCGGCTGCAGGTGGAGCGGGCGGCCGAGCGCCTCGGCGTACGGGGCGACGGAGGACGTGCACCGCTCGGCGTCGCTGCTGACGATTCGGTCGACCCCGATGGCAGCCAGTACTTCGATCAGCCGGTCGGCCGACGCGGCCCCAGCGTCCGTGAGCGGACGAGCGGTGTCCTTGCCGTCCCAGGCCTTGCGTTTCACCGCCTCGGTGTGGCGGAGCAGTACCAGCGAGGAGACGACCGGGACCACCTGGTCGAGCGCGTCCAGTACGTCCACGTCGCGCGGGTAGCTGAGCTTGCGCCGGGCCTTGCCGACCGGCAGCCACTCGAGATCGTCGACCTCGTCGTTCGGCTCGAACTCGCGCTCGTCCCCGGCCACCGTGGCGGACCAGTAGTGGACCATCTTCGGCACGGTGCCGCCGTTCTTGCGGACGTCGTACCGCTGGATCCCGACCGAGGGGCCGAGGACCACCTGCTGGCCGGTCTCCTCCTCGATCTCCCGCCGCGCTGCCACCAGCACGTGCTCGTTCGGAGTCAGCTTGCCCTTGGGCAGGGACCAGTCGTCGTACCGGGGGCGATGCACGAGCAGGACCTGCCGACCACCGCGGCTCTCCCGCCACACGACACTACCCGCGGCGATCACCGTCGCCGGGTTGACCATGTCTTTTGACCTTAGGTGATCGGGTCCGCTTGTCTGCGGCGGCCGCGCGTGGCGATCAGGCGTGTCTGCAGATCGCGCAGCGGTTCGCCGTCCGGCCCGGTCAGCCGGGCCTGCCAGGTGTCGTCGGGCTGCAGCCACCACGATCCGGTTCCCTCGTCGAAACCGAGGTCGAACAGATCGCCCAGTTCGCTGACGTGATCCTGCTCCTTCAGCTGGACCAGCACCTCGACTCGGCGGTCCAGGTTGCGGTGCATCAGGTCGGCGGACCCGATCCACACCTCCGGCTCGCCGCCGTTCTCGAACCAGAACACCCGGCTGTGCTCGAGGAACCGGCCGAGGATGCTGCGGACCTGGATGTTCTCCGACATCCCGGGGATGCCGGGCCGGATCGTGCAGATGCCGCGAATCCACAACTCCACCGGTACGCCGGCCTGGGAGGCGCGGTACAACGCGTCCGAGAGGGCCTCGTCGACCAGGCTGTTCACCTTGATCCGGACCCGGGCGGGACGACCCGCCAGGTGGTGCTGGACTTCCCGCTCGATGCGCTCGAGCAGACCACGCCGTACTGACTGGGGCGCGACCAGGAGGCGGCGGTAGCCCGCAGTACGGGCGAATCCGGAGAGGTGGTTGAACAGGTGCGCGATGTCCTCGGTGACCACCTTGTCGCTGGTGAGCAGGCCGAGGTCCTCGTACAGGCGGGCGGTCTTCGGGTGGTAGTTGCCGGTGCCGATGTGGGCATATCTGCGTAGCCCGTCCGGTTCCTCGCGGACCACCATCGAGAGCTTGCAGTGCGTCTTCAGCCCGATCACGCCGTACACGACGTGGCAGCCGGCGTGCTCCAGTTGCCGGGCCCACTTGATGTTGGCCTGCTCGTCGAAGCGGGCCTGGATCTCCACCAGGACCAGCACCTGCTTGCCGGACTCGGCGGCGTCGATCAGCGCGTCCACGATCGGGGAGTCACCACTGGTCCGGTAGAGCGTCTGCTTGATCGCGAGCACGTGCGGGTCGGCCGCTGCCTGCTCGATGAACCGCTGCACGCTCGTAGAGAACGAGTCGTACGGGTGGTGGACCAGTACGTCGCGCTGCTTGAGCGCGTAGAACATGTCGGCCGGGTTGGAGGTCTCCACCTCGGCCAGGTGCGGGTGGGTCGACGGCACGAACCCGGCGTACTTCAGCTCGGCACGGTCCAGCGCGGCGATCGCGAAGAGGCCGCGCAGGTCCAGCGGGCCGGGCAGCTCGAACACCTCGGCCTCGGTGACGCCCAGCTCCGAGAGCAGCAGCGCCCGGACCTTCGGATCGATCGACTCCTCCACCTCGAGCCGGACCGGCGGGCCGAACTTGCGCCGCAGCAGCTCCTTCTCGAGGGCGGCGAGCAGGTTCTCGGCGTCGTCCTCCTCGACCTCGAGGTCCTCGTTGCGGGTGACCCGGAAGGTGTGGTTCTGGGTGACCTCCATGCCGGGGAAGAGCTGGCCCAGGTGCGCGGCGATGACGTCCTCGAGCGGCACGAACCTCCCCTCGGCGACCTGGATGAACCGCTGCAGCAGCGGTGGCACCTTCACCCGGGCGAAGTGCTCGCCGCCGGTGTCGGGGTTGCGGACCACGACGGCCAGGTTCAGCGACAGGCCGGAGATGTAAGGGAACGGGTGCGACGGGTCGACGGCCAGCGGGGTCAGTACGGGGAAGACCCGGTCGCGGAAGAACGTGGTCATCGCCTCGCGCTCGGCGGTGTCCAGCTCGTCCCAGCGCAGGATGTCGATGCCCTGCTCGACCAGCGCCGGCAGGACCTCCTTGCGCCAGGTCTCGGCCTGGCGGTCCATCAGCTCGCGGCTGCGGCTCAGGCTGCGGTCGAGCACCTCACGCGGATGCAGCCCACTAGCGGCCCGTACTGCGACGCCGGCGGCGATCCGTCGCTTCAGACCGGCGATCCGGACCATGAAGAACTCGTCCAGGTTGCTGGCGAAGATGGCCAGGAACTTGGCCCGCTCCAGCAGCGGCACCCGCTCGTTCTCGGCGAGTTCGAGTACTCGCTGGTTGAACGCCAGCCAGCTCAGCTCACGGTCCGAGAACCGGTTCTCGGGGAGGTCGCCGGCCGCCGCGATGTCGTACGGCGGCTCGACGTCGTACTCGCGGTTGTGCGACGCCAACAAGTCTCCAGCCACGTCGTCCAGCATCGCATCCTCAGGTGAACGGCAGGTAGCGCGAGCGGCGAGCCGGTGACAGTTGCTAGCGTCACTCCTTGTGAACCGACGAGTGGACACGCTGCTGCGAGCCGCCCTTGAGACGGTGCAGGGCAGTGCCCTGAAGCCGGTGACGGCCCTGCCCGAGGCGGTCCGCCGCCGCCTGGCCGGTGCCCCGATCCAGATCGACGGCAACGTCCTGGACCCCGACCTGCAGTTGCTGCTGCGCCTGGAAGGGTTCTTGCCGGGAGCAAAGAAGCAGTCGGTGGCCACGGCCCGGGCACACCTGCTGACGGCGTCCAAGCTGGTCGCGGGCCACCCACGAGAGCTCCTGCGAGTGACCGAGCTCACCGTCCGCGGGTCGGACGGCCAACTGGGGGCCCGGCTGTACGTCCCGCGCTCGGCGCCGACGTCCCGCGGCGGCCTCCTGGTCTTCTTCCACGGCGGAGGCTGGGTCGTGGGCGACCTGGACACCCACGACGCCTACTGCCGCGACCTGGCCGAGGAGGCTGGCATCCGCGTCCTCTCGGTCGACTACCGCCTGGCCCCCGAGGCCGAGGCACCCGTAGCCGCCGAGGACGCGATCGCCGCCTTCAGTTGGGCCATCGAGCACGCCGAAGACCTGGGAGCCGACCCATCGCGAGTAGGCGTAGGCGGCGACAGCGCCGGCGGCAACCTATCCGCCGTAGTAGCCCAGCAGTGCGTACTCAGGAACCTGCCCGCCCCGGCCCTCCAGGTCCTGATCTACCCCGCAGTCGACCTGGTAGGCCGCCGCCCCAGCCGCGACCTCTTCGCCGAGGGCTTCTTCCTCACCGACCACGACATCAGCTGGTACCGCGACCACTACACCCCCGACCCCGCGATCCGCTCAGACCCGATGGTCTCCCCAATCTTCGGCGACCTCTCGGGTGTAGCCCCCGCCGTAGTAGCCACCGCCGGCTTCGACCCCCTACGCGACGAAGGCAACGAATACGCCGACCTGCTCCAGTCCGCCGGCGTCCCCACCACCCACCTCTACGAACCCACCATGGTCCACGGCTACGCCAACATCCTCACCCTCCCCACCCAAACCCAAGCCGCCCGAACCCGCCTAACCACCCAAATCCGCCAGGCGTTAAACCCCGACCCCTGAGCTGGCCGGAGCAGGGCTTGTAAGTGGAGATGAATTCAGCGGGGCGGATCGACGAGAACCGGAACAGCTTCTCTGACCAGCAGACTCGTCTGCGGACCGTTGACAGGCACGGAGCCAGCAAGGTTCCGCCAACCGGTGCCAGCGACGTTGAACCGTGCTGAATAGTTCGTCGTCACCGAGACCTGGACGCTTCCCCGCTTCAGGTACTTGTGAGTTATTTCCTTCGATGGGTACGGCTTTCCTGGAGATCTAGTGGTCACCGCAGGACTTCCGTCACCGAAGTGCCAGGTGTAGCTGACCGGTGTTGCCTCGACGAGCACCGGATAGCCCAGCAGTGTGACCGGTCGTGTGGTCACGGTGCTCTTGTCCGTGTAGACGATCGTGTCGAGGTTGACCAGGGTGCGTCCGGCTGGTTGAACGGTTGCCCTGAGTTTGGGGAAGGCCACCAACACCGTCTGTGTCGTGATCAGTTGGCGAATCTGGTCCACCGCTTGCTCGAAGGTCTGCTCGGTCCTCGGATTCGGGATGTTCCAGTATCGGCAGCGAGACGGCCCTGATCGAGTTCCATCCGGTCCTACCGGTCCACACACGCCGTCGTTCAGACGAGAATCTACGAGTTCTTCATCGACCGGCAAGTTTTCACGCGTGATTGGCATCTCCACCGGTGCGTGCGTGCCGCGGTCTACCTTGCGATGTTTCTGGCTCCGCGGTGGCGTGTACCGGCGCCCGGTGACTGTCTTCTTGCCGATCAGGCGCGCCCCCTCCTTCTGCCACGACGAATCCACAATGGGTGGTGGCGGCTTCGGATTGACGGCGCGGGCCTGGGCAACGTCCGGCTGGAGGATGGTCAGGGCGGTCATGAAGGCGACCGAGAGCGCGCACCGACGGATTCTCATCGCTTGATCAACTCCATCTCGAACATCTGCCAATTGCCGCCGTTCGGAGACAGAACCATTTCCTCGGTGTATGCGGAGGCTTTGACGGTGACCGGTGCGGAAGCAGGCGACTGCCGGGCGACGTAATTGCCGACTGTGACCGCGGTTGAAGCGGCCAGCCGTTTCTGTTCGGCGCGGGTCAGTTCGACGACCTCCACGACTTTCTCCTGGTAATCGCCGCTCAGCCCGCCGTTCTGCTGATTCACCTTCTCAACTGACGCGAAGTACTTCCCGCAGCCAACACAGCCCAGATCGCTGGCATCCCGCAGCGCGCTGGTGTCGCCGGTCTTGGCGGCGTAGTTCATCAGGTCGATGTAGTGCCGGATGAACAATTCGGCTGATGCGAGCGTCAGGCCGTTAGCAGATTGCGGACGCTCCGGAGGGATGGTCGGCTGGGCCGTCGCCGTAGTTGATCGCACGCTCGGTGAGTCCGGCGTGACTGGTGCGGTGTTCGGCCGGCCGGCTTCTGGACTCTTCGCTGCGCAGGCCGTGAGGGCGAGGGCCGTCCCCAGATAGACCGCTATCAGCGATCTGGTTCGGCTTCGTTGAGTCACCTTTGTCAGCCCTCCGTAGTCGATCTTGATCGTAGCCGGAGGGGAGGTGGGCGTGGGATGGCAAAAGGTGCAGTTGTGGATGACGGGGTTTGGGGCCAGGAGCCGCCTGGCTGGGGGGTGGGGCTCGGGCGGCTCCTGGTTAGTGGTGAGACGGGGGTGGGGGTGGGTTATGACGCGGGGTGAGGGGATGGATTCGGTGTGACACCACTCACAGGGGTTAGGAGGGGGCGAATTGGACGTCTAGGGCTGCGGTGGTGAAGCCGAGCTTTGTGTAGAGGGCTCGGGCTGCGGTGTTGGTGCCGTCTACGTAGAGGACCACTGAGGGGACGCCGCGGGTTTCTTGGAGGTGTTGTAGGCCCGCCAGGGTTAGAGCCTTGCCTAGGCCGGTGCCCTGGTGGGTGGGGGAGACGCCTACTACGTAGACCTCGCCGGCGGGGTTGTCGCCTTCGTCGGTGGGGATCTTGGTCCAGTGGAAGCCTGCGATGGCGCCCGACTGGTCTACTGCCAAGAAGAAGCCGGCTGGGTCGAACCAGGGCTGGTTAAGGCGGTCGGCTAGGTCTGCTTGGGTCCAGCTGCCTTGTTCTGGGTGGGTGGCGAAGGCTGTTGCGTTTACGGCTAGCCAGGCGGTGTCGTCCTCGCCCGGTACGAAAGTGCGGACGGTGATGCCGTCTGGCCAGACAGGGGCCGGCAGCGGAGCGCTAGTACGGCGTAGGAAGTACAGCTCTCGGGTCACGGAGAGGCCTAGTCGGGCGGCGAGTTCGTCGGAGCCTGGTAGGCGGCCGTGCGCCCAGACTCGGAGTTTGGAGCCGCCGTGGTCCAGGAGCATCCGTAGGAGCGAAGTACCGAACCCCTGCCGCCTGTACTGCGGGGCGACCACCAGCTCGGCTGATCCGTCCGGGCCCAGCGCGGCATATCCCGCAAGGTCACCCGCGCCTGGCTCCCCGGCGTACGCGAGCAGGTGGGCGTCGCCCGGGTGCTCGCCGTCCAGGTGCAGCAGGGTGTGTTCGGAGAGCGGGTGGACGCCGTCGCTCTCAGCAGCCGAGCGGGCGAGCTCGGTGACGATGGCGGCAGTAGCCGAGGGCAACGGTGAGGGCACGGCTTCGAGGGTCACCTGAATACCGTAAAAGGTCCTGGTGAGTTCATCGCCGAGACCTTGGTAGGGCGCGCCGAGGCAGGGTAATTTCGCCGGACCGCACACCAGCGGCGATCGACACGACGACGGAGAAGACATGGCCTTCACAGGACGAGACAAGAAGTGGCTGAAGGGGCCGAGGGCTGTCGCCCTGCTGGCCGCCGGCGCCGCTGTGGTACTCGGCTTGGCCACGGGGGGAACCGTGACCCAGGCTGCGCCGGCGAAGCCGAAGCCGACGCACATGCAGGTCCAACTGCTCGCGCTGAACGACTTCCACGGCAACCTGGCGCCCAACCCGGCGACCAGTTCCAGCGGCAACGTCAACGGCACACCGGCCGGCGGCGCGGAGTTCCTCGCGACCAAGCTGGAGCAGTTGCGCGCCGCGGCGAAGGCGCAGGGACAGGAGACGGCGACGGTCGCCGCGGGTGACCTGATCGGCGCCTCGCCGCTGCTGTCCGCCGCGTTCCACGACGAGCCCACCATCGAGGCGATGAACGAGATGGGTCTCGACGCCACCTCGGTCGGCAACCACGAGTTCGACGAGGGCTACAAGGAACTGCTCCGGATGCAGAAGGGCGGCTGCCTCGACGACGGCGACGGGCAGAACAACCAGAACTCGTGCCCGGACCCGAAGAGCAGGTTCAAGGGCGCGGACTTCGACTATCTGTCGGCCAACGTCTTCTACGAGAACACCGAGAAGACCCTGCTGGCGCCGTACACGGTGAAGAAGTTCAAGGACGGCCAGAAGGTCGCGTTCATCGGCATGACGCTGGAGAACACTCCGAACATCGTGACCAAGTCCGGTGTCGAGGGCCTTGCCTTCAAGGACGAGGTGGACACCGCCAACGCCCTGGTGCCGAAGCTGAGGAAGGAGGGCATCGAGGCGATCGTGGTGCTGCTGCACGAGGGCGGCCTGCCGGCTGACCCGCGCGCGTTCAACAGCTGCCCGGGCATCTCCGGCCCGATCACCGACATCGCCAAGAACCTCGACCCGGCGATCGACACGATCATCTCCGGCCACACCCACCAGGCCTACAACTGCTCGATCAACGACCCGGCGGGCAAGCCGCGGCTGGTCACCAGCGCGTCCTCCTTCGGCAAGATCGTCACCGAGGTCCGGCTGAGCATCGACCTGGCCACCAAGGACGTCGACCGGCTGAACACGCTGGCGAACAACCACATCGTCACCCGGGACGTCCCGAAGGACCGGCAGCTGACCGAGCTGATCACCAAGTACCAGAAGCTGGTCGCGCCGATCGAGTCCAAGGTGATCGGCCACATCACCACGCCGACGGTGGTGCGGACGGCGGACGACGCGGGGGAGTCTCCGCTGGGCAACCTGATCGCCGACGCCCAGTTGGCCGACACCTCGACCGTCACCAACGGCAAGACGCCGGTGGTCGCGTTCATGAACCCGGGCGGGATCCGGTCGGACCTGGTCGCCACTGGGGGCGCTGTCACCTTCGGCAGCGCGTTCACGGTGCAGCCGTTCAACAACTACCTGGTCTCGATGGACATGACCGGAACGCAGATCAAGGCCCTGCTGGAGCAGCAGTTCTCCGGCGTGAACCAGGCCGCGAACAAGGTGCTCCAGGTCGCGGGCATCACCTACACCTACAACCCGGCCGCGGCGCCGGGCTCGAAGGTGGTCGCCGGCTCGATCAAGATCGCGGGCCAGCCGCTGGTGGACGGTACGACGTACCGGATCGTCACGAACAACTTCCTGTCCGACGGCGGTGACGGCTTCCCGGCCTTCACCACGGCGACCGACAAGTTCTTCGGCGGTCTCGACATTGACGCCTTCGCCAGCTACCTCAGCGCGCACGACCCGTACACGCCGGGTCCGACGGACCGGATCAGCATCACGTCCTGACCCGTACTCCGGTACTGCGCTACGCCGCGCCCGAGTCGCTCCTCCAGCAGGGGCGGCTCGGGCGTGGGCGCCCGCGCGGACGCTCGACCAACGTCGGAAGCGGAGAACTACAGAGCGGAGAACTACAGAGCGGACAACTACAGAGCGGAGAACTACAGCAGGAAGCGGAGAGCCACGAAGGTCAGGGCGACGCCGGTTCCCACGGCCGCCCGGCCGGAGCCGAGTCCCCGGCGGACGGCGGCGGCGAAAACCGCGACCGTCAGCGGCATCACCATGATCAGCAAGGTGAGTCCGGCGGCGCGGACGCCCACATGCGAGCGGCCGACCAGGACCATCCCGAAGATCAGGGCGAAGGTCAGCCCGAGCCAGGTGGTGGTCTGGATCGGACCGTCCATGCGGTCATTGCGATGTGAAGCGCGAGCACCACGACGGTGCGAAGTCTGAGCAACGTGCGCCATCGGTCACCTTCCGTGAAAAGACCGAATGCGCACGGTAGCACCGCGAACACATTCGGGTAAAAGCTCGCTTTCCGGGCTAGTCCGGTCCGGAAACCTCTTTCCTGTAAGGCGTGTGACGTGTGTGGCGTATGTGATGGACGCCGACAGCCCCGGGTCAGCCGCCGGCGAAGGGTGGGAGAGCGTCCACGAGGGCGCCCTCGCGGAGGTCGGTATCGAGATCGACCCGCTCGCCGTCCAGCAGGAACGTGCAGATCCCGAGCACGCGGGCGAGTTCGGGGCGGCCGGCGGAGACCGTGCCGACGAGTTCCTTGACCGAGGAAGCCTGCGCGGTCGCCGTGGTCTCACCCGCGGCGGCGCGGGCGGCGGCGAAGTACCTGATGGTCACTTCCGGCATCTGGTTACGCCTCACTAATCGGTTAAGTGTTCCGCTATTATGTCAGCTTGCTGTTGCTATCCAGTGTGTCTCGGGCCCCCGGCAATGACGCCGCTGGGGCCTGACGTGCATCAGGACCGGGTCTCTCACCAGGGATTCGACGACCAGCACAAGGAGACAGCGTGAGCACGTTGCTTCTGCTGACGAACGCGCTGCAGGCCTCCACCGAGGTGCTGCCGTCGCTCGCCCTACTTCCGCACCAGATCCGGATCCTGCCCGCCGAGGTCGCCGCCCTCGTGGACGCACCCGACGCCGACGCGGTACTGCTCGACGCCCGGCGTGACCTCGTCAGCGTGCGTGGAGCCTCCCGCCTGATCCGCACCACCGGCATCGACGTACCGCTGATCCTCGTCGTCACCGAAGGCGGCCTGACCGCGGTGAACGCCGACTGGGGAGCGGACGACGTGCTCCTCGACACCGCGGGACCGGCGGAGATCGAGGCCCGTCTGCGGCTGGTGATCGGCCGCCTGGCCGCCGCCCGCAACGAGGACCCTGACACCTCGCTGATCCGCAGCGGTGACGTGGTGATCGACGAAGCCTCGTACACGGCGAAGCTGAACGGCCGCGCGCTCGATCTCACCTACAAGGAGTTCGAGTTGTTCAAGTTTCTCGCGCAGCACCCCGGCCGGGTGTTCACCCGCGAACAACTCCTCCAGGAAGTCTGGGGCTACGACTACTTCGGCGGCACCCGCACGGTCGACGTCCACGTCCGCCGTCTCCGCGCGAAGCTCGGTCCCGAGCACGAGTCCCTGATCGGCACCGTCCGCAACGTCGGCTACCGCTTCGTCATCCCGCCCAGCACCCAACGCGAAACAGCCGACGTCACCGTCTGACCCCAACACCCACGGCCGAGCCCCCTATGGCCGGTAGATTGCGCGCTTGTGGCGATGGAATCGGGGACGTTGCTCACTACGGTGGGGCGCGCGGGGGCCTTGTTCGGGAAGGCCTGGCCGCGCCTGTTGGCGGTTTTCCTGATTGCGCAGTTGGCGCATCGGGGGCTGCAGTGGGTGGCGGTTCAGGCGGGAGCGAAGGCGGAGGCGGCAGGAATCGCCGTACTGGCGTTGCTGGTGCTGGTTTCGCTGGCCATGTACGTCGCCATGTTCCTCGTACTCCGGGGCGAGTTGCCGTTTCACCGCCGGGCCGTAGCGGAGGGCGTGCTCGCGCCGGACGGGGTCGAGCCAGGCAAGGAGAATCGGCCGATCGACGCGCTGGCGGCCGCGCTGTTGCCCTTCCTGGCGTTCTACGCGGCGTACAAGTTCCTCCAGGCCGAGGCGCTCGACTACGAGTACGAGTTGGCCGTGCACAAGGTCAACGACACTGTCGCGACCGTGCTCAATGGCGGCACGGTGGACGGGCCGGCGACCGGGCTCGAGTCGCTGTCCACCTGGTTGTTCATCGGCCTCGGCGTCACGGCGTACCTGCTGCGGTTCGTGTTCAAGAAGCGCGGCGGCAAGAACGCCGGCGGCCCGGTGCGCCGCGTGTTCATCACCTACCTCGAGGCCCTGTGGATCTTCGTCGTCGCCTACCAGGCCACCTCGTTCATCCCCTCGCCGAAGGCCTGGCTAAAGGAGCGCCAGGTCGCCGTCTGGGTGCACGACGCCTATATCTGGGTGCTGGACCATGTGCTCGGCGTCGAGAAGGTCCGCGAGGTCTGGGACACCGTCACCGGGTTCCTGGCCGCCGGGGTCGCCGACCTGTGGACTGCGGCCGTGCTGCCGCTGATGTGGATCACGATGACCGCGGTGATCTACGGCCGGGCCGTGCACAAGCCGGAGCGGATTCAGCCGCGCTGGCGGTTCGACCGGATCACGAACCGCTGGCAGCAGACGCCGCGGATCGTCCGGGCCGCCGGGAACTCGGTGGTCTCGGACTGGAAGGACCGCTGGACGCCGGTGATGGACGCGTTCCGGCTGGTCGTGCGATCCGGGCTGCGGCCGATGCTCGGGTACTTCCTGGCCTGGGCGGCGGTCACGTTCCTGGCCAGCTACGTCTGGATCTTCCTGCGCGACTTCGTCATCGGGCCGCACTCGCTGCAGTTCTGGCAGGTGATCGACGAGCCGCTGAACCTGGTCACGACCGGCCTGAAGATCATGCTCCAGGTCAGCCTGCTGGCAGCGGCGTACGACCGGATGGTCGGCGGTCTGGCCGGCTACCTACGGCCGCGGGCGCAGGCCGCACACGCCGGCCCGCAGGAGGACAAGGGCGTCACCGACCTGAGCGCGGCTACCTCGGGAATGCCAGATACTCAGGAAGTCGGGTAGCCCAGGTGATCGTCGGCTGAGCCGTCGCAGCCACCTCAGTCGGTACTACGAACACAGCCACGGTCTCGTACGGCTTCCCCGCCTGCGGCTTCAGGTAGTACTGCGCCAACTTCGGGTCCCGGAAGCTGGCCGGCTTCTCGTCATAGCCACCAGCACATCCGCTAGGCCGGTCCTGGAACTCGTCCTCCAGGGTCGACTCGTCCCAGATACGTCCGTCCGGAGCACGCAGATGCATGCGGCAGCCGCCGACCGATTCCAGCTTGGCCAAGTCGTCCACCTGCAGCCGGAAATACACGCGCACCCGGGTGGTCCCCGGCGGGAGCACCGAAGGCGTAGACCTCGTACTGCGGGGCTGCGGGTCCACCTCGACGCTGGCGGCGTACCAGGTGGCGTCCGCGTACGCCGTACCGCCCGCGGCGACCGGTACCGCGTCGCGGGGCTCGGCGTCGTACCAGGAGTTGTAGTCGGAGTGGGTGGTCCACCAGCCGGCCAGCGGCACGGTGATCACCAATGACACCAGCGCGATCGCGTTCTTGCGGATCCAGCCTGGCCTGGCTCGGCGGGCGCCGCTCATAGGTCACTCACGCTCTTCAGGGTCGCCAGTTCGGTTCGCAACCCGTCCACCGTGGACTCGGTGACACCGAGCGGGATCGTTGCCTGCGGCTCCAGATCGGTGAAGATCGCCTTCTCCGTCACCAACAGCGTTGCCCCGGGCAACTCGGTGGCCGGCATCTCGACCACGAACGAGCCGCGGGCCGGGATGTCCGGCGCGAACTGGAAGCCGGTCAGGAGGACTCGGTCGAGCCCGCTCCGGTTGGAGCCGAGGTAGGTGACGCCGGCCGCGGTCCTGATCTCCACCTTGCGCAGGTGGAGCGGCTCCCGAGTCGCCTTCACGACGGCGTCGACCACGACGAAGTCGGTCAGCGTGTCGCGATCCGGGGTGGTTCGCGGGACCTTCAGCTTCTTGCTCACGCGGATGCTCTCCACGGTCAGCTCGAACCTCGGGGCCTGGACTGCCTTGCCGGTGATTCCCTTCACCGCAACGGGTTGCTGAATATCCTTCTGCGTCGGCGTCAGCCGGTACAGCCCGACGATCGCGACCAGGACGAGCAGGACCAGCCCGACGTTCACCAGCTTGCGGACGTTCACCGGCTCGCCTGCCTGGTGTTGTCCTTGACCTTGACCGTGCTCTCCGCCGCGATCTCGCCCGGAAGCCACTTCTCGTGGTGGTCCAGCAGCGACTCGTCCTGGTGCTCGTAGGCCCGGACCGTGAGCTTTACCTCGGTGGGGAGTTCGGTGGCCTTGGGCAACTTCCAGACGTACGCGACGTCCTCGGCCGCCTCTGGGGTCAGTACCGGGTCGCGGGTCTGGTCGCGCAGGTTGGTGGTGCCGATCGGGCGATCGGTGTCCTTGATTCCCGGTACTCCGATCAGCCGGATCAGGTCGGAGGGCGGGGCGACGCCGGTGTCGTCGGTGACCTTCAGCTTGGTCACGACGGCGATCAGCGCGCCGCCGTTGTCCGGGCGGAACAGCGGTTTCAGGTCGGCCACTGTGACCACACGCTGGATCGTCACCTCGAACTGGCCGGTGTCGATCGGCGTCCCGGCGGCGACCTGCGGGGTCTCGGCGGCGGCCTTGTCCAAGCCGCCGAAGACTGCCGAGATCGCCAGCACGACCGCTCCGGCGCTGAGCATCCAGGTCTTGATCGACCGGCCCCGCACCTTGATGTCCTGCAGATCCGGCAATTCCTCCCGGTCACTGCTCCCCGTTGGTTCCTGCACGTGCTGAAGCGTAACCAGCCAGGGGGCTACCGGACTGGGGTTTAGGTGCCTGACGGATCAGTCCTGGGGGCGGCCGCGGAGGCGCTTGGTTTCGCCTCGGCGCTTCTTCTCGTCGAGGCGTCGGCGGACGGCGTTCCTGCTCGGTCGGGTTGGGCGGCGCTTGCGAGGTGGGGCTGCGATTGCCTCCCGGATGAGTCCGGCCAGGCGGGTCCGGGCGGCTTCGCGGTTGCGCCATTGTGAACGTTGTTCGGAGGCTGTGACGGTGAGTACTCCGTCGACCAGGCGCGTCTCGAGGCGCTCGAGGGCGCGAGCTTTCAGTACGTCGTTCAGGGCGGTGGTCGCGGCGACGTCGAAGCTGAGCTCGACTCGGCTGTCGGTGGTGTTCACCGATTGTCCGCCGGGTCCGCTGGAGCGGGAGAACCGCCAGGTCAGCTCGGTTTCGGGGATGACGACACCGTGTCGCACGATCAGGCCGGTGTCCATGGGGCTATTCAAGCCGATCGCAGGCTGAGGGCGGGCGGCCGACTGCTCGCCGAACACCTCGGCGGCCAACCAGCAGAAGAATTGTCGCGTCGTCATCACCGTCGCCGGTTCCTGAGTACGCGGTCCAAGGGATGAACGAGCGTTTGAGCGTGCACCGCACGCACGTACGCTGGAAGACGTGAGTCTGGGTCTCAGCGTGCTTGTGGGCGCCGTCGTCATCGGCGTCCTGCTGAGCGTGCTCAAATCCCGGTTCGACGGACGGTTCCGCGGTACTCGCGCGGTCAGCAGCGCAACCGGTGAGAAGGCAGCAGTGCAGGACGACACCTCCCCCCAAGCAGCAGCCGACCGGTTGACGGCCGCGGATCTCGGCGCCGAACTGGGTGAGCGCGCCACACTGCTCCAGTTCTCCTCCGCCTTCTGCGCGCCCTGCCGTGCAACCCGGCGCATCCTCGGCGAGGTCGAGACGATGGTCGAGGGCGTTCGGCACGTCGAACTGGACGCCGAGGCCCACCTGGACCTGGTCCGGCGGCTGGACGTTCTGCGGACTCCGACGGTGCTGGTGCTCGACGCCACCGGCGCGCTCGTCACCCGGGCCAGCGGTCAGCCCCGCAAGGCCGACGTGATCGCCGCCCTCGGCGTTGCCGTCGATCGCCAGCCCCGCTGACGGGCCGAATGGCGAACTGGGCTCCGAGTAAGTGATGCTTTGGCGATGAGCTTCCCCGCCGGCTGGTACGACGATCCCCAGGATCCCACCCAACAGCGCTACTGGGATGGCGGGTTCTGGACCGACTACCGCCGCCCCCGCGAGGGCCCACCGCCGTACCAGGGGCAGTTCGGGCAGCCGGGCTCCGGCCAGCAGCAGGGGTTCGGGCCGGGCCTCGGGCAACCGGGGATGGGCCGGGTGGGCTACGGACCGCAAAGCCAGCAGGGTCAGCATGGCCAGCAAGCCCAGCAGGGGTTCGGCTACGGACCGCGGGGCCCGGTGACGCCCGACGGGCAGCCGCTGGCCGGCTGGTGGAAGCGAGTGTTCGCCCGCGTCATCGACGCCCTGATCGTGTTCTTCGTCAGCCTGCCGCTGACCGGGTACTTCTACTACCAGTACTTCGTGATCGCGCTCGAGCACCAGCAGGAACTGCTGGACCGGGGCGAGTCGCCTTTCAGCATGACGCCGCCGGCGGAGGCCTATCAGTGGATCATCCCGGCCTCGCTGATCGGGTTGCTCGTCGCCTTCGTCTACGACTACCTGTTCCTCACCCGGAGTGGCGCGACGATCGGCAAGAAGGCGGTCGGCATCAGCGTCCGGCTCCGCGACGTGCCCGGCCCGCCGCCCCAGTTGGCTGTGCTGAAGCGCTGCGGCTTCTTCCATGGCCTGGGTCTGCTCGGCGCCGTGCCACTGATCGGCACGTTGCTGGGCCTGGTCAGCCTGCTCAACGTCCTCTGGCCGCTGTGGGACGAGAAGAAGCAGGCCCTGCACGACAAGTTCGCCGCCACCAACGTCGTGGTCGGACCTCAGCCGCCGAGGAGCAAGAGCTGAGCCTGGCTTGTCCGAATACTGATCAATTGTCTCAGTAACTGGGACCAGTACTGGCACCCCGGCCGGGTTTCCGTAGTCTCGTGACCGTGGCTTACACGACATGGCTGACCAAGCGCCGGGCGGTGGACAACTGCCGTATGCGCTCGTCCCTGTGTCGTCCCCACTGACCAGGCGGCGTCCAGAGCGCTCCGGAACCGGAAGCTGAGCACGGTTCCCAGTACGTCGCCTCCCGCATTCCCCGGGCGGGTCCGGCTCGAACCACCTCCTTCTCCGGGAGTCGTGTCATGTCTGGTCAGGCGACACAACCACCACAGGTCGATCCGCGCGGACTCCGGTTCGCCGCGGCGCTGACCACTGTCGTTCTCGCGGTGACCCTGGTGCTGAACAACCCGTGGCCGCTGGCGGTCCAGGCCGCCGTCTTCGCGATCTCGGTCGTCTTCGGCGTCCAGGCATCGCCGTACGGGCTGCTCTTCAAGCGGCTGGTCCGGCCGCGGCTGGGTCCGCCTGAGGAGTTGGAGGACGCCGCGCCGCCGCGGTTCGCGCAACTGGTCGGCCTGGTCTTCGCCGTCCTCGGCCTGATCGGCTACCTGGCCGGCGTCGAGGTGCTCGGCGTGGTGGCCACCGGCTTCGCCCTGGTCGCGGCGCTCGTGAACGCCGCCGTCGGGCTGTGCCTCGGTTGCGAGGCCTATCTGCTGATTCACCGAATTCGTACGCCAACCACCGCTACTACCACCTGAGGAGCAGCAACCATGAGCAGGGAATCCGCGCTCGTCTCGGCCGACTGGGTCGAAGAGCACAAGAACGACGCGAACGTGGTCCTGATCGAGGTCGACGAGGACGTCTCGGCGTACGACGCCGGCCACATCGCCGGTGCGATCAAGCTGGACTGGAGGGACGACCTCCAGGACCAGGTCCGCCGCGACTTCGTCAACCGGGAGCAGTTCTCCGCGCTGCTGTCCGAGCGGGGCGTGAAGAACGACGACACCGTCGTGCTCTACGGCGGCAACAACAACTGGTTCGCGGCCTACGCGTACTGGTACTTCAAGCTCTACGGCCACGGTGACGTCCGGCTGCTCGACGGCGGCCGCAAGCGCTGGGAGCTGGACAGCCGCGAGCTGACCGACGACGTGGTCAAGCGCGAGGCGACGCAGTACAGCGCGAAGGAGCCGGACCTGAACATCCGCGCCTTCCGCGACGAGGTCGAGCAGGCCATCGGCGTGAAGAACCTGGTCGACGTGCGCAGCCCCGACGAGTACGCCGGCCGGCTGCTGGCCCCGGCGCACCTGCCCCAGGAGCAGGCGCAGCGCGCGGGTCACATCCCGACCGCGGCGAGCATCCCGTGGAGCAAGGCGGCCAACGACGACGGCACCTTCCGCGCCGACGACGAGCTGAAGACCCTGTACGCCGACGCCGGCGTGGACTTCGGCAAGGACACCATCGCGTACTGCCGGATCGGCGAGCGCTCGGCGCACACCTGGTTCGTGCTGCACGAGATCCTCGGCCAGGAGAACGTGAAGAACTACGACGGATCGTGGACCGAGTGGGGCTCGCTGGTCGGCGTACCGGTTGCACTCGGCGACGAGCCCGGGAAGGCCTGACCATGTGCGGAGCGACGAAGGGCGGCCTGGACCTCAAGGGCGTCGACATCGACAAGGAAGCCGTGATCCAGGGCCAGGTACTGCGCGGGGACGAGCCGGTCGGCGGCGCGTACGTGCGGCTGCTCGACTCCACTGGTGAGTTCACGGCCGAGGTACCGACGTCGGCGACCGGTCACTTCCGGTTCTTCGCGGCGCCGGGCAGCTGGACGCTGCGCACGCTGGCCCCGAAGGCCGAGCCGGTCGACCGCCAGGTCGTGGCCCAGTATGGCGAGGTGGCTGAGGTCGCCGTCGCCGTCTAGTAGTAGTTTGCTGTTCCCCGAAGGGCCCGGAGCTTGCGCGACGGGCCCTTCGGCCTGCGTCCTCAGTCGATGTTGAAGTAGACGTCGTCCAGCCTGCCGTGGTACTGGTCGCCGTTGGTGCCGGTACTGCGCGCGCCCACGGTCGCCGGCATCCCGGTCGGGTCGATCACGAACGTCGAGGCCAGGAGCCCGGAATTGCTGTAGTTGTTGTCGATCAGGATCTGCAGCGTGGTCGCCGTGCGCTGGCAGGAGACCTTGTGCCAATTGCCGTCGGCAACACCGGTCAGTGCCGTCACCTTGAGCGCGTTCGCCCCGCCCGCTTCCCTGACCACACAACTGGGCTTTCCGCCGGCATCGTCCAGTTGGAGCTTCCACTGCGACGTGTTGGAAGCGCCCTTCTGGAAGATGTTCGAGCCATGGTCGGAGCCCAGCTCGGCCAACGTCACGTTGACCCAGGCGCCGTAGGTGAACAGCGCCGTCCCCGGATTGAGATCCGCCGCGTCCGGACTGCTGATCAGCGCCCTCGGGCAGGTACCCGAGCAGACCCCCGGGAACTGCACCGCCTGCCCGATTCCGTCCCGGCCCGGTGCCAGCGCCGTGACCTGACCACCGTTCGCCGTCACCGCAGTACCGGTGTGTCCCTTGCCGCTGTCGTCCACCACCGTCGTCACGACAGCACTCACGCTGTCGAACTTCCAGCGCAGTTTCTGTGAGACCGCCATCGCCGGCGTGGCGCTCGCCGCGACCAGGCCGAGTGCGGCCACCCCCATCAAAGTCCCTCGCAACATACTTCCCCCTCGTTGCTGTTCGGTTGCTCGATCCTTCGGACGCTAGCAACGGAACGCTCGGCTGGCTGCGGCTGGTGACTGCAACTTGTTGCAGTGTCAGGGAGTTCGGGTGGCGTTGATCTCACGGGTCGCGGTTACGCGCAAGACCGCGTTTCTCACGGGCCGGTCGGTTGCGTAACGGTTTGATCTCGGACAGGCATCCGCTCGTTACCTACCGCAACCGCCTGAGTTGTGTCTGTGTCCTGGCCCGCCTACTAGGGTCACGCATCACTCAGGGAGGAGGGGTCATGAGACCCCGCATCGGATACAAGAAGCTCGCTGCCGTCGGAGTCGCGGCGGTTGTCGGCGTAGCTTCTACGATTGCGCTGACCTCGGGTTCGGCGTCCGCCGCGCCGGTATTTGGCTACAGCGGTTACGCGTTCGGAACCGACGTGCAGGCCGGCGTCGTGGGGCACGGCCCGCAGGTCGTCGCTCAGTTCAGCTGCACCACCGACTCGAACCGGTCGGACCAGAACGACCTCGCCACCGCGAACGTCAACAACCAGGCGATCGCGCGCACCGTCACCACCGACACGCACTCGTTCAACAACCAGCACGGCAACGGTGTGACCAGCAACGCCACCGCCGTCGACATCCGGATCGGCTCGCTGCTGACACTGACCGGCGCCAAGACCACCACCACCGCGGTCTACAAGAACGGCAACCTGTCCTACACCGGCAGCACCACCTTCGCGTCGGTGAAGATCGGTGGCGTCTCGGTGCCGTCGCTGGTCAAGCCGGGCCCGAACACCAAGGTCGCCGTTCCGGGCCTGGGGTACATCGTGCTGAACCGCGTCGGCGGCGTGAAGACGAGCGCCGGCATCTACTCGTACGCGCAGGCCGTCGTGCTGCACGCGACCACGAAGAACCGTTACATCCCCAAGGGTGTCGACGTCGCCGTGCTGAAGACCCGCGCGGAGATCACCAAGCCGGCCACCGCGATGGTGATCGGTGACGCGTACGGCACCAAGGCGTACGTCGACAAGCTGGTCAAGTCCGGTCCGACCTCCTACCAGGCCACCTGCCAGGGCACGGAAGGCAAGACGATCCGGAACGCGGTCGCCGAGGTCGTGATCCCGAAGGTCGCCTACGTGGGCGCCATCTACACCACGAAGAACGGCTACATGGGCGCCGAGAAGTCGGCCGTCAACTTCACCTCGCACGTCGCGGGCGTGAAGGTGGGCAACCTGTCCATCGGTGCCATCGAGTCCTCGGCGTCGGCCTGGAAGACCAAGGACGGCAAGGTCGGCCTGAACTCCTCCTCGAACGTCGTCTCGATCAAGGTCGGCAACAAGAGCTACAACGTCCCGACCGAGCCGAACAGCACCCTGGACATCCCCGGCGTCGCCAAGCTGACCTTCAACCAGGTCGTGCGTCAGAGCCGGTACATCTCCGTGAACGCCCTGGTGATCGACGTCTACAGCCTGAACACCAAGGTCATCGTCGGCCACTCGGCCGCCGGCGTGATCGGCTGATCCAGCCGCTCACCACCCCTCGCTGAGCCGTACCTCACCGCTTCAGCCAGGTACTACGAACGGGCCCCTGGTCCGGATCCTCGTGATCCGAGCCAGGGGCCCGCTTCTTTGTCTGTACTACGTACTACCCGCCACGCGCGTCGGGGTACTGCGGGCGGCGGCACGTAGTACCAACAGAAGTCAGGCGTCGAGGATCAGGGTTACTGGGCCGTCGTTGGTGAGGGAGACCTGCATGTTGGCGCCGAAGCGGCCTCGTTCTACCTTGGCGCCGAGGGATTCCAGGGCGGCGCAGAAGCTCTCGTACAAGGGTTCCGAGACCGGGCCGGGGGCGGCGGCACTCCACGACGGGCGGCGGCCCTTGCGGGTGTCGGCGTACAGGGTGAACTGGCTGATCGCGAGGATCGGCGCCTGCTCGTCGGCTGCCGAGCGCTCGTCGCGCAGGATCCGCAGTGTCCAGATCTTCGCCGCCAGCGCGGCCGCCTTCTCCTCGGTGTCGTCGTGGGTGACACCGAGCAGAACCATCAGCCCCGGCCCCTCGATCGCCCCGACCACCTCGTCCTCGACCGTTACGGACGCCTTGCTGACCCGCTGCACGACTGCTCTCATACGCCCATCCTCCCAACTGGCGCCCACCCGACGAGCGGCAGGCAGCCGCACCGGAGATCGTCCGGTTTCCGGGACGATCGGCGGGCAAATGTCCCGTCTAAGGGCAACATCTGGCACGATTCGTCCATGACGTCGACGTTGATCACCGTTGCACCCACCGGCGCCGAGACCGCGAAGGCGGACTGTCCCGCGCTGCCCACCACGCTCGACGAGCTGGTGGAGACCGCCAAGCGCTGCGAGGCGGTCGGCGCCGCGATGATCCACATCCACATCCGCGACGCGGACCACCGGCCGACGCTCGACCTCGGCAGGCTGACCGAGACCGTGACCGCCGTCCGCGAGAACACCGCGCTGATCGTGCAGCTGTCCACCGGCGGAGCCGTGACGGACCCGTTCGAGCACCGGCTGCGCGTGCTGGACGCCGCTCCGGACTCCTGCTCGCTGACGATGGGCACGGTCAACTTCGGCGACGACGTCTTCATGAATCCCTGGCCATTCGTCACCGAGCTCTATCAGCTCACCCAGGAGCGGGAGGTGGTCCCGGAGTTCGAGCTGTTCGACCTCGGCCACGTCGCCGCGCTGAACCGACTGCTCGACAAGTTCGGCCTCCCGTACGGCGGCAAGGTGCACTGCGACCTGGTGATGGGCGTCCCCGGCGGCATGCCCGGTACTGCGGACGCCCTGCTCGCCGCGGTCAGCGCTCTCCCCGCGGGAGTGACGTCCTGGTCCGCCACTGGCGTCGGCAGGACCACCCTGCCGGTGGCGCTGGCCGCGCTGTCGAAGGGCGGCCACCTCCGCGTCGGCATGGAGGACACTCTCACGCTGGCCAAGGGGCACCCCGTCACCCACAACGCCGAACTGGTCGAGCGCGCCGCCGCGCTGGCAACCCTCGCTCAGCGCCCGCCGATGTCCCCGGACGAGGCCCGCGACCTCCTCAACGTCAAACGCCGCGCCTGAACCACCGCCACCAGTACGCCGGTGACCACGATCGTCGCCTCAAGCAACAACCAGTCGCGCAGGTAGTCGCGCGGTAGCACGGTCGGGTTGACTCCCTTGCCCTGCCGGAGGAGCAGCGGGATCGCCACGAGCGTGGTCACGCCGACGTACAGGAGCGTCGTACGGACGGCGGTCACCGTGCGGTGGTGGTCGGGTCCGAGTGACCAGCGGGTCAGCAGCCAGCCGACGCCGATCGTCAACGGTACAAGGAGGAAGTCGTCCGCGACGACAGCGCCGCCGAGCCAGAGCGGCAGCCGGATCAACGCGTCGAAGCTGAGTGCCTGCAGCAACAGCCTCAAACCCCAGAGCCCGACTCCGATGCCCACAGCACCTAGGCAGGCACGTGCGATGCGAGTCCGCTTGTCCAACTGCAAAACCGGCTCGGCCGCAGCGCTCATGTCAGTACCTCCAACCGGTGGACCCACTTCGTTTGCAGTACGCCGGGTCGGTTCGGCGCGATGATGCGGGCCGGGAATCCGTGATCCAGGTCGAGCTCTCCGCCGTTCACCCTGAGCGCCAGCAAGGTGAGCGGGTCCTCGGCGAACTGCGGCGGAAGCTCGCTGGTCGCGTAGAACCCGCCCTTCTCCATCGACACCACCCGCAGCCGCGATCCCTCGGGAGCACCGCAGAGCCGGAGCAGATCCTTGATCCGCACACCTTCCCAGCGCGCGCCCTGGCTCCAGCCCTCGACGCAGGCGATCGGCAGGTCAGACCTGCTCTGCGGCAACGCCCGCAGTTGATCCAGCGAGTACGAGAGTTGCTGGGGTCCCGCGACGCTGAACCGCCAGTCCGCCTCGACCGCGGTCACACCCGCGTCCTTCGCGGTGCGGTTCACGGGAAGCCCTTGCGGTCCGATGTTCGGCTTGCGCGGAGCCAGTACTGCGATCGGCCCGAACGCGGGGACCGATTGCCCGATCGAGGTGATTCCGACGAGCGCGCCCGCGCCGGCGACGGTCCGGAACAACCCGCGCCGGGTCATCCCGGTGATTGCTGGCGGCAACGACTCGGCCGGCTCCGGTACCGGCGTACGGTCGGCTGGGGTTCTTCGCCAGTGCGCGATGATCAGCGGCAGCTTGACGCCGAGGTGGACCAGCAGGGCGCCGACGATGATCCAGGCGAGCGCGTAGTGCGTCTCCTTGAAGGGGAACGGCCAGGGATACCACTGCAGCGTGTTCAGGAAGCCGATGAAGAGCTCCAGAGCCAGCGCGGAGACCAGCACCAGGATCGACAACCGCTCGAGGACGGCGCCGAGCTTGGGGGCTGTTTTGGCGAAAAGCTTCGGGTAGACCGTCCAGAGCTTCGCCAGCAGCAGCGGCACCGAGACGATGCCGGTCAGGACGTGCAACCCCTGGGTCACCCGGTAGAGCGACGCCGGCCGGCTCGGGATCTCGAGCCAGCCCGGGGTCGCCTGCTGGAAGTGGCTGATCAGCCCGGTCAGGAAACAGATCGTCACGGCGACCCCGAGCTGCCGCCCGAGCACCGTCGCGACCCGCGGGTGATGCAGTGGGGACGGGAACGACTTCTCCGCCGAAGGCACCGGAAGCTTCATGCTTCCCATCACAACCTCTGGAAGCCGGCGCCGGACCCCCCGACCGGTTACTGCTCACGAACGCCGATCCGTCCTGGCCGGCGCTCCTTACCGCTCCCGAACAGGTCGCCGCGGGCCTCGCCCTACACCCTTATCCTTCGCCCGGCGCTGGGCCGATTGCAGCTTGTGGACGAGGGTGTTGACGAGAGCCGGATCCACAGGATGAGGTGTTGCGTCCCAACCCGGTGCCACCCCGCACCTTTAGGCTGGGAAGGTTCGGAGGAGAGGAGTGGGTCACGTGAGGACGCAGCAGCGGTCGTCGGACGAAGACGAGCGCGCTATGGCCGACCTCGCGGAGGTGTCCGACTGGAACCGTGTCTGGGGGCCCCCGGAGACGGGGCTGGACGCGATCCGCTCCCTGGTGTCGCGGGTCACCGCCGCCACCGGCTGGCGTCCCTGGGCTCCTGGCAACATCGACCCGAACCGGTACACCTGGGGCCTCGTCACCCCGCGCGAGACGGTGATGCTGGTGCTGCCCGACGCCGTACTGCCGGAGAGCCCCCGCAGCGGGTGGTCGGCGTACGAGATCGCCCCGGCCGAGCTCCCCGCCGCCGAGGACGGGCTGGACGATCACTGGCCGGACCAGCTCGAACTGGCCCGGCGGCACTGGGGCCACCCGGTCTTCGTTGGACCGGGCAACGATCCGCGGATCCCGGCCGAATGGCGCGGCCGGCGCCGGCACCTGGCGGTCTGGCTGCGGCCCGGCGCCGAGATTCACCTGTACGCGACTCAACCCGAAGCCGACGACGCCGGTACCACGGCCGGCTTCGGGTACTCCGTCTATGCGAGCGAGGTGGCCTGATGGCGTCGATCGAGGAAGACCTGCTGAGGGACATGTTCCGGATCGTCCGGACGATCTCCAGCAAGCTGATCCAGCGCCGGAACGCGCAGCGGCAGACACCCTCCCGCGAGCAGGAACTGCGGGCCTTGATCGAGGAACTCGTCCGGGTCATCCGCGACGAGCGCGAGCAGAACCCGGACTTCGGCTCGAACATCGACCGGCTGACGCCCGACGAGCGCTCCCAGGTGTACGAGGACGAGGCGCGCCGGATCCAGGAGCAGCGCGATCGGCTGGACAACGACCCCGATCTGACGCCTGAGGATCTCGAGCGCGAACGGCTGGAGCGTGAGGAGCAGGAGGACCGCGACCTGGATCGCGACGGGGATGGTCGGGTCGATCAGGTGGAGAGTCGGGACGAGGCCGACCAGCAGCGGGATCAGCGGGAGGACCGCGACGGCGACGGACAACTGGACGCTGTCGAGGACCGCGAGGCGGCCCGGAACGAGCGGGACGCCCAGGAGCGCCGCGAGGCCGACGAACGGCGCCGGGCGGAGGAGAACCGCGAGGGGGACGGGCCGGACGTACTTCTGGCCGCTGCCGCCGCGGGTGCTGGGGCTGTCGCGGCGGACGAGATCATCGATGAGCTAGAGGACCAGCAGCGCGAGGACCAGGAGCGCGAGGACACCGAGGCGCAACGGGACGACCAGCAGGCTGACCCGCAGGTCGACCAGGATGCCGACCGGGACGGCCCGCTGGTTGACGAGGATGGTGCCGCGCCGGAGGTGATCGGCGAGACCGACCAGGAGCGTGAAGCGCGGCAGGCCGAGCAGCAGGAGCCCGAGGCTGAGGCTGACGGTCAGCTGGTTGATGAGGATGGCGCCGCTCCTGAGGTGATCGGGGAGACGGACCAGGAGCGCGAGGCTCGCGAGGCTGAGCAGCAGGAGCCTGAGCGTGATGGGCAGTTGGTCGACGAGGATGGTGCGTCGCCGGCGGTGATCGGCGAGGACAACGAGCAGCAGAACGAGCAGGAAGAGCGTCAGGACGGGCAGGAGCCGGCGCAGCAGCAGGAAGAGCGTGGCGAGGCTGGCCCGCAGCCAGGCTTGCCGACCGGCGGAGACCAGCACGCAGCGGCCGAGGCCGAAGCCCAGGCGCAGACCGATCAGACCGGCCCGGAGGTAACCGGCCAGAACGGTGCCGAGGTCCAGACAGGCCAGAACGGTGCCGAGGTCCAGACCGGGCAGAACGGCGCTCAGGTCCAGAGCGGGCAGAGTGGCGCTCAGGTTCAGAGTGGGCAGAACGGTGCGCAGGTCCAGAGCGGCCAGAACGGTGCGCAGGTCCAGGGTGGGCAGGACGGCGCCCAAGTGCAGGGTGGGCAGGCTCAGGGTGGGCAGGGTGTGCGTGCGGACGCTGTCGAGGCAAGTCTGGCGGAGGCGCGCAGTCAGGGCGGTCAGGCGAACGGACGGAACGGGCAGACCAGCGGGCAGAGCCGGATGTCGCCTGACGAGATCAAGCAACTGCAGTCGCTGCAGAGCGGCACCGCAGACCCCAACGGCGCCACCCAACGCTCCGGCCAGCCGGTCGAGGCCGGTACCGCCGGCCGCACCGCAGGCGCCGAAGCCCAGCAACGCCGCGACGCCTCACGCTCCGGCCGCGAAACCGGCGCCGGCGGCCGCGAACGCGAGTAGCACTCCAGACCGGATTAGCTGGGTGCGGGAGCTAGCCGACCGCACGGTGTGCGCGGCTAGTAGACGATTGCCTGGGCGTTCTCGGCGAGGATCTCTTCGGTGAACGTGGGGGCGCCTGCCACTCGGGTGCCGGGTAAGAGATCGGACTCGGTGAGGTCGCGGCGTTTGGCGCATTGGGTGCAGGCGGTGAGGGTGCCACCGGCCAGGACCCCGGCGAGGAGGTCTGCGAGAGGTGCCGCGTGGGGGAGTTCGAAGGACTCGGCTCGGCCCGGTACGGCGAACCAGACGGCCTCTCCGGTCAGCCACAACGACACCGTGGCTCCGGTGGCCACAGCGGTCGCGGCCACTGTGAAGGCCTGGTTGGCGCGTTCGGGTTCTTCGGCGCCTGCGGTCAGCTTGATCACCAGCGTGCGGGACATCACGCCACGGTAGCTCAGACCGCCGCGTGCATCCCCTAGACTGGCGAACGTGCTACACGTCATCTTCACGACCCTGCTGGTGCTCGTCACCGTGTTCATGGGCTGGTTCTCGGCGTTCGTCGTCTACCGGCTGTACCGCGGCCGCAGCGCGAGCTGACGGCGACCGCGATGCCGTTCGAGATCCCGCAGGACCTGCACCCCGACCTGATGCCGCTGGCCTGGCTCCTCGGCCGGTGGGAGGGGCGCGGCCACGGCGACTACCCGACGATCGACAAGTTCGAGTTCGGTCAGCAGATCGACTTCAGTCACAACGGCAAGCCATTCCTGCACTTCGTCAGCCAGACCTTCGTGGTCGGCGAGGACGGCAAGCGGGAGCGGCCGTTGGCGATGGAGACCGGGTTCTGGCGGCCGCGGCCGGACAACAAGCTCGAGGTGGTGCTCGCACACCCGACCGGGTTCGCGGAGATCTGGTACGGCGAGATCGAGGGCGCGAAGATCGAGATGCGGACCGACGTGGTGGCGCGGACCGCGACCGCCAAAGAGGTCACCGCGGGCCACCGGCTGTACGGCCTGGTCAAGGGCGAGCTGTTGTGGGCCTACGACATGGCCGCCGAGGGGCAGCCCCTCCAGCCGCACCTCTGGGCCACGCTGATCCGGGCCTAGCTCTCCGACACCCAGCAATACTCGACCTTCGGGCGGCCGCTGCGACCGTCGTAGCGTTGGGTGCGCAACGCCTGGCCTTGGTCGGCCAGGTGTTCCAGATACCGCCGGGCCGTGATCCGCGACGTACCCAGCGAAGCTGCGACCTCCTCCGCGGTCCACCCCTCGCGGTTTCCGAGCAACGTGACCACCCGATCCAGCACCGACCCGGCCAACCCCTTCGGCACCGAAGAAACAGTTGCTGGATGCAACAACCGGTCCACCTCGTCCTGGTCCGCGACCACCTGACCGGCCTCCGCGGCCCGCCGTTGCCGCGCATAGGCACTGAGTCGATCCCTCAACGTTTCAAAGGCAAACGGCTTCAGCACGTACTGCACCACCCCGATCCGCGCCGCCGCCTGAACCGCCGCCACCTCCCGTGCGGCAGTCACCGCTACCACGTCCGTCTGGTTGCCCGCAGCACGCATTCGCCGTACGACGTCCAGCCCGTGACCGTCCGGCAGATTCATGTCCAGCAGGACCAGGTCCACCTCGCCCCGGCTGAGCACCTGCAGCGCGCGCGCCGCAGTACTGGCGATCCCAATGCACGCAAATCCCGGCAGTCGATCCACATAAACCCGATGCGCCTCAGCAGCCACAGGATCGTCCTCAACCACCAAGACCCGAAGATCAAGCACTAGCGCTCACCGCCCGCGGCAACCGAACCCGCACAGTCAAAGCCGGTACGTCGTCCAGCTCGGAGTCCGGGTCGACCATCAACGTCCCCTGCCAGCGCTCGACCGTACTGCGTACCAGCACCAATCCCAGCCCGTGACCTGGTTCCGGCTTCGTCGTCCAGCCCCGCTCGAACATCCGCGCCAGCTCGGTGGCCCCCAGCTCCGCGCCGGTGTTCGTGACGGCCAGGTCGATCGCGTCCGGAGTGGTCCCGGCCTTCAGCTCGACCCGCCGGGGAGCGGACCCGTCGCGGGCGGCCTCGATCGCGTTGTCGAGCAGGTTGCCGACCACCGTGACGACGTCCTGCGCGGGAAGCCGGGTGTTCAGCGCCTCCGTGCCGAGCTCGAGCGTGAGCAGTACGCCGCGCTCCTGGGCCTGGGCCAGCTTGGCGAGCAGGAGTGACGCCAAGACGGGATCACCGACCGTGCCGACCACCCGGTCCGTCATCGCCTGCGCGAGCTGCAGTTCGGAGACGGCGAACTCCCGGGCGCGGTCCGGCCGGCCGATCTCGATCAGGCTGACGACGGTGTGCAGCCGGTTCGACGCCTCGTGATTCTGAGCCTGCAGCGACTCGGCGAGACTCCGCACCGCGTCCAGCTCGCCGAGCAGCGCCTGCAGCTGGGTGTGGTCTCGCAGCGTGATGATCCGGCCGGACCTGGCCGGCTGCTGGTTCACCACGACGACCCCCTGCGCCCCGAGGTGCAGTTCGTCGTACGCCGTCCGGCCGGCGCGGAGGAGGCCCGCCAGAGTGGCGGGGAGGTGGAGCTCCTCGATGGTCGAGCCTGGTTCGACGTGGTGTAGGCCGAGCAGGCGGCGGGCTTCGTCGTTGACCAGTTGGACTCGGCCGTCGGAGTCGACCAGCAGCAGGCCTTCGCGGGCGGCGCGCAGTACGCCTTCGTAGAAGTCGAGCATCCAGGCGAGGGACTGCGTGCCCATCCCGCGGGTGGCTCGGCGTACCCGCCAGGTCACCAGGGCATTGCCGGCGACGGCGATTCCGAGGGTCAGACTGGCGATGCCGAGCATGGACCGGATCTCCAGCTGGATCAGCTCACCCCAGCCGGGGGCCCGCAGACCGGCGGCGGCCGCGTCGCGATCGGCCTGGTCCCGGGCGCGGGCGAGCAGGGTGATCCAGATCATCACAACCAGCACGGCGGTCGTGATCGTCTGCAGCCAGAGCACCTGGCGACGCAGTTCGGACGGCCGTCGCTTCATGTGGTCAGTTTGCACAGCCTGCGGACATTTGTGCACACCAGTGCCGTCAGTGGGCTCTTACGGCGACCGCGTGGGCGCCGGCAAGGCGCCGATGGCGAACGATATGAACGAAATGAGCAGTTCGCCTGTGCGTCACGTCACAGTTACTCAGAACCCCGCCGCCCGGCCGATTCAGGAGTCACCATGGCGAGTCCCACCGCACCCCGCCCGACACCGGTCCGCAACGACCGGACCCACTTCCTCTACATCGCCGTCATCGTCGCCGTCCTGCTGGGCATCGGCGTCGGCTTCCTCTTCCCGACCTTCGCCACCGAGCTGAAGCCGCTCGGCACCGGCTTCGTGAACCTGATCAAGATGATGATCAGCCCGATCATCTTCTGCACCCTGGTGCTCGGCATCGGCTCGGTCCGGCAGGCCGCCAGCGTCGGCAAGGTCGGCGGACTGGCGCTGGTCTACTTCCTGGTGATGTCGACGGTCGCGCTCGCCATCGGCCTCGTGGTCGGCAACCTGGTCCAGCCCGGCTCCGGTCTGAACCTGACCGACAAGCTCCGCGAGACCGGCCAGAGCCAGGCCTCCGGCGCGCACGAGAGCACCTCCGACTTCCTGCTCGGCATCATCCCGAAGACGCTGGTGTCCGCCCTGACCGAGGGTGAGGTGCTGCAGACCGTCTTCGTCGCGCTGCTGGTCGGCTTCGCCCTGCAGGCGATGGGCTCGAAGGGTCAGCCGGTACTGGACGGCATCGGGCACCTCCAGCGGCTCGCTTTCAAGGTGCTCGCGATGATCATGTGGGCCGCCCCGATCGGTGCGTTCGGCGCCATCGCGGCCGTCGTCGGCGCCACCGGCTGGGAAGCTCTGGTCAGCCTGGGCAAGATCATGCTCGCCTTCTACATCACCTGCGCGCTGTTCGTCCTGGTCGTGCTCGGCAGCATCCTCAAGGTGGTCACCGGGATGTCGATCTTCCAGTTGCTGCGCTACCTGGGACGCGAGTTCCTGCTGATCGTGTCGACCTCGTCGTCGGAGACCGCGCTGCCGCGGCTGATCGGCAAGATGGAGCACCTCGGCGTCGGCAAGCAGGTCGTCGGCATCACCGTCCCGACCGGCTACTCGTTCAACCTGGACGGCACCGCGATCTACCTGACGATGGCGTCGCTGTTCATTGCCGAGGCGATGGACCAGCCGTTCTCGCTCGGGCAGCAGATCTCCCTGCTGGTGTTCATGATCGTGGCGTCCAAGGGTGCGGCCGGCGTGACCGGCGCCGGGCTCGCGACGCTGGCCGGCGGTCTGCAGTCGCACCGGCCGGAACTGCTCGACGGCGTCGGCCTGATCGTCGGCATCGACCGGTTCATGTCCGAGGCCCGGGCGCTGACGAACTTCGCCGGCAACGCGGTCGCGACGGTCCTGGTCGGCCACTGGACCGGGGCGTTCGACAAGGAACAGGCCCGGCAGGTCTTCGCCGGTGAGGATCCGTTCGACGAGGCGGCCTTCGCGGCCGGCGACACCCACGCGGGCGATCTACCGGCAGCCGGCGCGGTCGCCGACACCGGCGGGGCCGCAGCGCACCACTAGACAAGGCGCACCACTAGACCATCTGTCCCACCCCTCCACGCTGCCCGTCAGCTCCCACTCCGTCTGGGACCTGACGGGCAGCGTGCTGTCCGCCTGTACGACGCCCGCCTGTACTACGCCCGCCTGTACTACGCCCGCCCGCGCTGTCCGCTCGTACTGCGCCGTCCCGTACTCCGCCAGCTACCGTCCCGCGAGCTTCTCGATCACCGGTGCGAGGTCTTCGAGGTAGGTGGCGTTGACGCTGATGTAGGAGGCGCCGAACTCGTCCCGGCGCCGCTGCAACTCGTCAGCCATCTCCTGCGGCGTACCGCGCAACAGCATCAGCGAGCCACTCGCCTCGAGCTCTTCCGGCGTCACCCCAGCCGCCTGCTTCGTCCACGGCGGCAGCTCCCGAGTACCGGCCGCGAACAGGTTCATGGCCAGCTCTATGTCGTCTGCCCGCGGTCCTGCCAGCTCACGCAACTCCCGGGCCAGTCGGACGACCTCCTCTCGCGGAGCCACAGCCGACTTGGCCAGCGAGACGATGTCGGCTCTAGCGGCCGCCAATGCCAGCGAGCGGGGTCCCCCCGCAGCGAGCATGACCGGGGTGTGCCGGTCGCCATCGAGCCTCTCCAGGTGGTCCAAGGTGGCCCGGACCTGGTCCCGCCGCTCCTTGCCCGTGCCGAACGGCAGGCCCAGCTCAGCGGCGTACTGCTCGGTGCCTGGACGGCCGGAATGCCTTCTTCGTTATCGTTCTGCTCCTCTCAGGTTGGTCCTTTCAGCCTCGTCGGGAGGGGTGTTGTCCACATCCCACAGTGGGAGGCAGTCGGCGTACCTCGATCGACGTACTCTGGTGACATGTCATTGACACGCAGCCCTCTGCTGGATCTCCCGGGTGCCGTGGAAGCGGACGGCCTGGACGCCGGGGTTGCCGCTCACTACGGCTCCGATCTGCGGGAGCAGCGGGCCCTGGTCGCCGGCCAGGGGTTCGTCGACCTCTCGCACCGCGATGTGGTCACCATCACCGGACCCGACCGGCTCACCTGGCTGCACGCACTGACCACCCAGTACTTCGAGGGCCTGCGCCCGGGCACCTCCACGACCGCGCTGCTCCTGTCGCCCACGGGCCACATCGAGCACGCCATGTACGGCGTCGACGACGGCGAGACCTTCTGGCTCCACACGGAACCGGGTGCTGCGGCCGCGCTGGTCGAGTGGCTCCAGAAGATGGTGTTCATGTCGCGGGTGGAGATCACGGACGTCACCACGGACTACGCCATCATCTGGCGCCCAGGCACCCCCTCCTCAACCTCCAGTGCGCTGGTGCGGAGCGGGGCTGACTCCCTCGGTGGGCATGAGGTTTTCCTTCCTCGCGGCGAGCTCTCGGCCTTCGCGGAAGAAGCCGGCCCGCCTGCCGGAGTCTGGGCGTACGAGGCGCTCCGGATCGAGGCGGGAGCCCCGCGGCTCGGGCTGGACACGGACGAGCGCGCGATCCCCAACGAACTCGGCTGGCTCGGCGTCGGCGTACACCTCGACAAGGGCTGTTACCGCGGCCAGGAGACGGTCGCACGGGTGCACAACCTGGGCCGGCCTCCGCGCCGCCTGGTTCGGTTGCTCCTGGACGGTTCGGTGGATCACCTGCCGGCGCACGGGTACGCAGTACGGGCTGGTGAGAAGCAGGTCGGCTTCATCGGTTCGGCCGCCCGGCACCACGAGTACGGCCCGATCGCGCTCGCTCTGATCAAGCGCAACGTCGACCCGGCAGCCCTGCTGGAAGTAGTCGCCGAGGATCAGCCGACCGTCACCGCCACCCAGGAACTCCTGGTCGACCCCGAGGTCGGCCTCCACGTCCGCTCCCGGCTCTGACCCCGCCCGACCGCTCGCGACTCTGAGCCCGCACGGCGGGACGCGGCGGTCTATCGGTCGGTTGTGAGGCGGATCATTGCCAACTTGGGTTTTTGCACCTGACCGCCGAGCCGTACAGTTCAGCCGTGACCGAACCTGTGATCCTGGCCGATGTCGTGCGCAGCGGATTCGTGGAGGGCCATCACCGCGGCTCCGTGGTGGTGACCGCTCCCGACGGAGCCGTCGAGTGGTCTGCCGGCGTGGTCGACCAGCCGATGTTCCCGCGCTCGTCGAACAAGCCGATGCAGGCGCTCGGCATGCTCCGCCACGGCCTTGCCCTGGACGGCGAATTGCTCGCGCTGGCGGGTGCGTCCCACTCGGGCGAGGCGTTCCACCTGGACGGAGTACGGCGGATCCTGGCCGGCGCCGGGCTGGACGAGTCGGTACTGCGGACGCCGGCGGCCTACCCGATCGACGAGCAGGCGCGGGACGAGTGGGTCCGGGCGGGCCACGGGCTCGACCCGCTCACGATGAACTGCTCCGGCAAGCACGCGGCGATGATCGCGACCTGCGTCGCGAACGGCTGGCCGATCCACGACCCGGCGCGGGAGAAGAGCCCGGACGCCGTCTGGGGCCGCGACGACTACCGCTCGCCCGAGCACCCGCTCCAGCAGGCGATCCGGACCGCCGTCGAGGACTCCTCCGGCGAGAAGATCTCGTACGTCGCGGTCGACGGCTGTGGTGCACCCATCCTCGCCATCAGCCTCGCCGGCCTGGCCCGCTCCTTCGGCCTCTTCGCCGCGGCCGCGCCCGACACCCTCGAGGCCCGGGTGGCGAACGCGTTGCGCAACCACCCCGAGTACGCCAGCGGCAGCCGCCGCGACGAGGCCGCCTTGATGCGCGCAGTTCCCGGCCTGCTCTGCAAGGCCGGAGCCGAAAGCGTCTACGCAGTAGGACTTGCTGACGGCCGCGGCATCGCCGTCAAGGTCGAAGACGGTACGCCGCGCGCCCGCGCGGTCGTGATGGCCGCGGTCCTGCAGAAGTTGGGTCTCTCGCACGAGGTCGTTGACCAGCAGACCAGTTCGCCGCTGTACGGCGGCGGCATTCAGGTCGGCGCGGTCCAACCGCACCTCAGTACCTTCGCCTGACCAGCACCTCGGCCCTGAACGGCACCTCCGGGCGGGGGTGAGCGGCCTCACGCCGTGCCTGCTTGCAATTGCAAGCACCTTGCTAGCACACTGGACGCATGGCCAAGTTGAGTGATCGTGCCGCGGGCGCAGTCGGTTCGGTGGGGGAGTATCTCGCCGAGCAGCGCCGGCACGCGCAGTTGTCGTTGCGGCAGCTGTCCGACCTGGCAGGTGTGTCGAACCCGTATCTGAGCCAGATCGAGCGAGGCCTGCGCAAGCCGTCGGCCGACGTACTGCAGCAGCTCGCGAAGGCGCTGCGGATCTCCGCGGAGACCCTGTACGTGCGGGCCGGCATCCTCGATCCGGACGACGAGGACGACAGCGCCCGGCGTACTCCGGGAGTGGTCGAGGCGGTCCTGCTCGACCCCGCGCTGAACGAGCGGCAGAAGCGCGTACTGCTCGATGTGTACGCCTCTTTCGTCCGTGAGAACGCGCCCGAGGATGAGCCGGCCAAGCCCGCTCCCGCCGCCAAGAAGGCCGCCAAGAAGACCCCTGCAAGAAAAAGCACCACCCAGAAGTAGCCGCAGTACCGACCCCGCTGAAGAAACCTTCCGAGGAGATGCCTGATGGCAACCCGTACCCCCGTCACCCCGCTGTACGCGGTCGCCGGCGCCGGCGACCTGGCCGTGGAGAAGTTCCGCGCGGTCAGCGAGGACGTCAGCACCCGGTTCGCGAAGCTGGACCAGAAGGCGCTGCAGACCGAGCTGAGCAAGGAGCTGACCAAGGCTCAGGTTGAGCTCGGCAAGCGCTTCGAGGTGCTCGCCGCCGACGCCAGGACCGTGCCGGCCAAGCTCCGTGAGCTGCCGGCCGTCGCGCAGGCCGGGCTGACCACCGTGCTCGGCCAGGCCGAGGAGACCTACGCCGACCTGGCCGCCCGCGGCGAGGAGATCGTCACCCGGATCCGCAGCCAGAAGGCCACCGAGGACATGGTCGCCCAGGCCAAGACCACGGTGAGCAAGGCCAAGGCCACCCGGACCACCGCGAAGAAGACCGCCGACACCGCGAGCCGCAACGTCAAGGCGACCGCGACCAGCGCCCGCAAGACCGCCAAGACCGCGTCGAAGGCCGCCGGCACCGCCGCCTCGAAGGTCGGCGACTGAGAGTAGTTTCCCGGCTTTTCACGGTGCGGGTGGTCCAGTTCTGTCGTTCGGCAGAGGTGGGCCACCCGCTGCCTGGGTTAGGCTCGTACGCATGCTCGCACTCGCCACGTTCCCAACTCTGTTCCCGGGGTTCGGAGATCCCATCGGTGTCATCTGGTGGGTGCTGTTCGGTTTGAAGCTGGTCGCGCTCCTGGACGCGGCCTTCCGGCCGCGCGCCGTCTTCGTCGCCGCCGACAAGCTGACCAAACCCGGCTGGGTGCTGATCCTGGCCACCTTCACCCTGTCGCAGATCTTCCAGAGCTGGTTGAGCTTCATCGGCCTGATCGGCATCGTCGCCGCCGGTGTGTATCTGGTGGACGCCCGTCCCGCCCTCCGCGCCGCCTCAGGCCGAGGCCGAGGCGGCGGCTGGGGCATCCGCCGCCGCCGCGGCCCCCGCCCCCTCTAGTACTGCGTACGCCCGGTCGGCGCCCCACCCGCCGTAGCCGCGCGGCGGCTACGAGCGGTAGACGATGACCTTGTCGCCGACGTTGACCAGGTCGAACAGTTGGCGGATCTTCGCCAGGTCTCTGACGTTGACGCAGCCGTGGGAAGCGCCGTTGTAGCCGCGGGCGGCGAAGTCGGAGGAGTAGTGGACGGCCTGGCCGCCGCTGAAGAACATCGCGTACGGCATCGGGGAGTCGTACAGCTTGGAGACGTGGTTGCGGCTCTTCCAGCCGACGGAGAAGCCGCCCTCGCGGGTAGCGGTCTTCTGGGCGCCGAAGCGGACGTCGAACTGCATCTTCACCACCCCGTCGACCACGTAGCGCAGCTTGCGGGTGGACTTGTCGATGCACAGGGCGACGCCGGACGCGCAGCGCTCGTCGAGCTTGACGCCGTTCACCACCGGCGCCGGCGGGTACAGCTCGGCCCGGGTCGGCTCCCGGGTCGCCGCGGACAGCTTCTTCCAGGTGTTCTCGTCGACGTAGCCGAGCGGCGGAATGTCGTGGCTGGTCTGGAACTTCTTCACCGCGGACCGGGTCATCGTGCCGTAGGAGTTGTCCAGCCACCGCTTGTCGAGCAGCTTCAGCTGGATCAGCCGGGCCTCGACCTTGCGGACCTCGACACTGCTGGACCCGTTGCTCCACAACGCCTTCGGGTAGATCGGCAGCTCGCCGCTCACCTCGAACGGCACCGTCTTCAGGTCGGCGGTGTTCAGCTCGGCCGGAGCGGCGGACGCCGTGATCCCGGCACCGGCCAGCCCGGCCACCGCCGCCGTCGTGACAGCAACAGCCAGCACGTTGCGAATAACCAGCGCACTACGAATCCAGCGCATCGGAACCCCTCGTTTGATCCGTCCTCACGGAGTGGGACGCCCTCACAGATCAATTGGTTGGCGTCGAGCGGACGCCAGCACCGGGTAAGCCTAAGCTATGTCCGATGAAGATCGAACTGTCGACGGCCGACATCACCACCGTCGCGGCCGACGCGATCGTCAACGCGGCGCACCACGCGCTGCGCGGAGGCGGCGGCGTGGACGGCGCGATCCACCGTGCCGGTGGGCCGTCGATCCTGGCCGAGTGCGTCGAGCGCTACCCGAACGGCGTCCCGACCGGGGAGGCCGGCTGGACGACGGCGGGCAACCTGCCGGCGCAGTACGTGATCCATGTCGTCGGGCCGAACTACACCGCCGGGCAACGGGATCCGGCGCTGCTCGAGTCCTGCTACCGGAACGCGTTGCGGCTGGCGGACGAGTTGGGTGCCACCCGCCTGACGCTTCCTGCGGTCTCCGCGGGCATCTACGGCTGGCCGGCGCAGTCGGCGGCCGACATCGCCGTACAGACGCTCCTGGGGTCGTCCACGCAGGTCGAGAAGGCAACCTTCTGCCTGGTCGAGCCCCGCCTGTACAAGGCCTTCTCGAAGGCCCTGGAATGACAGCAGCGGCCGGTTCCGAAGAACCGGCCGCCGCCAGGAAAACTGAGGATCAGGCGCTGTAGACCAGCACCCGGTCGCCGATCTTCACCTTGCTGAAGATCAGCGCGATCTTCTTCTTGTCCCGCATGTTCACGCAGCCGTGCGACGAGCCGTTGTAGCCGCGCGCCTTGAAGTCCGACGAGTAGTGCACGGCCTGGCCGCCGCTGAAGAACATCGCGTACGGCATCGGCGACTTGTAGATCGACGAGACGTGGTTCTTCGACTTGCGGTAGACCTTGAAGTTGCCGTTGCGGGTCGGCGTGCGCTTGCCGCCGAAGCGGGCGTCGCCGTACGCCACGACCTTTCCGTTCACCAGGAAGACCACCTTGCGGGTCTTCTTGTTGATGCAGAGGATCCGGCCCTTCATGCACCGCTTGTCGACCCGCAGACGGCCCGGCACCACGGCGCTGCTCGCGGTGGCCTTGGTGGCCACCTTCGGCGCGACAGCGGCCTTGGGCGCGACCTTCGGCGCCACGACGGTCTTCGCGGCCGGAGCCGCCTGTGCCGTCGTCGTGGTCAGCACGCCGACCCCCAGCATCACGACCGCGGTCGTGGTGGCGCCGAGCGTACGCAGAATCCCCATAGTCCTTTTCCTTCCCCCAACTGATGTGCTTGCACTGATACAGACGCCACGGCAACTGACCTGGTTGATAACGATCCGGGATTTTCCCCCGCCGGATCGGCCAACCAGGCCAGTGACTTACCGTTTCAGGCTTTGTTCTTGCGGCCGAGCTTCGCGCGCTCGATCTGAGTCAGCGCGAGCTTACGGATCCGAATGGCATCCGGGGTGACTTCGACACACTCGTCCTCGCGGCAGAATTCCAGCGACTGCTCGAGCGACAGCTTGCGGGCCGGCACCAGCTTCTCGAACTCGTCCGCGTTCGACCGGACGTTGGTCATCTTCTTCTCGCGGGTGATGTTGACGTCCATGTCGTCGGCGCGGGAGTTCTCGCCGACCACCATGCCCTCGTAGACGTCGGTCCCGGGCTCGCAGAACATCGTTCCGCG
This sequence comes from Kribbella sancticallisti, assembly GCF_039530625.1. Classification (NCBI taxonomy): domain Bacteria; kingdom Bacillati; phylum Actinomycetota; class Actinomycetes; order Propionibacteriales; family Kribbellaceae; genus Kribbella; species Kribbella sancticallisti. Next base: position 84,293 of record NZ_BAAAOS010000041.1, on the reverse strand, counting down.
CTCCTGCAGGTTCACCATCGCGTACGACGTCGTGACGCCGGTGCGGTCCGAGACCAGCGAGCCCGACGGGCGGGTGCGTAGCTCGCCGAACCAGGGCTCGTAACCCTCGAAGACGTGGTGCGCGATACCGGTACCGCGGGTGTCGGTGAGGAACTCGGTACGGAAGCCGATCAGGCCGCGGGCCGGGACCAGGAACTCCATCCGGACCCAGCCGGTGCCGTGGTTCGTCATCTGCTCCATCCGGCCCTTGCGGACCGCGAGCAGTTGCGTCACGGTGCCCAGGTACTCCTCGGGGCAATCGATGGTGAGGCGCTCGACGGGCTCGTGCCGCTTGCCGTCGATCTCCCGGGTGACCACCTGTGGCTTGCCGACGGTCAGCTCGTAGCCCTCGCGGCGCATCTGCTCGACCAGGATGGCCAGCGCCAGCTCGCCACGGCCCTGCACCTCCCAGGTGTCCGGCCGCTCGGTCGGCAGCACCTTGAGCGACACGTTGCCGATGAGCTCCCGGTCGAGCCGGTCCTTCACCAGGCGCGCGGTGACCTTGGTGCCCTTGACCCGGCCGGCCAGCGGCGAGCTGTTCGTCCCGATGGTCATCGAGATGGCCGGCTCGTCCACGGTGATGAACGGCAGCGCCTTCGGGTTCTCCGGGTCGGCCAGGGTGTCGCCGATCATGATCTCGGGGATGCCCGCGATCGCGACGATGTCACCCGGTCCGGCCGAGTCGCCGGGAACCCGCTCGAGCGCCTCGGTGATCAGCAGTTCGGTGATCTTGACCTTCTGGATGGTGCCGTCGTGCTTGCACCACGCGACCTGCGAGCCCTTCTTCAGGGTGCCTTCGTGCACCCGGACCAGCGCGAGCCGGCCGAGGAACGGCGAGGCGTCGAGGTTGGTGACGTGGGCCTGCAGCGGCGCGCCTTCGGTGTACTCCGGGGCCGGCACGTTCGCCAGGATCGTCTCGAAGAGGGGCTCGAGGTCCTCCGAATCCGGCATGCCGCCGTCTTCCGGCTGGGTCAGCGAGGCGCGGCCGGCGCGGGCCGAGGCGTAGACGACCGGGAAGTCCAGTGCGCTCTGGTCGGCGTCGTGGTCCAGCAGGTCGAGGAACAGTTCGTAGGTCTCGTCCACGACCTCGGCGATCCGGGCGTCCGGACGGTCCACCTTGTTGACCACGAGGATCACCGGCATGTTCCGGGCCAGCGCCTTGCGCAGGACGAAGCGGGTCTGCGGCAGCGGGCCCTCGGAGGCGTCGACCAGCAGCACGATCGCGTCCACCATCGACAGGCCGCGCTCGACCTCGCCACCGAAGTCGGCGTGGCCGGGGGTGTCGATGATGTTCAGCGTCATCTGTTCGCCGTTGGCCATCTTGTGCCGCACGGCGGTGTTCTTGGCCAGGATCGTGATGCCCTTCTCACGCTCCAGGTCACCCGAGTCCATCGCTCGTTCGTCGACGTGCTGGTGGGCTCCGAAGGCACCGGACTGCCACAGCATCGCGTCGACCAGGGTGGTCTTCCCGTGGTCGACGTGGGCCACGATGGCCACGTTGCGCAGATCATTACGGAGGGGCATGCGGAAGCGCTCCAAGCAAGTCGAGAGGTCAGTCGGTGGCTACGGCGGTCTCACTGTGTCGTTCCGTCAGGGCCACAAGACGCAGGGCGCAGCCATCACATCGTACCTGTGACACAGGGTGCCCACGAAACCCGTGACTCTGCGTGCACGCGAGAACGCGTGACTCTGGGTGTCCACGAACCGGTTGAGCCTTTGACATTCGTTCGCTGTACGTACAGTCTATGAGTTGGGCGCCTGGGGAGGGGCCTGCAACAACGGGGGCGGGCCTGGGGCGCCGAGCATGATGTGGGGGGTTGCTCGGCCTCCAGTGCCCTGGCCGAAGAGAGAAGAACGTGCCGCGGTCGGTCAGCACGAACGAAGCGCTGCGGGAACGGTCCCGCGAGCGGATCCTCGGTGCTGCCCTGGAGGTCTTCGCCGAGAAGGGGTTCGAGGCCGCGTCCATCTCCGACGTGACCCAGCGGGCCGGGGTGTCCCGGGGCCTGGTGACTTACTACTTCCCGAACAAGCAGCGGTTGGCCGCCGAACTGCTGGACCGCTGGCTGGACGGCATCGGCGCGATCCTGGATCTGCGAGGCAGCGCGGACGAGAAACTGGCCGGCATCATCGACGGCACCCTGATGGCGGCGGCGTCCACGCTGCCGGTGCAACGGCTGGCGATCTCGCTGATGATGCAGCCCGGTACGCACCCGGTCTTCGCCGAGGTGGAGGAGGCCAAGTCGGTCCGGGTGGCGCAGATCGAGGACGCGATCCGCTCGATCTTCACCGCTCGCGGCGCCGCCGACCCGGCCGTCGAGGAAATGTTGCTCAGGGCAACACTCGAGGGCGTCACGGTGAAGCTGGCGATCTACCCGGACACGTTCCCGGTCGAGGCGATCCGCCGCCGCCTGCACGCGCAGTACGGGCTGCCTGAACCCTCCACCCCACTGCCGATCCAGTCGCCGGCAGTGGACCGCCTGCGAGCAAAGTGATCAGCTGGTGCAGCGGCGCCGGGAGTAGGCCCAGGTGACGGCCCCGAGCAGCGGTCCCCACAGCATCAGAGGCAGGTAGCAGACCGCCATCAGCGCCCTTGGAGATCAGCCGACCCGGCGCTTCCCCTGGCAAAGGACGCCGTCACTCTGCGGGACCTACTGAACCCGGTGGACCTTGTGCTGGGCGGCCTGGGCGCGGGGGCGGACGGTGAGGCGGTCGATGTTGACGTGGGGCGGGCGGGTGGCGACCCAGGCGACGATGTCGGCGATGTCGTCGGAGGTGAGGGGCTCGGCGACACCGGCGTACACGGCGTCGGCCTTGGCCTGGTCGCCTTCGAACCGGGTCAGCGCGAAGCCCTCGCTCTTCACCATCCCGGGGGCGATCTCGCAGACCCGCACCGGCTGGTCGTACAACTCCAGCCGCAGGGTGTCGACGACCGCCTTCGCCGCGTGCTTGGCCGCGACGTACCCGCCGCCACCCTCGTAGGCGACCTGACCCGCGGTCGAGCCCATCACGATGATCTGGCCCCGCGCCGCGATCAGGGCCGGCAGCAACGACTTGGTGACGGCGGCGACGCCGATCACGTTCACTTCGAACATCTTGCGCCAGGCGTCGAGGTCGGCTTCCGCCACGGGCTCGAAGCCGAAGGCGCCGCCGGCGTTGTTCAGCAGCACGTCCACTCGCTCACCGGCCTCGGTAGCCAGCCGGGCGACGTCCTCGGCCGAGGTCACGTCGCACTGGACCGCGCGCCCGTCGATCTCCTTGGCCAGCGCCTCGACCCGGTCGAGCCGGCGGGCCGCACACACCACCTCGAACCCTTCCCGGGCGAGATGCCGGGCCGACGCGGCCCCGATCCCACTACTGGCTCCGGTCACTACGGCAACAGGCCTCGGCGCTCCGCTCATACTTGTAGTCTCCCAGCCTGGTTGCCATCCCGTGGAACCAGTCCGCACAGTAGAACGTCGAGGTGCGGGGACCGGGAACCAGGGGGTGGCATGGCCAAGCACAAGCGCAAGCCGAAGTCCGGGCGCACGCCGAAGCCGGTCTTCTCGCCCACGATCGACCCGGAGATCCGCCCTGCTCAGTGAGAATCCCACGGCGCTGGTGCCGGCGAGCGCGGTGCCTAAGCCGCCCAGTGGGCGGCAGATGGTCTCGGGCGAGAAGGTGGCGGGCCTGGTGGTCTTCGCCGGGATCATGGCTTGCGGCTGGATACTGCTGCGCTAAATCCTCTACGTCCTCTGCCCGACGGACTGGCGGTGTGGTTGGCCGGCGGCGTCGCGGTGCTGGGCAGGGTGCTCCTGCTCTGCGGGCTCTTCGGGATGACGCTGGAGCCGACGCCGTACTCCGGGCCGAGGCCGCACTGGAGATCGCGGCGCAGGACCACGACCGGTACGTCGAACTGCCGGCGACGACGGAGGCGGCCGGAAGCAGCGCGCTGATCGAGGAACTCAGCGAGGACAGCGCCGATGTCCGGTCCGCCCTGTCCCGCAGCCTGGCGGCGGCGCTCGAGACCGGCCAGGCACTCACCCTCCCGCCTGGCACCATCCCGCCCAGCACCCTTCCGCCCAGCACCCTCCCGCCCGGCACCCTCCCAAGTGACCCGGGATAGGGAGAAGTCCCGATTCCGCGAAGTCGTGCCGGGGATACGCTGACCGGGTGACCCAACCCTTCGACCGTCCTCTTCGGCGGGTCGCGATGATCAGCCTGCACACGTCGCCGCTGGATCAGCCCGGGATCGGGGACGCCGGCGGGATGAACGTCTACGTGGTCGAGCTGTCCAAGCGGCTGGCCGCGCTCGGGACCGAGGTGGACGTGTTCACCCGCGCGACCGCGTCCGCGTTGCCCGCGAAGGTGGAGTTGCTGCCGGGAGTGACCGTGCGGAACGTCGCCGCCGGCCCGTACGAGGGCCTGTCGAAGAACGAACTGCCCGCGCAGTTGTGCACCTTCGCCCGGGCCGTACTGCGCGCCGAGGCGATCCGCGAGCCCGGGCACTACGACGTGATCCACTCGCACTACTGGTTGTCCGGCCAGGTCGGGCTGCTCGCCCGGGACCGCTGGGCGGTGCCGCTGGTGCACACGATGCACACGATGGCCAAGGTGAAGAACGCGAGCCTGGCCGACGACGACGTACCGGAACCGCCGGCCCGGCTGCTCGGCGAGGAGCAGGTGGTCGAGGCCGCGGATCGCCTGCTGGCCAACACCGAGGACGAGGCGCGCGAACTGATCAGCCTGTACGGCGCCGAGCCGGACAAGGTCGGCGTGGTCAACCCGGGCGTCGACCTGGAGGTGTTCGGCCCGGGGGACCAGGGGGTGGCGCGGAAGGCGCTGGGGATCCACGAGGACGCGATCGTGCTCGCGTTCGTCGGCCGGATCCAGCCGTTGAAGGCGCCGGACATCCTGATCCGGGCGGCCGCCAGGATGCTCGAGCAGGACCCGTCGCTGCGGGACCGGCTGGTGGTCGCGATCATCGGCGGTCCGTCCGGCAACGGGATGGAACACCCCGAGTCGCATGCCGAGTTGGCCCGCGCGCTGCGCGTCGACGACGTCACCAGGTTCGTGAAACCGATGGAACGGGCCGGGCTGGCCGAGTGGTACCGGGCCGCCTCGGTGGTCTGCGTACCGTCGTACTCCGAATCGTTCGGGCTGGTCGCGCTGGAGGCGCAGGCCTGCGGGACGCCGGTGGTCGCGGCGGCCGTCGGCGGGCTGACGACGGCGGTCTCCGACGGTGTCACCGGCCTGCTGGTGCCGGGGCACGACATCGGCGACTTCGCCGACGCGCTGCACCGGATAGCGACGGATCCGTCGATGCGCGAGACGATGAGCGACGCGGCGGTCAAGCATGCCCGCGCCTTCGGCTGGGAACTGACCGCGGAGAAGACGCTGGCGGCCTACCGGAGGGCGCAGCAGACGATGGCGGCCGAACTGGCCGCGGAGGTTGGCCGATGAGGGTGTCCGCGGCGGACGTGATCCGCCAGGTGCTGAACGAGAACGACCTGGAGTTCACCGAGACCGCACCCGGTGCGTTCAGCGCCGACCTGCCCGGTGAGCGGAAGCTGAAGACCACGGTGTCGCTGACCGTGGGCAGCCAGGCCGTCCACGTGCACGCCTTCGTGGCCCGCCGGCCGGACGAGAACCACGAGGCGGTCTACCGCTGGCTGCTGGAACGCAACCTGAAGATGTACGGCGTCGCCTTCGCGATCGACCACCTGGGCGACATCCACCTGGACGGCCGGGTCCCGTTGCACGCGATCACCCCGGTCGAGATGGACCGGCTGCTCGGCGCGGTGCTCGAGTACGCCGACTCCTCGTTCAACACGATCCTCGAGCTGGGCTTCGCCACCTCCATCCGCAAGGAGTACGAGTGGCGGCTCTCCCGCGGCGAACCGACCCGGAATCTGGACGCCTTCAAGGGCTGGCTGGAGCCTCGGTAGGCTGCGGGGTATGACTTACCGCCTGATCCTGCTGCGCCACGGCCACAGCGACTGGAACGCCAAGAACCTGTTCACCGGTTGGGTCGACGTCGACCTGAACGCCCAGGGCGTCGAGGAGGCGCACCGCGGCGGCCAGCTGCTGCTGGAGCGCGACCTGCTGCCGGACGTCCTGCACACGTCGGTCCTGCGCCGCGCCATCCGGACGGCGAACATCGCCCTCGAGGAGGCCGGCCGGCAGTGGATCGACGTCCGCCGGTCCTGGCGGCTGAACGAGCGCCACTACGGCGGCCTGCAGGGCAAGGACAAGAAGCAGACGCTGGAGGAGCTCGGCGAGGAGCAGTTCATGCTGTTCCGCCGCTCCTACGACACCCCGCCGCCGCCGATCGAGCGCGGCTCGGAGTACGACCAGGCCGGCGACCCGCGGTACGCCGGGCTGCCGTCGGAGATCCTGCCGGCCACCGAGTGCCTGAAGGACGTCGTCGAGCGGATGCTGCCGTACTGGTACGACGCGATCGTGCCGGACCTGCGTGATGGCAAGACCGTGCTCGTGACCGCCCACGGCAACTCCCTGCGGGCGCTGGTGAAGCACCTGGACAAGCTGGACGAGCAGACCATCGTCGGCCTGAACATCCCGACCGGCGTCCCGCTGTACTACGAGCTCGACGAGGACTTCAATCCGATCAAGCCTGGCGGCGAGTACCTCGACCCGGCCGCCGCCGCGGCCGCCATCGAGGCCGTCAAGAACCAGGGCCGCTGACACCCGAACAGCAAACAAAGAAATAGAAAAACAGGAAGTTGGGCAACAACAAGTAGCCTGCGGCAACCAATCGGTTGCCGCAGGCTACTTGTTCGAAGGGATCAGTTGTTGCCGTTCGGGGACGGGGTCGAGGCGCCCGCGCCGGAGCCGGCCGCGGTGCCGCCGACGGCTACCGGGAGTTCGCCGGTGACCAGGTAGACGACCCGGCGGGCCATCGAGACGGCGTGGTCGGCGATCCGCTCGTAGTACCGGCCGAGCAGGGCGATATCAACCGCGACCTCGACGCCGTGCGGCCAGGAGTCGTCCATCATCAGCCGGAACTGGTTGCTGCGCAGCTTGTCCATCTCGTCGTCGACGGCCTCCAGCCTGGCGGCCGCGTCGACGTCGCGGGTCTTGATCACGTCACCGGCGCCGTCGACCATCCGGCCGGCCACCCGGCCCATCTCCTCGATCACGCCGTGCAGCTCGGCCGGGATCGCCGGTGCCGGGTAGCGCAGCCGGGCGATCTTCGAGACGTGCGCGGCCAGGTCGCCCATCCGCTCCAGGTCGGCGACCATCCGCAGCGCGGCGACCAGCATCCGCAACTCGTTGGCGACCGGCGCCTGCCGGGCCATCAGCTCGAAGACCTTCTCCTCGACGCCCTCGCCGGCCGCGTCCAGCTTGATGTCGGCGGCAATCACTTCCTCCGCCTGCCGGATGTCGGCCGCCAGCAACGCGGTGGTGGAGCGGCGGACGGCTGTGGACACGGTCCGGGTCATCCGTTCGAGCTCGGCGAGGATGTCGTCGAGCTGCTCGTGGTAGGTGTCGCGCATCGTGTCTGCATCCGATCTGTGGTGTCCGGTACTGCGGTGGGCGGGCTCCCGCGGGCACGGAACAGTTCCCGCCCAACGGTGACCGTATGCCGTCGAGGTTGCCGGTTGGCGACGAGTGGTGAACGCCCGATGAACAGTTGGGACGCGTTCCGGTCATCCGGTGCTCATTCGGTCTTTCCCCGCTCGGCGCCCGCGTAGCATCGGTTCCGTGGACCCCACGCTGGCTGCGGTGCTGGGCGGCGTCATCGGCGCGGCCCTGGCTCTGCTTTCACTCGGTGCGATGGTGCTGAGCGAGCGTTCCCAGACCAAGGTGCCGGTCACGCCCGACCCCGTCGTACCGACCGGAGTGGCCACCGTCTTGTCCGTACTGCGCTCGTCGGCGGTCGTGATGGGCCCCGAGGACCAGGTGCTCCAGGCCAGCGCTCCCGCGCACGTGCTCGGCATCGTCCGGGGTGAGCGGCTGGTGGTGGAAGACCTGCTGACCATGGTCCGCGCGGTCCGCCGGGACGGCGAGATCCGCCAGCAGGACCTGGAGATCGTCCGCGGCCGGCTCGGCGCCACGCAGTACGTGAGCGCTCGGGTGGCACCGCTGGGCAGCCAGTTGGTGCTGGTGCTGGTCGAGGACCGGACCCGCGAACGCCGGCTGGACGCGATCCGCCGCGACTTCACCGTGAACGTCAGCCACGAACTGAAGACCCCGATCGGCGCGCTCATCCTGCTTGCCGACGCCGTCTCCGAGGCCGCCGACGACCCGGAGGCCGTGCAGCGGTTCTCCGGCCGGATGCGGATCGAGGCGGCCCGGTTGAGCCGGCTGGTCAAGGAGATCATCGAGCTGTCCCGGCTGCAGGGTGACGACCCGCTGGAGAATCCCGGCCCGGTCGACATCAACGGCGTGATCGAGGCCGCGGTGGACCGCTGCCGGGTGGACGCGGAGGACCGCGGCATCAGCCTGGTGGTGAAGACCGACCCGGCGCTGGAGGTGATGGGCAGCGAGGACCAGTTGGCGATCGCGATCGGCAACCTGGTCGAGAACGCCGTCAACTACAGCCCCGACGGGACCAGGGTGGCGGTTGCCGCCCGGCCGATCGGGGACCTGGTCGAGATCACCGTCAGCGACCAGGGCGTCGGGATTCCGAGCAGCGACCTGGAACGCATCTTCGAGCGGTTCTACCGGGTCGACCGGGCCCGCAGCCGTGAGACCGGTGGTACTGGCCTCGGCCTGTCCATCGTCAAGCACATCGCCTCGATCCACGGCGGCGACGTGCGCGTCTGGAGCGTCGAGGGCCAGGGATCGACCTTCACCGTCCGACTCCCGCTGCGGCTCGATCCCGCGACCGGGCACCCCACGGACCCCTCCACCCAGGAGGAGCTCCAGCAACACCTGACGCCGACCCCGTCAGTGGACCAAACCAAGGAGGCAGCTTCGTGACCCGTGTGCTGGTCGTCGAGGACGAAGAGAGTTACAGCGACGCGTTGTCGTACGTCCTGCGCAAGGAGGGGTTCGAGGTCGCCGTCGCGGAGACCGGACCGGACGCGCTGGACGAGTACGACCGGGCCGGCGCCGACATCGTCCTGCTGGACCTGATGCTGCCCGGCCTGTCCGGCACCGAGGTCTGCCGGGCGCTGCGCAGCCGGGGCAACGTCCCGGTGATCATCGTGTCCGCCAAGGACACCGAGGTGGACAAGGTCGTCGGGCTCGAACTGGGCGCGGACGACTACGTCACCAAGCCCTACAGCCCGCGCGAACTGCTCGCCCGGATCAGGGCCGTCCTGCGCCGCGGCCAGGACGTCGAACTGCTGCCGGACACCCTCGAGGCGGGCCCGGTCCGGATGGACGTCGAACGCCACGTCGTCACCGTCTCCGGCACCGAGATCAGGCTGCCGCTGAAGGAGTTCGAACTGCTCGAGATGCTGCTCCGCAACACCGGCCGGGTCCTCACCCGCGGCCAGTTGATCGACCGGATCTGGGGCGCCGACTACGTGGGCGACACCAAGACCCTCGACGTCCACGTCAAGCGGCTGCGCTCCAAGCTGGAGAAGGACCCGTCGAATCCGTCGCACCTGGTGACGGTTCGTGGCCTTGGGTACAAGTTCGAGGCCTGAGCCCCGCGGTACGAGGCAAGGCTCACACCACTGCGGCTGAGCGCCGCCGGGGCGGTTAGCTTAGGCTCTCCTTAGTTGAGGCAATTCCAGCTAAGGAGAACAGCATGTCCTGGTCCCGGACCCGTACCGCCGCGGTGGCGGTCGCCACCCTGGTGGTCGCCACCACGCTGGCAGCGTGTGGCAGTGACGACGGCGGGGAGGCGGCGCCGGCGGCGGAGGCGTCGGCCGGGTTCCCGGTCACGTTGAAGAACACCTTCGGTGAGACGACGATCGAGAAGAAGCCGGAGCGGATCGTCACGCTGGGCTGGAACGCCCAGGACGTGGTGTACGCGCTGGGCGAGACGCCGGTCGGGATGCCGAAGGTCACCTACGGCCCGACGCCGGCCGGGACGACCGCGTGGAACGCGGACAAGTTCGATCCGGCCAAGACCACCCTGCTCGAGACCACCGACAGCATCCCGTTCGAGAAGCTGGCCGCGCTGCGCCCGGACGTGATCCTGGCGCCGTACGAGGGGTTCGACAAGGCGACGTACACGAAGCTGTCGGAGATCGCGCCGACCGTCGCGTACCCGGGGGCGCCCTGGCAGACCAGCTGGCAGGACCAGACCACGATCATCGGCAAGGCGCTGGGCAAGTCGGCCGAGGCGGACAAGTTGGTCGCCGGCATCAAGGACCTGACGGCGAAGGCCGCCGCCGACCACCCGGAGTTCAAGGGCAAGACGCTGACGATCGCGTCGTACGGCACCGAGAACTACGTGTACATGCCGGGTGACCCGCGGGTGCGGATCCTGAACGAGATGGGCTTCGTGAACGCCCCGGGCGTCGAGGCGCTGGAGAAGACGAACACGAAGAAGGAGTTCGCGCTCACCATCAGCAAGGAGAAGATCGCCGACGCCGACGCGGACGTGGTGGTCGGCTACATCGACGGGATGACGCCGGAGAAGTTCGCGGCCGACCCGGTCTACGCGTCGCTCGGCGCGTTCAAGAAGGGCAGCGCGTACCTGATGACGGACCAGCAGGTCATCTCCGGGATGAGCGCGGTCAGCGTGCTCAGCGTCCCGTGGGTGCTGGACAAGATCCTCCCGGGTCTCTCCAAGGCCGCCCAGGCCGCTTCCTGAGCCTCCCCCGACGTACTACGGGCGGTGCCTCCCCTCGCGGGGTGGCACCGCCCGTACTGCGTGCGCTGGTCGCTCAGCCGTGGGCTTCTTCGCCGTCGTTGCGCGGTGACGGCGAGTAGTGGTCCTCGGTGAGGACGGGGATCGACGTGGTGATCGGACCGGCCTGTCCGAAGGTGAGGGTCACCCGGATCATCTGGCCCGGCTTCGCTCCCGTGACGGTGACCGGCAGGCCCTGTTTGGGCGGCAGCGTGAACGACGTGCCCGCCTTCAGGTCGGCCGGCTTGAAGTTCTCGATCTTGACCGCGGTCTCCCCGCCGCCGCCGGTGCCGGCGCCGTCGGTGCCGTCCTCCGCCGGGGCGATGGCGATCGCGGACAACGTGTCGTCGGCCCTGCCGGAGTTGACGATCGCGCCGTGCAGTTCGCCCTTGCCCTCCTCCGAGGCGAGCACCAGCATGTTCCGGACGCCGATGCTGCCGGAGTCCGCGTTGGTGCCCTCGGAGGGCTGGTAGGGCTGCAAGGTCTGGGCTCCGAAGCCGGCGCCGCACGCCGCCACCGCGGTGCTCAGTGCGACGGTGGCACCGGCCAGGGCGACGCGGCGGAAGGCCTGCGAGGACGACGTGATGGACACTGGTGTTCCCTCTCCTACAACCCGGTGGACGCCGTCAGGCATGGGCCTCCGGCGAAGCACAGCGTAGCGAGCGCGGCGGCCGGACCCGACGGCGGCCACCCCTTTCGGGGGTGTCCCGGGCAACCATTTCCGCGCGTGCGAGGCACGCGGGACAGCGTTTGTCAAGGCGAGAAATGGGCTCTGACCAGCGCAAACGCCCCGGCCGGACCACCGACTGCGTGGTAGGATAGGACTCGGAAAGGGGCACGTGACATATGACTTTCACAGTCGGCGAGACGGTTGTTTACCCCAACCATGGTGCGGCCGTCATCGAGGACATCGAGACCCGTCAGATCAAAGGTGAGGACAAGACCTACCTGGTCTTGAGGATCGTCGCTCAGAACGACCTGGTCGTCCGGGTCCCCGCGTGCAACCTCGATCTTGTCGGCGTGCGTGACGTCGTGGATCAGGCTGGTCTGGAGCGCGTCTTCGACGTGTTGCGGGCGCCGCACACGGAGGAGCCGACGAACTGGTCGCGTCGCTACAAGGCGAACCTGGAGAAGCTGCACTCCGGTGACGTGATGAAGGTGGCAGAGGTCGTCCGCGACCTGTGGCGCCGTGAGCGTGACCGCGGTCTCTCCGCTGGTGAGAAGCGGATGCTGGCGAAGGCTCGTCAGATCCTCGTCTCCGAACTGGCCCTGGCCGAGCACACGAATGAGGACAAGGCGGAAGCCATCCTCGACGAGGTTCTCGCTTCCTGATTCAAGGAGGCACACCCGACCGCGTTCGCGCGGCCGAACTGGCAGGATGGCGTCGTGAGTACTGCGGCGATCATCCCGGCGGCCGGTCTGGGGCTACGGCTGGGTGGTGAAGAACCCAAGGCATTTCGAGAGGTCGGTGGCGAATCGCTGCTGGTCCACGCAGTCCGTGGACTGAGGGCAGCGACCGCCGCCGACCTCGCCTGCTTTGTGGTCGCGGTACCGGCGGGCACCGAGGACGACGTCCACAAACTCCTCGAGCCGTACGTCGGGTCGGCCGTACTGCGAGTGGTTGCCGGCGGCGCCGAGCGGACCGATTCCGTCCGGCTGGCCCTGGAGTTGGTTCCGGTCGATGGAATCGACTGTGTGCTCGTGCACGACGCGGCCCGGTCGTTCGTCCCGGTCGAAGTGATCGAGCGGGTGGTCCTCGCCGTGCGTTCCGGGGCTCCTGCCGTGGTGCCGGTGATCCCGGTGACGGACACGATCAAGCGGATCGACCCGGGCGGCATGGTGGTCGACACGCCCGACCGGTCGGCGCTGGTCGCAGTACAGACTCCGCAGGGGTTCGAGCCGAACTTGTTGCGCAGGGCCCATGCCGGGACTGTTGCCGGGGCCACCGATGACGCGATGTTGTGTGAGCGGCTCGGGGTCACCGTCCGGACGGTTGCCGGGTCCGAGGACGCGTTCAAGGTGACCCGGCCGCGCGACCTCATCCTGGCCGAGTCGATCCTGTCGGAAAGGCGTACGTCGTGACGATTCCGCGGGTAGGCACGGGAATCGACGTGCACCCGGTGGAGGAAGGCCGGCCGATGTGGCTCGCTGGGCTGCACTGGCCCGAGGAAACCGCTGGACCCTCAGGGCACTCCGACGGCGATGTCGCTGCTCATGCGGCTTGTGATGCCTTGCTCTCCGCTGCTCGTCTCGGCGACCTGGGATCGAACTTCGGCACCTCGGAGCCCGAGTGGGCCGGTGCGTCGGGAGCCGCCCTGCTGGGCGAAGCGGCCCGCCGCGTCCGCGCCGCCGGCTTCGAGATCGGCAACATCACCATCCAGGTCATCTGCAACCGCCCCCGCTTCGCCTCCCGTCGCGCTGAAGCCGAGAAGGCCCTGAGTGCCGCCTGCGACGCCGAGGTGTCCGTCTCGGCGACCACCACCGACGGCTTGGGCCTCACCGGCCGCGGCGAAGGCATCGCCGCGATCGCCACGGCTCTCGTCTACCCCGTCAGCTGAGCTCGACCGGGTCGGTCGAGAAACGAGCCTCTCTGGGGTTCAGTTCTTCGCCGGTCCGTTCCGTCAGGATTCCGTAGAGCTCCGGCCGCCGGCCACGCATCCACCGACGACCTGTTGCCATCGGCACCAAGTCGAGATCCAGCTCAGCCAGTACGACGGCCTCCGCCGGCGCTGGAGTCTCCGCGAGAATCCGGCCGTAGGGGTCCAGGATCATCGCGTTGCCGGTGCGGATCTCGTCGTCGTCCTGCCCGACCCCGTTGCTGAACAGCACGAACAGGCCGTTGTCGTGCGCCCGGGACGGCAGCCAGCGCATCAGCCAGCCGCGGCCGTTCGGGCCGTTGAAGGCGGCTTCGAGGGCGGCGGGGTTGGCGGCCCGGTCGTCCCAGAGGTGCTGCGGGATCGGCTTCATCCCGTGCGGGCTGCGCGAGTCGGTGCCGCCGGTCTGGTGCGGAGCCAGCAGAACGGTTGCTCCCAGCAAGGCGGTGGCGCGGACGTTCTCGGTCAGGTTGTTGTCCCAGCAGATCAAGACGCCCACCCGGACCTGCCAAGGCGTGTCGAACACCGTGAAGGCCGAACCGCTCGAGATCGCCTCGTGCTCGAACGCGTGCAGCTTGCGGTGCACGTGGATCGCGCCGTCGGGGAGGCAGACGGCGTAGGAGTTGAAGAGCAGGCCGTCGGCCACCTCGAGGAAGCCGACGCCCAGCCCGGCGTTCAGTTCCTGGGCGAGTTCGCCGACCTTGGTGACGCTCGGGCCGGTGGCCGGCTCGGCCAACTCGCGCAGGCGGTCGGCGGTGTGACGGCGGAGGTGCCAGTAGCCGAGGAGGCACATCTCCGGGAAGGCAACCAGTTGGGCGCCGCCGGACACGGCCTGCCGGGCCAGCCGGGTGACGGTGGCGAGGTTCAGGTCGGGACGGTCCGGAACGGCCTCGAACTGGACGACAGCGCTGCGCAAGGTGGTCATGACGTCTATCGAAACGCCGATCGGTCCATGCCGTCCAATAGTTGCTCGGCGACCTTTCATATCCTGAGGTTATGGATCTTCGGTTGCTGCGGGCCTTCGCGGCTGTCGCGCGGTCCGGGAACTTCGGGGTCGCGGCGGCAGAGCTGTCGACCAGCCAGCCGGCGCTCACGAAACAGGTCCAGTTGCTCGAACGCCGGCTGGGCTCGGTGCTCTTCGATCGCGGCCGGCACGGCGCCAGGCTCACGTCCGCGGGCGAACGGTTGTTGCCGGAGGCGGTGGACCTGCTCGCCCGGGCCGACGCTTTCGAGCGCCATGCCGCGCAGGTCGCGACCGGAGTCGAGGGATCCCTCGCGATCGGCTTCGGGCTCTCGGGGATCGAACTCGCGCCGCGGGCGGTCGCGTTGTTCCGCAGCCGCTATCCCGGAGTGGCTGTCTCGCTGGATGACATGTCGTCGGCGGTCCAGTGCGAACGGTTGGCAGCGGGGAGCCTGCAGGTGGGCTTCGTTCGTTTGCCCGTGCCGGCCGGACTGAAGCATGTCCGCCTCCAGCGGGACCGCTTGGCGCTTGCGCTGCCGACAGCGGAGGAGGCGCCCAGCGATATTGCCCGTTGGCTGGACGAGCGCCCTCTCGTCCGCTTAGTCCCAGAGCGTGGCCCAGGCCTGTCACAGCAGATCACCAGCCTGTACTCCGAACTCAAGTGCCGGCCGCGGGTGCTCCAGGAGGCAGCCGACCTCCAGACAGTGCTCGCCCTGGTGGCTGCGGGGGTCGGGCCGGCCGTAGTACCGGCTAGTGCGGCTTCCATCGCTGTCGGAGTACAGCTCATCCCTTTGCGCGGTCGTGCGGCCGGCTGGGTGATTGGCGCCGGGTGGCGCGAGACGTCCCCGCTGGTCAAGCGATTCGTGGAGGCGGCTGTGGAGGCCTCAGGAGGCCTCAGGATGGTAGAGCGGCGATGAGTTCGATCTCGACCAGGGCCTTGCCGAGGTGGGCGCCTGCGGTGATGCGCGCGGGGTAGGGCGGGGTGAAGAACTCGGGGAAGACCGAGTCGTAGGCCTCGCGGTCGCGATCCAGGTCGGCAAGGAACGCGGTCATTTTGACGGTGTCGTCGAGGGTGGCGCCTGCCTCGGCGAGGATCGCGGCGAGGTTGCGGAGGACCTGGCGGGTCTGCTCGGCGGCGTCGCCTTCGCCGATCAGGGCGTTCGTCTCGGGGTCGAACGGCAGGACACCGGCGGTGAAGATCAGGTTGCCGACGATCCGGGCCTGCGAGTAGTGCCCGCGAGGCGTCGGTGCCGCGCTGGTGGACACGGCGATGCGAGAAGAGGTCATGGAGAGACAGTAGGACAGCCTCGGACAACCGCTCGCCGGAGAGTCAGTGGCGGCGAGACGAGCGCGGCAGGGCGGGGAGGACTGAAGAGTCGAGCCAGGCGCTGAAGAGGTCCCGTACTGCGTCCGCGTCCGGCGCCAGGCCTGCTGCCAAGGAGATGAAGTCCTCTGTGGTGACCGAGCCGTGCCGGTTCTGCCGCGTCCAGGTACGCAGGAGTTCGAAGAAGGTGTCGTCGCCCAGCAGTTGGCGCAGTACGTGCAAGGTGATTGCGCCGCGCTTGTAGAGCCGGTCGTCGAACATGAGCTCGGGCCCGGGGTCTGAGAGCAGCAGGTCCTGCTCGAGTCCCCGCAGCCGGCTGTAGGCCTTGGACACCTGCTGGGCAGCCGTGAGACCGCCGGACTCCTCTGACCACAACCACTCGGCGTAGCAGGCGAATCCCTCGTTCAGCCAGATGTGCCGCCACTCCGACGGCGTCAGGCTGTTGCCGAACCACTGGTGGGCCAGCTCGTGCGCGACCAACCGCTCAGAGCCGCGACGGCCGTCGACGTGGTTGCTGCCGAACACCGAGATCCCCTGTGCCTCCAGGGGAATCTCCAGCGGGTCATCCGTCACCACGACCGTGTAACCACCGAACGGGTACGGCCCGAAAAGCTTGATGAACAGCCGCATCATGTCCAGCTGCCGCCCGAAGTCCGAGCGGAACTCCCGCACCTGCGAGGCCGGGAGTACGGCGCGCATCGTGACCGGGGACTCAGCCAGCTCCAGTACGTCGTACCGGCCGATTTGCACGGTCGCCAGGTACGTCGCCATCGGTGCGGCCTGGTCGAACACCCAGCTGGTGCGGCTCGCCTTCGTACGGCGCGACACGAGCCGCCCGTTCGCCACCACGTGGTACGGCGAATCGGTGGTGATCGTGATCCGGTAGTGCGCCTTGTCGCCGGGGTGGTCGTTGCAGGGGAACCAGGTGGCCGCGCCGCTCGGCTGGCTCGCCACGATCACGCCCTCGGTCAGTTCCTCCCAGCCGAGCTCACCCCATGGGCTGTCGACCGGCGCGGGATTGCCGGCGTACTGGACGTCCACGACGAACTCGGCGCCGTCGGCGATCGCCACCGCGGGCCAGACGTGCAGCTTGCCGTTGCGGTGTGCGTAGCGCGCGGCACGGCGGCCGTTCACGAACACCTTCGCCACCCGGAGTCCGGTGAGGTCGAAGCTCACCCGGGACAACGCCTGGGTCGCCACCGCCGTGATGGTGGCCTTGCCGGTCAGACGGTTGCTGTTGACCCGGTAGTCGAGGTCCAGCTCGTATGACTCGACGCGGTAGCCGCCGTTGCCGTGGGTGGGCACATACCGATCCCCGGCAGCGTCCGCACCCGGCAGCGCCTTCGCTACCTTCCCCGCCCCGCCCCGGTTGGTGTCACGGGCAACCATCAACCCTGCCAGGGAGCGATCGGGTTGCCGGCCCAGCGGGTCCCGGCGGGCACGGACTCCCCACGCATCACCAGGGACACGGGGCCCACGGTCGCGCCCTCCCCGACCGATGCCGCGGGCAGGATGATTCCGTGCGGCCCAAGGGTCGACCCGGGCCCGAAGGTGACGGTGCTCATGGACATCACCCTGTCATGGAACAGGTGAGTCTGGAGCACGCAGCCGCGATTCACCGTGGCACCGTCGCCGAGCGTGATCAGGTCGGCCTCGGGCAGCCAGTAGGTCTCGCACCAGACACCCTTGCCGATCTTGGCGCCGAGGGTGCGGAGCCACAGCGCCAGTACCGGCGTACCGGCGGCGGCGTTGGCGAACCAGGGCGCGGCGACCATCTCGACGAAGGTGTCGACGACCTCGTTCCGCCAGACGAAGGTGCTCCACAGCGGGTACTCGACGGCCCGGGTCCTGCCGACGATCAGCCACTTGGAGATCGTCGCCATCGCTCCGGCGACAGCGCCGGCGGCGAGGATCACCGCGCCGGAGAGAAGGAAGGTCAGCCACGGGCCGAGCCAGAGGTCCAGCGCCTGCAGGGTGAAGAGCACGCCCAGGGCGATCAGGACCGTGCACATCATCGGCACGAAGCGGCACAACTCCACAGCGGCCCGGGCGAACTTGAGCCGCAGCGGCGGGTTGAACGTCCGGCTCTGGTCACCCGCCACGGTCTGCCGGCGCAGCTTCACCGGCGGACTGCCGAGCCACGAAGTACCGGCCTTGGACTTTTTCGGCGCGGCCGACAGCACCGCCACCAGCCCGTTCTTCGGTACGGAGCGGCCGGGCGCGGTCATGCCCGAGTTGCCCAGGAAGGCTCGCTTGCCGACCTTGGCGCCGGCTACGTGCAGCCACCCGCCACCCAGTTCGTACGACGCGATCATCGTGTCGTCGGCCAGGAACGCGCCTTCGCCCACGGTGGTCATCTTCGGCAGCAGCAGCACCGTGGACGCCTCGACGTCGCGGCCGATCTTGGCGCCGAGTGCGCGCAGCCACCACGGGGTCAGGAGGCTCGCGTAGAGCGGGAAGAGCAGGGTCCGGGCGGAGTCGAGCAACCGCTCGGTCGCCCACACCTGCCAGCCGATCCGGCTGCGCACCGGGAAGTGCCCGGCCCTGATGCCGAGTCCGAGCAACCTGACGCCGAGCAGGGTCAGCACGGCCAGGGTCAGGAACCCAACCAGCGTCATCAACGGAACCGCCCACAACGCCTGTACTGCGGCGTCCCCGAGCGAGGTGGTCCCGCTCACGGCGTTCCGCAGTACGAGGATGGCTGCGGCGGCGGCTCCTAGCGGCAGGAGTGACATCAGGGCAGAGGCGGCTCCGTACGCCAGCACCCACCACGGTGCGCGGGCGGGACGCTCCTCCGGCCAAGGGCGGCGTGCTCGGCCGACCCGGGTCGCGGGTGAGCCCGACCAGCGCTCATTGGGCGGGACCTTGCCGGACACGGCCGAACCAGCAGCGATCTCTGCGTTGCGGCCGATCTCAGCACCGGGCAGCAGCGTGCTGCGGGAGCCCACGACAGCCTCGGCGCCAACCGTGACGCTACCGATGTGCAGGCGGTCGCCGTCGATCCAGTAGCCGGACAGGTCGACCTCTGGTTCGATCGAGGCGCCGCGGCCCATCGTGAACATACCGGTGACCGGTGGAAGGGTGTGCAGGTCTACGCCGCGGCCGATCTTCGCGCCGAGAGCCCTTGCGTAGTAGGCGATCCAGGGTGCGCCTGCGAGGTTTGCCGCGCCTGCTGCGTCAGCGAGGTTCTCTGCCGCCCAGAGCCGGATATGCACGTTGCCGCCGCGCGGGTAGACGCCCGGCCTCAGTCCACGGAGTAGTAGTCGCGCACCGACGACAGCGATGCCCATGCGGCCTGCGGGGGTGATCAGGATCAGCCAGCCGGCCAGGATCCACCACCACGACACGGTGCGCATCCACGGGTGCGGGCCGTCGCTCAGAGCCAGCAGGTTGTTGAGGGTGAACAGCCAGACCAACCAGCGCACTCCGACCACTGTCTGCAGCACCAGCGTCAGAGCCGTCTGCAGCAGTTGCGTGCCGGGTGGGGTCGGCCGGACTTCTCTGATCTCCACCGGTGCCTTTGTCGTGGTGAAGGAGTCCAGCCGGTCAGCGAGTGCTCCCAGCCGTGGGTACTCGTAGATGTCGGCGACTGTGGCTTCTGGGAAGCGCTCGCGCAGAGCAGAGACCAGCTGGGCGGCAGCAAGGCTGCCACCGCCGTGCAGAAAGAAGTCGTTGTCGGCTCCGGTCACCTTCGCGCCGAGGATCTTGGTCCAGCGCTCGGCGAGCCACCCCGCCGTACCGTCGAGCTCTGCAGCCGGGCCGTCCGTGTCCATGCCCGGCAATGGCCAGGGCAGGGCGGCCCGGTCCACCTTGCCGGAGGTCCTGGTCGGCAGGGTGCCCGTGATCGCCAGCAGCGGCACCAGTGCCGCTGGGAGTGCCTCGCGGAGCCGCTCAGTCGCAGCTTTCTGGTCGAACGCCTCCGGGTCATCCGGTACGACGTACCCGACGAGCAGTTGATTCCCCGCAGCACTCGCCCGTACTGCGGCTGCCGCACCCGAGACACCGGGTAGAGCCTGCAGAGCGGCGTCTACCTCGCCAAGCTCGATCCGGCGGCCGCCGAGCTTGATCTGCTCGTCGGCGCGGCCCATGAACACCAGGCCCTCCGGTTCGTTCCGGACCAGGTCGCCGCTGCGGTAGGCGCGCTCCCAGCCCAGCGACGGCATCGGCGCGAACTTCTCCGCGTCCTTCGCCGGGTCGAGGTAGCGGGCCAGGCCGACGCCGCCGATGATCAGCTCACCGGTCCCGCCCGCCGGTACTTCGTTGCCTGCGGCATCGACAACGGCCAGGTCCCAGCCGTCCAGGGGCAGACCGATCCGGACCGGGCCCACGCCGGTGAGCTGGGCACCACAGGCGACCACTGTCGCCTCGGTCGGGCCGTAGGTGTTCCAGACCTCGCGGCCGTCGACAGCGAGCCGCTCGGCCAGCTCCGGCGGGCAGGCTTCGCCGCCGAAGATCAGGAGGCGAACGTTGTCCAATGCGTCGGCCGGCCAGAGTGCGGCCAGTGTCGGCACGGTCGAGACAACGGTGATGCCCTGCGCGACCAGCCAGGGCCCGAGGTCCATACCGCTGCGCACCAGCGACCGCGGCGCCGGAACCAGACAGGCCCCGTACCGCCAGGCGAGCCACATCTCCTCGCAGGACGCGTCGAACGCCACCGACAGCCCGGCGAGCACCCGGTCGTCCGGGCCGATCGGCTCCGCCTGCAGGAACATCCGCGCCTCGGCGTCCACGAACGCGGCCGCCGAACGATGCGTGACGGCGACACCCTTCGGCACGCCGGTCGACCCGGAGGTGAAGATGATCCACGCGTCGTCGTCCGCGCCCGGCCCGTCACCGTGGCTGCCGGGGCCGGCCGCGGCCGCAGTACTGGGTGGGCTGTCGTCCATCCGGGCGGAGTACGGGAAGTCGTAGTAGCCGTCCGCGTCGTCCGGCGACGGGACGGGCCGGGTGGAGGCGATCTCCAGGTCGTCGGTGACGATCGCGGAGACGCCGGCCTCGCCGAACACCAGCTCGGCGCGCTCCTCGGGATCGTCCGCGTCAACCGGCACGTACGCCGCGCCGGCCTGCAAGGTGCCCAGGATCGCGACGTACAGGTCATTGTGCCCCGACGAGATCCGTACGCCGACGCGGTCGCCCGGCCCGATCCCCAGCTCACTCAACCGCCGCGCGAACCTCGCCACGTGCCCGAGCAGTTCGCGATAACTCAGACTGACACTGCCGTCGTCGAGCGCCGGCTCATCCGCGTATGTCGAGGCCGTAGCCTGCAGGATGTCAACCAGTGTTCGCGCGGGCGGAGCACTGTCCCCCCGTCGCAAAGTCACGGCCGGATGATACGCCGCTGAGTTGACGCCCTCCTGAACTCCACACCAACAGGCTCGTGCGTAGTACCTACTTCACCAGGTCTGGAGCGGCGGCGAAGGTGTTGCAGGCTCGGGTTTCGCCTACGTTGAGGCCGTTGACGATCCAGAAGCCCTGGCTGGTGGCTAGCCCGTGGGTGCGTTCGCTGGCGGGGGTGTCCGGGGACTCGCCGAAGCTGTTGCTGGCCTGGAACTCGAACTCCTTCATCCGGCTGGTGAAGGGGTACGACTTCGCTACCGCTCGGCTGAAGACGCCGGCGAAGCAGGAGGCCTGGAGTTCGTTGCGGCGGGAGCTGTCGAGCTTCTCCTCCGGGTGGTCCTGGAGGTAGACGGCCCGGGCGTAGAAGAGATCACTGACGCCCTGGATGTGATGGCCGTACTCGTGCGCGATCGTCATCAGGAAGGCCAGGTCCTGCTTCGGCCCGAAGGCCTTGTTCATCTGCTTCACGTCGGTGTACATGACCTGGTTGCCATAGCAGTAGAACGCCAGCACCCGGCCGGACAACGGCTGGAACGTGCCGCACGGCGTGATGACCTGCTGGTCGAAGACGACGAGGCCCGGGTCGGGCTTGGTCTGGCCGGCCTTGGCGAACACCGGGCGCCAGCCGTCGTTCAGGCACTTGAACAGCTTCTCGTAGTACACCTTCTGCGAGGCCAGGCTGCCGTCACCCAACTTCTCGGCCGGGCAGTTCAGCTCGCCGAGCCCGCCGGCCTGGTAGATCGGGGCGTTCAGCAGGTAGTCCTCCGCCGTGCCCTTCTCCGGACGCGTCGTCGCGGTCGGCGCGATCGACGGACCGCTGATCTGCGGCTCGGTCGTGTCGGTGTCGGCGCCACCGGCCAGCATCACCCCGACGGCGCTCAGCGCGATGCCGAGGAACGAGACCACGCTGAAGCCGAGCAGGAGCAGCTTGAGCGCTCCGCCCCGGCGCTTCGGGGGTTGGAAGCCGTTGAACTGGTTGGGACCGCCTGCGCCGTAGTACGGCTGCGCCCACTGGCCCGGGTACTGCTGCTGGGGCCGGAACTGTCCCGGCTGCTGGTACTGGCCTTGCGGCCCCGGCTGCGGGTACTGACCGCCCGGCTGCTGGTACTGACCCTGCGGCGCGTACTGCGTCTGCTGCCACTGCGACGCCTGCGGCGGAGGCAGTACGCCGGGCGGCGGCGCCACCCGGTCCTGGGGGCGGTCGCCGTGCCCGTACGGGGTGCTCACGTGTCGTTGCCCCTTCGGCTTGAGTCGGTCGAACGAGTTCGCTGGACGAACCGGCACGAGACTACTCTCGACCCATGTCACTGAAGCGCCGCCTGTTGCCGGCCGCCCTGCTCGCGTCTCTGACGGTTCCCTTCGTTGCCCTCGGCACACTGCCCGCCCAGGCCGCGGACGACCAGGTCACCGGCTACGTGGCCGAGGCGACGCTGACCGGTGACGGTGTCCTCAAGGTCAAGGAGACGGTCGATCTGACCGCCGGCGGCGACACCTTCCGGCGGACGCTGACCACCCGCGTCCGCTCCGACGCCGAGCAGGACCGCACCTACGACGTGACCAACATCTCGGCCACGGTGAACGGGCAGCCCGCCGAGAACTTCGGCAACAGCGAGGTCGAGAACGGCCGGGAGCTCAGCCTGAAGGTGTCCGGCCAGTCGAAGATCGTCTACAGCTACGACGTGGACAACGTCGTCGCCGACTCGGTCGACGGCCGCGCGGTGAGCTGGCCGATCGTCCAGGGCTACGGCGTCTCCATCCCCAAGGCCTCGGTCACCGTCAACGTCCCGTTCGCCACCTGGCTGACCTGCTTCGCCGGCCGGCCGGGCTCGACGATGCCGTGCACGACGTCGCAACTGGGCGAGTCCGCCGCGGTGCAGATCGAGCAGAACGGCGTCCCCGCGGGCGGCCGGCTGACCTTCCTGACCGGGCTGAGCGGCCAGGCCACCGTGCAGCCCAACGCGGAGTTCAAGACCCGCTGGAGCCTTGGGCGCGCCTTCACGATGGACTCGGCCACCCTCGGGCTGAGCGTGCTGCTGCTGGGCATCGGCGTGCTCGGTGCCGCGGCGCTGTGGTTCTTCCGCGGCCGGGACGCGGGCAAGACCGGGACCGGAGCGCCGGAGCGCCCAGTGCTGGACGGACCGGGCGGGCCGCAGTTCGCCGCGCCCGACGGCATCCGGCCGGGTCAGGTCGGCACGGTGGTGGACGAGACCGCCGACGTCGTCGACATCACGGCGACCCTGCTCGACCTCGCCGTGCGCAACTACCTGACCATCGAGGAGCTGCCGCGCGAGACCCACTTCGGCAAGCTGGACTGGCAGTTGCACCGGCTGAACGCGGGCGGCCCGGAGCTGCTTCCGTACGAGAAGGCATTGCTGGACGCGGTGTTCGCCGAAGGGGAGACCGTGCAGGTCTCCACCCTGGGCCAGGCACTCCGGCCGCGACTCGGCATGGTCCGCGAGCAGCTGTATGCCGATGTCGTCACGCAGGGGTGGTTCGCGAACCGCCCGGACGCCGTGCGGAACCGCTGGACCACGGCAGGGCTCGTACTGTTCGGCGCCGGGGTGTTGCTGACGATCGTGCTCGCCATCGCGACGAAGTACGGGCTGGTCGGCTTCGCGGTGATGCTGACCGGTGTGGCGCTGACCCTGTCCGGTCAGGTCGCTCCCGCACGCACGGCGCGCGGCGCCGCAGTACTGGGGCGTGTGGCCGGCTTGCAGCGGTACCTGACGGATGAGTCGTCCACGGATCTCCCGCACAGCCACCGGCTCGAGTTCGCGTCCCGCTGCCTGCCGTACGCCGCTGTGCTCGGCCTGACCGAGAAGTGGGCGCTGGAGATCGCGGCCACGGATGACGACGACGACCCGGACGCGGGCATCGGCTGGTACTCCGGGCCGGAGAACTGGCACCTGTCCGACATCGGGGAGTCGCTGTCGAACTTCGTCACGGCCTTCGGTGGCTCGCTGTCGACTGCGCGCCGGTTGTTCTGAGCTCGTTCAAAGGCCCGGACCCCCTGTACTGCAAGGGGATCCGGGCCTTTGTCGTGTCCGGGGGTCAGTCGACCAGGTCCGGGGCGGCCACGAAGGTGTTGCAGGTGTTCGGGCTCTTGCTGTTGAAGCCCACCAGGGACCAGTAGTTGTGGCTCACCCGGGAGCCGCGGTCGTGCGCCCGCGGCCGGGAGTACTCGTCGCCGGTGTTGGCGATCAGGACCCGCCAGGTGGCCAGCAGCGGGCCGCGGATCGGGATGTACGGACCAGCCGACCCCAGGTACGCCGAACCGAGGCAGGCCGCCTGCAGGTCACGCCGACGGCTCTCGGCGATCTTCTGGTTTCCGGTGCTCGCCTCCGTCTCCCGGGTCATGGAGGCGGCGTAGATGCCGGACAGCTTCTGCACGTGGTGGCCGTACTCGTGGGCGAAGGTGTTCATCATCCACACGCGGCCGGAGATCGGGTTGCGCTTGTAGTACGCGGCACCGAGCGCGTACGGGAGGTAGATGCTCTCGTTCTGGTCGCAGTAGAAGGCGCGGGTGCCGTTCTGCGGTCCGCAGACGGTGGTGACCGGGCCGTTGAACACGACCACCTTCGGGTTGCGGTACGGCAGGTCCGCCTTCTTCATCGCCAGCAGCCAGGTGCGGTTCATGCACGGCAGGATCGCGTTGTAGTAGAGCCTCATCGTGGTGAAGGTCGAAGGGGCCACCTTCGGCTCCACGCATTGGGTCGGGCTCAGCGGGCCGACGGCGTACAGCTTGCTGGCGGTGACGATCTCGTCGACCGACGGCGCCTGGCCCGGGGTGGGCGACGGCGTACCGGACGGGGATTCGGAGGTGCTGGTCGACGGGGTGCCGGACGAGGCCGGAACCTTGTCGTCCCCTCCTCGGCTGAGCACGAACGTGAGCCCGGACCCGACCACCAGCACCGCGAGCACAACCAGCCCGATCAACAACCCCTTGGAGATCTGCCGAGGCTTGCGCCGCCGCCCAGGTCCCGGAGGCTGAGGAATCGGAATCGGCGGATACTCCCAGGACTGAGCCTGCCCCGCCTGCTGCCCGAACCCGCCGCCTGCTGCTCCACTCGCCTGTCCGAACCCGCCGCCTGCTGCTCCACCCGGTTGTCCGAACCCGCCGCCTGCTGCTCCACCCGGTTGTCCGAACCCGCCGCCTGCTGCTCCACCCGGCTGTCCGAACCCGCCGCCGGCCGGTCCGCCTTGCGCAAGCCCACCGCCGGTTGGTCCGCCTTGCGCAAACCCACCGCCGGTTGGTCCGCTCTGCCCGCCAGTCGCTCCGCCCTGCCCGAACCCGCCGCCTACGGCTGGTCCACCAGCGGGCCCCGCACTTTGCGGCCCACCCTGCTGCCCACGCGCACCAACAGGCGGCGGCGCAGCATGCCGACCGCCCTGCCGCCCACCCGCAGGCGGCAAACTCCAGTTCGTCTGCCCCGGCCCGCCTGAGCCTTCCTGCGGGCGGCCTCCCGCGCCGGTCTGCGCCCCACCGGGCGCACCGGCCTGCTGCCCTCCTGCACCGGGCCCTCCTGCACCGAGCGCTCCCGCACCGGGGCCCGGCGCTCCCACGCTCGGTTGGCCGGGGCCGCCGGTCTCGCCGCGAGGTGCCTGCGCACCGCCGGCGCCGCCCGCCTGTCCACCGCTCGCGGCACCTGCCTGCGCACCACCTGCCTGCGCACCGCCTGCTTGCGCGCCGGTCGGCGCCGTGCCGGCTGCTCCTGCGCCCGGCTGGCCGGTGTCTTGGTCAGGCTGGGGACCGGGCCGATCTGGCGTGGACTGCCACCAGCCGGTCTGGCCGGCGGGAGAAGTACTGGGTGGGGTGTACGGCGGCAGGTTCCACTTCAGGTTGTTCGTGGGGTGGCCCGGGGATGGGTGGTCCGGGGTGTCGCCGGGTGGGGCCGGGCGCAAGTACTCCTTTTGGGGTTCGGTGGACTCGGTCCACCACAGGGGCGACTGGCCAGCCCTGCGCGGTGACTCCGCGGCCGGTGGCTCGGTGGGTTGTTCGCCCTCCGGGTCCGGCTCCTGCGGGTTCCGCCCAGGAGGTGGATTCCAGTTGTCCGACATCGATACTCCTCACGAGACCTTGCTGGCCGAAGCCGTGAACGTGTTGCAGCTGACGCTGTCGAGCGTGGTGAAGCCGCGCCCGGTCCAGTACAGGTGGCTGGCCCGGGCGCCGTGGTCCCGCGGTCCGCCGCGGTTGTTCTCATCCCCGGTCTGAGCCTGGACGTAATTCTGGTAGGTGTTCAGGTCCAGCCCGTCGATGCCGTAGGAGATCTTGTTCGCTCCCGCGAAGACGGCGCTCAGACAGGATGCCTGGAGTTCGATCCGCCGGCTCAGCTCGAGCCGCGTGTCGGGGTTCGGCGCGTCGTACTGGAGTTGCCGGGCGGCGGGCAGGATGCCGGTGATCTGCTGCACGTGGTGGGCGAACTCGTGCCCGGCCGTGTACGTCGCCCACATCCGCGCGAACGACCGGTTGGCGTTGTCGGGAGACCGGGCCCACAGCTTGATGTCGTCGGTGAACTTCAGATAGAGCGTCTGGCTCGTACCGCAGTAGAAGGAGACGGACGAGCCACCGGCGCAGGGCGACTGGACATTGCCGGTCCAGAAGACCAGCCGCGGCGCCTGGAAGGTGTCCTTCGCCGCTTGCACCTTGGGTGCCCAGGCCTTGCTGAGGCAGGCGACCAGGTTCTCGTAGTACGTCCGGACGTTCGCGACCTTGCTCAGGGGGATCTGCGGCTCACTGCAGCCGACCGTGGGCTGTGCCCCGGTGGTGTAGAAGGCATCGGCCGTCACTGTCCGTGCGCTGGCGCCTGACTGCGGCGAGCCCGTCGGACTGTCGCCGGGGACCTCGGTCGAGGCTACTTGGCCCGCGCCCGGTTCGGCTGCCGTGGAGGACGATTCGCCGTCGCGAAGTATGAGAGCGACGATCACCACGAACACCGCCACACCGCTGAGCAGCAGCAGGCCGGCAATCACCCCGGTCGGGCGTCGCCGGGGCTGCGGCCCACCCTTCTTGAAGTGGAACTGGCTGCTCTGATCAGGCGAGGTCCCATCGAATTCCGGCCCCCAGCCCACCTGCGGCTGCGCGGGTTCACCGCCGGGCGCGCCAGGCGCTGGGTAGCTGCCGTAAAGCGGTATCGAGCCGTCGGGAAGTGCTCCCGGCGGCGGATGCGGCCCTGGTGGCTCGCTCCATTCCTGGTCAGACACGGTCGTTCCTCATCCCCCCGGGACACACAGGGCGTGATCCGGGGGACCAGGCTAACCACCCGGACCGCTCCACGTCTGTACTGAGGGCGGCGGATCCCCGTCACCTCACCCGGGCCCCGGAGGCCACGAAGGTGTTGCAGACCGCCGGGTTGCGGCTGTTGAACCCGCGCTGGGCCCAGTACTGGTGGTTGACGCCGTCCCCGGTGTGATTTGCCGGCGGGCCTGCTCAAGGGGTGGATCGAGGAGTCGTTGCGGTAGGCATGAGTCGCGGTATGGTGCGGTCTGGCAACCACTGAGTACGACCTGCCCCGGCTACCGGCTGCTGGGCAGGGGCCTGGTGCCGCGGGCCGATTTCAACCTGACCCTCTCGATACGGTGTGATTGGGCGATGCGTCTACGTCTGCTCGGGGTATCCCTGTGTGCCCTCGGTTTCCTGGCCCTGACCAGCGTCCAGGCCGGTGCGACCGGTCAGGACGGTCGGTCGACGGCCGCGGATCCAGTGGTCACCAACTACGACAGTGAGATCCGGGTCGAGCGTGACGGTCTGCTGAAGGTCTCCGAGACCTGGAAGCTGAGCAACGTGACCGGGACCTTCACCCGGTTCGTCGTGACCCGCGACCACCTGCAGGACGACGTCGACCACGTGCAGAAGATCGAGGACCTGCAGGTCAAGGCGGGCGGCCAGGACAAGAAGTCCGAGCTGACCACCGCCGGCGACATCAGCTCGATCGCGGTCGCGGACATCTCCGGCGACACCCAGCTCGACTTCACCTACACCGTCCGCGGCGCGGTCGCCGAGACGCTGAACGGTACCGAGGTGCGGTTCAGCCCGCTGACTGGCCTGGCGCTGACGGTGCAGGACGCGAACATCGTCTACAGCACCCCCGAGGTCACGCACGTTTCCTGCTTCGCGGGCGCGATCGACAGCAACACCCCGTGCACGCTGGCGCAGATCGCCGAGACGGCCGGCCCGACCTTCAAGCAGCAGGGGCTGCCGCCGGGCAACACCGTGCGGATGACGGTCGGCTTCCCCAAGGGCGAGATCGGCGCGAACGCGATCGTCGAGTACCGCAAGACCTTCAAGCGTGCCTTCTCCACCGACACCGCCCAGCTGATCACCGCGCTCGCGGTGCTGCTGCTCGGTGCCGTCGCGCTGTTCCTGCTCTACCGCCTGCGCGGCCGCGACCAGGTCGACCCGCGCCGCGTCGTACCGGCGTCGCTGTTCAGCCTCGGGCAGGACACCCGGATCGACTTCACCCCGCCCGCCGACCTGCGTCCCGGCGAGGTCGGCACGCTGATCGACGAGCGGATCGACCCGGTCGACGTGACCGCCACCATCATCGACCTGGCCGTTCGCGGGCACATCACGATCACCGAGCTGGAGCACGAGACCGAGTTCGCCCGGCCCGACTGGGAGCTCCGCCGGGTCGCCAACGCGCCGTCGGAGCAGTTGCAGCGGTACGAGAACGTGCTGGTCCGCGCCATCTTCGGCGACTCGGACTCGGTCCTGGTCTCGGAGCTCGGCCGTCAGGTCCGCGCCAACCTCGGCGAGGTGCAGGACGCCCTGTACGACGGGGTCGTCAAGCGCGGCTGGTTCACCGAGCGGCCCGACCGCACCCGCTCGCTGTGGGCGACCATCGGTATCGGCGTCACCGTCCTCGGCGTGATCCTCACGGTGGTGCTGGCCCTGCTGTCCACCTGGGGTCTGCTCGGCCTGGCGATCACCGCGGTCGGCGTCGGCCTGCTCATCGTCGGCCGCCACATGCCCGCCAAGGCTCCGGCTGCCGGCCGGGTTCTCGGTCAGGTCGCGGCGATCCGTGGCGAACTGCTCGAGATGGACGTCAGCGAACTCCCGTCGGACCAGCACGCCGAGCTCTGCTCCCGCGCCCTCCCGTACGCCGTCGTGCTGGGCGGCTCGGAGCGCTGGATCTCCGCACTGGTGGCGACCGACTCGGACGAGGACGAAGACGAGGGCTTCCACTGGTACCGCGGTCCGCGCGGCTGGCACCTGCAGTACCTGCCGGACTCCCTCCGCAACCTGACGACCAACCTGACGGGCGCGCTCTTCACCCGGTAAGTCCTTCAGTTGGGCAATGGGTGGTGCTCGCGGCGATAGTGGCCGGGGGCAACGCCGTACGCGCGCTTGAAGCCTTCGCGAGGGCGAACTCGGTGGCGTAGCCGGTTTGACCGGCAATCGTGCGCAGAGGTGCGTCGGAGTCGCGGAGCCGGCGCGCGGCGAGCGTCACTAGTACGACGGAACCGACGGAACCGCCCGTACGCCGCCCCCGGCATACGGGCGGTTCCTGTTCGTGGGGGCTACCAGTTCGCCTGGGTGCCCGTCGGGGGGAGCGGAGTACCCGTCGGGTGGATGACATAGACCAGGCCGCCCGAGTGGGGGACCCAGGCGTTCTCGAAGGCCTGGCGGTCGTAGGTGGTGCGGACCTGGTCGTTCGAGGCGATGAGGTGGGAGGCGGGGTCGTTGACGACCACGTTGCCGACCGCGTCGAAGCCGACGATCACCATCAGGTGGCCGTTCGTGCCGTAGCCCGCGCCGGGGAGATCGCCCTTCTTGAAGGAGAGTGAGGCGATCAGGGGGATGCCGGCCTTGATGAACTGCTCGGCCTCGGTGAGCGACCTGAGCCGGGTGACGAAGGCGTCGAGGCCCCGCGTACCGGCGTACGCGGTGTTGAAGGGCCAGTTGCCGGCGCCGTCGTAGGCGTAGTCGAAGACCGCGCGGGCCGCGTGGTCGACCTGGGGGTCGGCGTCCGCCGGATCGACCCAGGCGGTCTCGGCCGCGGTCGGACCGGCGCCGTAGTAGTCGAGGACCATCGCGGTCGAGGTGGCCGAGCACCAGGCCTCACCGCCGCCGTCCCACTGCGGGTAGTGCCCGATGTGGGTCTCCTGCGAGTACGTCGGTACGTCGAGCACCTGGCCCGCGGCGCCACCGGGTCGGCCGACGGGCACCTTCTTCTCGTCGGGCAGTCGCGACGCCACCGCGCCGATCGACCGGACGACTGGCGTCTGGGTGGTCCCCGAGAGCCGGTACAGCGTCACCTTCAGTTGCCAGCTGTCCAGGCTGCGGTCCTTGGCGGCGACGAAGGTGTCGACGGCGACGTAGCCGTTGGTGTCGCCCTGGCTCGGCACCGAGGTGCGGTGGATGTCACCGGCAGCTGTGTCGTCGCCGCCGGTCCAGCGGCCCAGCACGTACCACTTGGTG
The DNA here is from genome assembly GCF_039530625.1 of Kribbella sancticallisti. NCBI lineage: Bacteria > Bacillati > Actinomycetota > Actinomycetes > Propionibacteriales > Kribbellaceae > Kribbella > Kribbella sancticallisti. Next base: position 53,870 of record NZ_BAAAOS010000041.1, on the reverse strand, counting down.
GTCGTGCCGAGGTCTGTGTGGCCCGCCATCGAGACCTCCACCCAGGTGCCGGGTGGGGTGGTCGCGTTCCAGGAGGCGATCAGCTCGGTCAGGCCGTAGCTCGTCGCCACCTGCGGGGACGTCCAGCTGGTCTGGTCGTAGCTCTTCGCGGAGCCGTCGCCGAACGGGTCGACGTACGAGGTGGTGCCGGTGGCGGTGCCGAAGGTCAGGCTGCCGTCGGTGACGGTGGTGCCGGACTGGGTGCCGGAGAGGAAGTCGGAGGACGACGTCCACGTCTGGTAGGTGATGTCGCGCTGCTGAGGTGCTTTCGTGGCCTCGCTCGGCACGGTGGCGAGGCTCAGCACGACGACACCGGTGATCAGAGCGGCGAGGGGGCGGGCGGCGGTCATGAATCGACGGTAGACCCGCCGCCGCCCGCTGTCGCGGTGAACGCGTGCCGCGACGTGTTTCCGGTTGGTAAATTACTTTCCGCGAGCGGTCCACTCGTCCGCGAGCATCGCGAAGACCAGTTCGTCGGTCCACTCGCCCTTGAGGAACTCGTTCCGGACGAAGTGCGCCTCCTGCCGCAGCCCGAGCCGGGTGAGCAGGTTCGCCGAACCGGTGTTGCGATAGTCCAGCCGGCCGATGATCCGGTGCATGCCGAGTTCCTCGAAGCCGACCCGGAGCAGCTCGATCGAGGCCTCGGCGGCGAACCCCCGGCCGTGGAAATCGGGGTGGAAGACGAAACCGATCTCGCCGGTCCGCTGCTCGGCGTTGTGGACGAACAACGTGACCTCGCCGACGTGCTGACCGGTCTCGCGCAGGATCACCGCGGCCGTGAGCGCCTGCCCGTCGGCGGTCATCGGTACGTCGGCCAATCGACCCGCGAGCGACTCCTGGACCTGCTCGGGCGTCTTCGGGTCGTACAGCAGGAAGCGGGTGACCTCGGGGCTCGACTGCAACTTCAGCAGGTCGTCGTAGTCGGTCTCGAGGTAGCGGCGAACAGTCAGACGGTCGGTCTCGATAGGCAGCTTGTAGGTCACCTGTTGAGCCTAAGAGTTCGCCGCAACCCAATAACTAGTAGACGAGGGCCGGAGCGGCCACATAGGTGTTGCAGACCCGAGGACTGCGGGTGTTGAAGCCTGCGTTCGCCCACCGCGGGATGCTCTTCCTACTGCCGTGGTCGCGGCGGGTGCCGTACTCGTCACCCTGGTGCGAGTGCAGATAGTCCAGCTGCGCCTTCAGTTGGCCGGTGAACTTGTAGCTGCCCTTGTTCGCACCCATGAAGACGTTGCCCAGGCAGGTCGCCTGGATCTCCAGCCGGCGACTCATCTGCAGCGCGGCGTCGCCGGACCGCTGGTACTCGATGTTGTTGTTGGCCCGCAGGATCCCGGTCAGGTGCTGCAGGTGGTGGCCGTACTCGTGCGCCACGGTGTCCACCATCTGCGCCCGGAGGTAGGTGAGCACCTGAGTCCGGTTGGGATAGCTCGAGTACCGCTTGTAGAGCTGGAGGTCGGTCCTGGCGTCCATGTAGATGGTCTCGTTGGCCGAGCAGTAGAAGGAACTCGGCGAGCCGCCACTGCACGGCGTCTGGACCGGACCGGTGAAACCGATCAGTGTCGGCGGCGCGAACCTTTGCTTGCCCAGGGCGAGCTGCCGCGGCCAGGCCTGGTTCAGGCAGGCCAGGACCTTGTTGTAGTAGATGCGTGCGTTCGCGGCGCTGTTGGCCCGGGCGCTGGACTCCCGGCAGTTCACTGTCCGCTGCACGCCTGACTTGTAGATGCTGTTCTTGGTGAGGATGTCCGAGTCAGACGGAGGCGGCGGAGTCGCCGGGGTCGTTCGGGTGGTCCGGGGTGCCGTCGGCTGAGGTGCCGTGGTCGGCGCCGTCGTCGGTTCGGAGGTCGGGGAGGACGTCGGAGCCGTCGTGGGGTGGGAGGTCGGCGAGTACGTCGGCTGGGTGACGTAGTCGTTCTGCCGGTTGTTCTTCAGCACCACGCCGACGATCCACAGGCTCACCACACCCGCGAACACCACCACCAGCCCACCGACGATCCAGGGCGCCTTGCTCTTCTTCCTCCTGGGTGGCGGCGGGAACCCACCCGACCCCCAGCCGAACTGCTGCCCCGCCGGCGGCCCGTACTGCGGCTGCCCATACTGCGGGGCCCCGTACTGCGGCGGAGGCCCCTGGTACTGCGGCGGAGGTCCTTGATACTGCGGCGGTGCTCCCGGGTACTGCGGCGGCCCCTGGTACGGCGGTCCGTACGGCGGCGGCTGGTTCGACAAGGTCTCCTCCTGCGGCAAACGCTCGCTTCACCCTACGGAGCGCAAGGGCCAGTCACGAGAATTGTCAAGAGCAGTCTCGAATCACCGTTACCCTAGATCGGTGACACTTCGCTTGTACGACACCGCGACAGCAGCAGTGAGGGATTTCGAGCCGGTCCAGCCGGGCAAGGTCGGGATCTACCACTGTGGGCTGACGGTGCAGGGTGCCCCGCACGTCGGGCACATCTACAAGGAGATCGTGTTCGACGTCCTGCGCCGCTGGCTGGAGCGCTCGGGCTACGAGGTCACCGTGATCGCCAACGTGACCGACATCGACGACAAGATCCTGGCCAAGTCCGCCGAGCGGGACATCCCGTGGTGGGCGCACGCCTACGAGTTCGAGCGCGAGTTGCACTGGGCCTACGAGGTGCTCGGCTGCCGCCCGCCGACGTACGAGCCGCGCGCGACCGGGCACATCCCCGAGATGGTCGAGATGATCGACGAACTGGTCGAGCGCGGGCACGCGTACGTCGCGCCGGACGGCTCGGGCGACGTGTACTTCGACGTGAAGTCCTGGCCGGCCTACGGCGAACTGTCGCACCAGCGGATCGAGGACATGGAGGCGGCCGAGGACGCGGACCCGCGCGGCAAGCGCGACCCCCGCGACTTCGCGCTGTGGAAGGGCTACACGCCGGAAACTCCGCGGACGGCCTCCTGGCCGACGCCGTGGGGCCGCGGCCGCCCGGGGTGGCACCTCGAGTGCTCCGCGATGGCCGGCAAGTACCTGGGAGCCGAGTTCGACATCCACGGCGGCGGGCTCGACCTGCGCTTCCCGCACCACGAGAACGAGTTGGCCCAGTCGACGGCACTCGGGCAGAAGTTCGCCCGCTTCTGGATGCACAGCGCGCTGGTCACGGCGGCCGGCGAGAAGATGTCGAAGTCGCTCGGCAACGGCGCCGTGGTCCGCAACGTGGTCGAGCAGGTCCGCCCGATCGAGCTGCGGTACTACCTGGTCAGCTCGCACTACCGCTCGGTGGTCGAGTTCTCCCTGGCCGCGCTCGAGGAGGCCGCGACCGGTTTCCAGCGGATCGAGGGGTTCGTCACCCGGGCCACCGAGGTGACCGGTGGCGTCGAGCCTTCGGCCCAGTTGCCGCAGGCATTCACCGACGCGATGAACGACGACCTGGGGACGCCGGCCGCGGTCGCGGTACTGCACAACACCGTGCGGGACGGCAACAAGCTCGTCGCCGACGGGGATTCTCCTGCCCTGCAAGAGAATCTGGCCGCCGTCCGGGCGATGCTCGGCGTGCTCGGGCTGGATCCGCTGGCCGAGCCGTGGGCCTCGCGGGCCGGCGGGACCGAGGAACTCACCGAGGTGGTGGACGGGCTGGTGAAGGCGCTGCTGGACCAGCGCCAGGCCGCCCGGGAACGTAAGGACTACGCCGCGTCGGACGAGATCCGCGACCGGCTCAAGGCGCTCGGCGTCGTCGTGGAGGACACCCCACAGGGTGCCCGCTGGACGATCGCCGCGCACCACTCGACCGAAGGAAACTGAAGTGCCAGGCAGTAGTCAGCGCAAGGGTGCCATCCGCCGGAAGCCCAAGGGCAACCCGACCGCCGGATCCGGTGGCCGGGTCCGCCAGGGCCTGGAGGGCCGCGGCCCGACGCCGAAGGCGGTGGACCGCACCAAGCACCCCGCGCACAAGCGGGCGAAGGCCAAGGAGCGCGCCGAGAAGCGCGCCCCCAGCCGCCGGAACAGCAAGGACGTCGGCGAGTCGACCGTCGAGTGGGTCTACGGCCGCAACCCGGTCGTCGAGGCACTGCGCGCGGGCGTGCCGATCAACGCGCTCTATGTTGCCGAGGGCACCGAGCGGGACGCCCGGCTGCGGGAGGCGCTGCTGATCGCGACCGAGCACGGCATCTCGCTGCTGGAGGTGCCGCGGCCCGAGATGGACCGGCTGACCAGCCACGGCGCCCACCAGGGCCTCGCGGTGCAGATCCCGCCGTACGAGTACGCGCACCCGGACGATCTGCTGAGCCGCGCGTACGACGCCGGCCAGGTGCCGCTGATCGTCGCGCTCGACGGCGTGACGGATCCGCGCAACCTGGGCGCCATCACCCGCTCGGCCGCCGCCTTCGGAGCGCACGGCGTACTGGTTCCGGAGCGCCGGACCGCCTCGATGACGGCCTCGGCGTGGAAGACGTCGGCCGGCGCCGCGGCCCGGATCCCGGTCGCCCGGGCGACGAACCTGAACCGCGCGCTGAAGTCGTACAAGGACGCCGGCCTGATGATCATCGGCCTGGACATGGGCGGCGAGGTGGAACTGCCCGAGTTGGAGGCCGCCACCGAGCCGATCGTCCTGGTCGTCGGCAGCGAGGGCAAGGGTCTGGCCCGGCTGGTCCGGGAGAACTGCGACCTGATCGTCTCGATCCCGATGACAAGCGCCACCGAGTCGCTCAACGCCGGCATAGCCACCGGCGTAGCCCTCTACGAAATCTCCCGCCGCCGCGGCTGAACTCGTCACCTTGAACACCAATTGGGGACCTGGAACAGGAAACGGCCTGTCCCAGGTCTCCATTTGGTGTCCGCGGTCCCCGGATCAGGCCGCAGAGCAAACGGCGGATCAGGGCGCGGTGGCGCGGGCGAGGGATCGGCGGAGGCGTTCTCCGGTCTCGCGGGGACTGTCCAGGTCTGTCCAGCCGACGCGGGCGAAGGAGTAGCCGAGCTCGCGGAGCCGGTCCTCTCGCCACTTCTCCGCCAGCAGATCTTTCGAGGATTCGTACTTCAGGGCTCCGTCGAACTCGACGATCAAACGCTGCCGCACCAGGAAGTCGACCCGGCCGATCAGGCGACCGCCCGAATCGCGAATCTCCACCTGCAATTCCGGCGCAGGCATGCCTTCGTTCGCCAGCAGGACCCGCAGCCGGGACTCACCGACGGACTCGCTCGCGCCATCAGCGAATTCCGCCGCGGCGCGCGCTGCCGGCGATCCGGGCCAGTGTTCGAGCCGCTTTGCCATCCTGACCAGTTGTCCAGTGGTCACCAGGCCGTCTCGCAACGCTGCGTCGGCCAACACCACGCCGACCTCGTACGACGAAGTACAGGTGGTTTCGACGACAGCACGGGCCGGCACGGTCAAGCGATGCCCCGCCTGCTGACAGATGTCGTCCGGTGCGAGTGGGGATCGGTGGATCTGCACGGTGCGGTCTGACCTTGCCCGTCCCCTCGACCTGGTCAGTTGAACCCGGCCGTGGTCCAGATTCCAGGCCGGCAAGCGGTGGAGGAGGGTGGCGGACTGATGACTGATCACCACCTCGCCACCCATCCGATGGGTCACCGCCCGTGCCATCAACTCGTGCAGCCGACCGGTACGTTCCCAAGGAGACTCGCCGCCTCGCCAGGAGGCCTTCTCGACGTACGCGTCTCGGCAAAGCCGCATCCATAGCCCTTTCCGGACCCGAAGGCGGATCTCGCTGTCGGTGTAGCCCGCTTCCAGCAGATCAGCGCGGCTGAACCACCCGCCGCGCTCGGTGGCCACCCTCCTCAATTTTTTGTTCACACCAGTGAACATGCCTCGCTCCCACTCCGCGCGACCTCCCTCTCCGCACCTGTGGACAACCACTTCCCGGGGCCTCGGACAACAAAGCGGGACCTCGGACAGGAAATAGCCTGTCCGAGGTCCCGCCGTAGTGTCCTGGGTCACTACAACTGGCTGGCGGTCAGTAGACGCTGACGCCGTAGCGGCTCAGGACCTCGTTGACGGGCTGGAAGAACGTGGTGCCGCCGGTGCGGCAGTTGCCGCTGCCGCCGGAGGTCAGGCCCAGGGCGATGCTGCCGGCGAAGAGCGGGCCGCCGGAGTCGCCGCCCTCGGCGCAGACGTTCGTGCGGATCAGGCCGGTGACGGTGCCCTCGGCGTAGTTCACCGTGGCGTTGAGGCCGGTGACGGAGCCGCTGCGGAGGCCGGTGGTGCTACCGCTGCGCCGGACCGCCTGGCCAACGGAGGCGTTCCCCGAGGCGGTGATGTCCTGGTACGAACCGTTGTACAGGTACACGTTGCCGGGGTGGTTCGTGTAGGACGTGCTGTAGCGGACGATGCCGTAGTCGTTGCCCGGGAAGCTGGTGCCGTACCGGGTGCCGAGCACGGTGGTCTGCGACGAGTTGGCGTACCAGGTGGTCGCCGCGTTCGTGCAGTGGCCGGCGGTGATGAAGTAGTACGTGCTGCCGCTGCGGACGTTGAAGCCGAGCGAGCAGCGGTACCCGCCGCCGTAGATGGCGTGGCCGCCGCTGATGTGCTTGCTGAGGACGCCAGGCAGTTTCTCCAGCGTGACCTGGCTGCCGAAGCGCTTGGTGACGGCGGTGAGCGCGTCGAACTTCGCGCCGCTCACGGTGTCGTCGTACGAGACGATGATCCGGCCGGACTTCTGGTCGGTCATCCAGGCGGTACCCGGGATCGACGCCTCCTTGGCCAGCGTGGAGGTGATGGTGCTCGCCGAGGCGATCGCCGCGGGACCTGGGGCCGCGCTGGCCTGGGTGGAGAGCAGGGCGGTGGTCGCGGCCAGACCGGCGGTAGCCAGCAGGGCCACAAAGGGACGGAGTTTCATGGTTGTGCCTCCTCACGATGAGGACGCGCTCTGGGCGGGTGCGTCCTTGACTCAACCGTGATCTGTTCTACCGGAAACTGTCACAAAGTACTCGTGCCAATCCGGAGCGTAAGGGTAATCCTTCGCGCACTCTGCGTAACCGGCTCTCGATCAGGCCTTGATCTCGTAGCGGAGCGTGGGATTGAGCACCTGCCGGCCCTGCGCGACAGTCGCGTGGTCCACGTCCACGGCCACGTCGTCGCCGTCCACCGTCACCGTCATCACCCCGTTGTCGAACCACGGCCCGTACGCCGTGCGCCAGGTCGCTGCGACGTCCCGCACCTTCGCGGAGCGGGCCAGTGTGTGGAGGAACTTGGTCATGCCGCGGCTGTCGAGCAGCTTGTTCGCGAGCCTGATGTGCCACCCGACCGGGTTCCGGAAGGGCGACATGGTCAGCTGGCGGATCGCCGTACGGGGGTGGTCGGTGGTGCGCAGTTCGGCCTCGGCCAGGTAGCTGCAGTGCACGTCGCCGGACAGCATCAGGATCGAGTTCGGCGGCTCGTCGGCCTTCACCAGATCGGTGAACAGGTCGGTCACGTCGTCGAAGGACTTCCGGAACGACGCCCAGTGCTCCAGATCCATGCCCTGCCTGATCTTCTCGCCGAGCCGCTTCCCACGCGAACCCCAGGCACCCGAGGAGATCGCCTCGTCCCAGCCCTCCAGGTGATGCAGACCGGGAGCCAGCAGGATGGGCAGCGTGGAGGCGACCATCAGGTGGTGGATCGGCTGCGTCGCGTCGACCGTGTGCCGCCGGACCCATTCCCACTCGTGCGCGTCGACCATCGCCCGATCACCCGGTTCCAGGTGCCGAGAGCAACGGGAGTCGATGGCGACCAGCCGGACGCCCCGGGACCGGGCGCCGAAGTCGCGGTAGAAGCTCCACCGGGTGGAAGCCGGGTCCTCGTCCGCCTCCCACGCGAAGGCGTCCAGGTAGGAGCTTCGCTCGTCCTCGTCGTCGAGGTGGCGCATAGCGGCATACGTGGGGTCCCGCTCGAGTTGCTCGGGGGACAGGTTGCCCAGGTGCTGATAGACCCAGTACGACGCGTAGGCGCCGACGACCCGGTCGTGCCACCACGGCTGGCTGGTGACCCAGCGACGCCAGGTCAGCGAGGTGTTCCAGTCGTCCCGCAGGTCGTGGTCGTCGAGCAGCATGCACAGCGGCACGGTCGAGAACAGCCATCGGACCGCCGGAGTCAGCCAGGCGTCGTCGTAGAGCCAGGTGTACTCCTCGAAGTTGCCGATCTCGTCGGCCACCTCGGACCCCTGCCGGCCGCCGTGCGCCTCCCGCAGCTTCTCCAGTACTGCGCCCGACGGGTCGTCGGCGTACACCTGGTCGCCGAGCAGGAGCAGGGCGTCGGGCCGTTCGTCGTCTCCGCCGGCCATCCGCTCGGCCAGCGCGACCAGGGCGTCCGGCCCGAAGTCCTTGAACCCCTGCTCGTCGAACGGCGCCGACCTCCGGCACGACCCGAAGGTCAGCCGGAAGGTCCCGTCCGCCCGCGGCGTCCGGATCAGGCTCGGCCCGTACGGGCTGTCCGCGGGCGGCCAGACCTGGTTGCCGTCCAGATGCACCTCGTACGGCGTCTCGGTCGCCGGTCGCAGCCCCTCGATCAGCACCAGCGCGTAGTGATGCCCGTGCACGGACCAGGTCTTCGCCCGGTAGCCGAGGATCTCCACCTCGCACGCGTCGGTGGTCTCCACCCAGACGGTCGCCCGGGTTTCGTCGACGTACCGCAGGAGCGGCCCAAGCTTCAGCTGCATTCCGGAAACGCTACCGGCTCGCTCCAAGCCGGGGAGGTCGCTCAGTACACGCTCACGCCATAGGCGTTGAGGGCCTCGACGACCGGCTGGAAGTAGGTGACTCCGCCGGAGTCGCAATCGCCGGTGCCACCGGAGGTGAGGCCGAAGGCGAAGGTCCGGTAGAACAGCGGGCCGCCGGAGTCGCCACCTTCCGCGCAGACGCTGGTACGGATCAGCCCGGCCACTCGGCCTTCGGGGTAGTTCACCGTCGCGTTGAGCCCGGTCACGCGTCCGCTGCGCAGTCCGGTGGTGCCGCCGCTGCGGTAGACGTAGTGACCGAGGCCGGGGTTGACCGCCCTGACGATGTCCTGGGACCGGCCGTTGTAGAGGTTCACGCTGCCGCCGGGCTTGACGCCCGCGGGGTAGATGACGAGGGCGTAGTCGTTCCAGGGGAAGCTGGCGTGGTGGAGGGTGCCGGCCAGGCTCCTCTCGTTCTCGTCGTGGAACCACCTGCTCGCGCCCTTGCCGCAGTGACCGGCGGTGAGGAAGTAGTACCGGCCTCGTCGCTGGACGTTGAAGCCGGCGGAGCACTGGAAGCCGCCGCCGTAGATCGGGGCACCGCCGCCGATCCGCTTGGTGAGCTTGCCGGGCAGCTTCTCCAGCACGACCCCTGTTCCCAGTTGCTTGGTCAACCGCGTCAACGCCTGGTACTTCGCGCCGACCACCGTCGCGTCGTACGACACGACGACCTTGCCGTCCGGCCTCGTCATCCAGGCTGTCCCGGGGAGCGACACATCCCGCTCCAGCACCGCCCGAATCGCCTTCGCGGTCCGCGGCGGCTCCGGCTTCACCGGGACGGTCGCGGAGCGCGGGTTCGACCACGTGGGAGCGGCTGCTGTCGCGGGCAGGATCGGCAGGGTCAAGGTGGCGGCGACGAGCATCGCTGCCGCGCGGCGGGCGGAGGCAGAAGTCATGGCCGACAGCCTCCCATCGCCGACGCCGTCATGCACGGAATTGGCACCAACCGGACACGCTCAGCAACTATTTCCGCATGCCGCTCGTCGAGAATCAGTCGTGCCGCAGGGAGTGCAGGACGAAGGAGGCGAGTTCGCGGTAGGCCTCGGCGTCGGTCAGGCCGGTACGGCGGGTGATGTCGCCGCGCTGGATCGCCTGCATGGTGTGCGCGACCATCTCCGCCGCGAACCCGATGTCGACCTGCCGGAACGCCTTGCTGGCGATCCCGTCCTCGATCAGCGACCGGACCCGGTCGGCCGCGATCCGGGTGTTCCGCTCGTACACCGAGCGGGCCGGCGCGAACGTCGCCACGTCGTCCAGGAAAGTGCGGCTGGCCGGCCGCAGCGCGTCGGCGACCGCGTTCAGGTAGGCCGCGATCCGGCGGTCGTGCCGGGTCTGCTTGGCGACCGCGGCCTCCACCTCGGCGGTGGCATTCTTGAAGTAGTGCTTGACCACCTCGACGGCGAGTTGTTCCTTGCTCGGCGCCAGGGCGTACAGGGTCGTCTTGCTGCAGCGGAGCTCCGCCGCCAGGTCGTCCAGGGTGAACCGGCTGAAGCCCTGCGTGAGAAACAGCGAGAGGAGCCGATCGAGCAGCTCGGACTGCCTGCGGGTGCGGCGCCCCGGGACGACTGTTGTCATATCGAGACAGCATAGAACGATACGGAGTTATGGTCTTCAGTATCAATAGGAGTATCATTTCGGGCAGCTGTTGAGAGGGGTGCCTGATGGCAGTCGATCGCTTGCTCCCGACCGAGGAGTCCACCGACCTGCTGGGCCTGGTCCGGGATCTGTGCGAGCACGAGCTCGCGCCGCACGCCGCCCACGCCGAGGAGACCGAGACCTTCCCGCGGGAGGCGTTCCGCACGCTCGGCAAGGCCGGCCTGCTGGGCCTGCCGTACCCGGAGGCGTACGGCGGCGCCGAGCAGCCGTACGAGGTCTATCTGCAGATGCTCGAGGAGATCGCCGCCGCCTGGATGTCGGTCGGGGTCGGCCTGTCCGTCCACACGATGACCAGCTACGCCCTTGCGACCTTCGGCACCCCGGACCAGCGCGAACTGCTGCTGCCCGACATGATCGGCGGCGACCTGCTCGGCGCGTACGCGTTGTCGGAGCCGCAGGCCGGTTCGGACATCAGCGCGATGACGACGAAGGCGGTCCGCGACGGCGACCACTATGTGCTCAGCGGCACCAAGTCCTGGATCACCCACGGCTCACACGCCGACTTCTACACCACCTTCGCCCGTACTTCGGCCGATCCGAAGCACGGCATCTCCGCGTTCCACGTGCCGGCCACCACGGAAGGGCTCAGCTTCGGTGCGCCCGAGCGGAAGATGGGCCTGACCGGATCCACTACGACGCTGGTCAACTACGACCGCGTCCGCGTGCCGGTGGCGAACCTGATCGGTTCCGAGGGTCAAGGGATGCGCATCGCGCTGTCCGCGCTGGACTCGGGCCGGCTGGGGATCGCGGCCTGCGCCGTCGGGCTGGCTCAGGCCGCGCTCGACGAGGCGGCGAAGTACGCGCTGGAGCGGAAGCAGTTCGGTCACGCGATCGCGGACTTCCAGGGGATGCAGTTCCTGCTGGCGGACATGGCGGCCGCGGTGGAGTCCGCCCGGGCGACGTACCTGCAGGCCGCTCGGCGGCGTGACCTCGGCAGGCCGTTCACCCAGCAGGCGGCGATCGCCAAGCTGGTCTGCACGGACGCGGCGATGAAGGTGACCACCGACGCGGTCCAGGTGCTCGGTGGCTACGGTTACACCCGCGAGTTCCCGGCCGAGCGCTACATGCGCGAGGCCAAGGTGACCCAGATCTTCGAAGGAACCAACCAGATTCAGCGCCTGGTGATCAGCCGCGATTTGCTCAGGAGTGTTCGATGAAGCTTGGCCGGTCCGATGTCGCTCTCGTCACCGGTGGTGGTTCCGGGCTCGGTGAGGCCACCGTGCGCCGGATCGCGGAGTCCGGCGCCGGCGTGGTGATCTGCGACCTGCCGTCGTCGGCGGGCAAGGCGATCGCCGAGGAGTTGGGCGACCGGGTCGTCTTCGTCCCCACCGATGTCACCGACGAGGCCGCGGTCACCGCCGCCCTCGATGCCGCGGGATCGCTGGGCGACCTGCGGCTGGTCGTCACCTGCGCCGGCATCGCCACCCCCGGCCGGGTCGTCGGCCGCAAGGGTCCGTTGCCGCTGGCAACCTTCCGGCAGGTGGTCGAGGTCAACCTGATCGGCACCTTCAACGTGCTCCGGCTCGCCGCCGAGCGGATGATCGCGCTGCCGGCCGGCGAGGACGGCGACCGCGGCGTCGTGGTGATGACCGCGTCGATCGCCGCGTACGACGGCCAGATCGGCCAGGCGGCGTACGCGGCCAGCAAGGGCGGCATCGTCGGCCTCACCCTGACCGCGGCCCGCGACCTGGCCGACAAGGGCATCCGGGTGGTCACCATCGCCCCCGGCACGATGGAGACCCCGATGCTGGCCGGCCTCCCCGAGGACGCCCGTACGGTCCTGGAGCAGCAGGTGCCCCACCCGGCCCGCCTCGGCCGCCCGTCGGAGTACGCCGCTCTCGTCGACCACATCGTCTCCAACCAACTCCTCAACGGTGAGGTCATCCGGCTGGACGGCGCCCTCCGGATGCCCCCGCGCTGAAAAGTCTCTGTGGACAACGGGTTTCCCGCCTGGGGACACCCGTACTTTCTCTGTCGAACCGGTCCAGGACTCGAAAGATCGAGATCACCGAGCGCGGCGTGCTCGTCGCTCGCCTGCTGCCCGCACAGCCGTCACCGCCGGCCAGGTGGAGTCGGATGCGCTGGTCGACTGGATCGCCGATCAAGGCGCGTTGCTCGTCTCGTCAGCCCTGGCCGAGGTGGAGTTGCCGCGAGCACTTCGGCGTACTGAGCCCGCGCTCCTGGCCGGCGTCCCCGCGGCGCTCGCGCGGATCGCGGTCTACGAGATCGACGAGATCGTCCGCACCACAGCCGCTGCCTACGACGACCCTCGCATCCGACCCCTCGACGCGGTCCACCTTGCCACGGCGGACGCCGTACTGGGTGACGACCTGACAGCCTTCGTGACGTATGACGCGAGGCTGATTGCCGCTGCGGACGTGCTCGGGCTGCCAGTGGCGGTTCCCGGGGGCTGAGTGGCTCAGCGTTCCGGCGGGGTGAAGCCCGAGGGGACGTCGATGAGGTCGTCGAGCTGGGACGGTTTGTGAACGCCGGTGCGAATCAACTCGACGAGCGTCGGTGAGCTTTCCTGCCCGTAGGTGGTGGCGACCGGGATGGGGTAGCAGGTCGAGTAGCGCACGACGGTCGACCAGGTGCCGCCGGTCCCGTAGGCGGTGATCTTGAAGGTCCGGCCGCCGTCATCGCTGCAGTTGCTGTACCGGAATTCGTTGCCCTCGGGGGTGATCACCCTTCCGCCTGTCAGTGCCGCCCCCACTGCCTTGGCTTGTGCTCCCACGAGCCGTGAGCCGGAGATGAGCACCTTCTCCGGAACCTCGCTGACTCCACCGCCCCAGTACTCGCAGATGTTCACCGCGGTGACCGTGCCCAGGGAGGACAAGGCCTTGCCTGCCTCGGGTCCACCGACGTCGGTGGACGTGCAGCCGTACACGTCAGGTCCGTCGTGTTCGACCGCGGAGTCGAGGACGCGCTTGCGGAGGGCGTCGTTCCTGGTGAGCACGCTGACGTGGACGCCGCCGACGTCGCGGGTCTCCTCGGTCCAGCCGCCGTCGTACTGCTTCACGCCCGGCTGCTGCACGTCGTCGAACCAGAGGTACTCCTGACGCTCGGCCAGCGGCCTGACCGCCACCGCGCAGCTCCGTCGGCCTTCGAGCCACGGTCCGAACCGGCCGACCGTCGGTCCCTGTGCGCAGGGCGCCGGGCCCGACACATAGTTGTTCCAACTGGCAGGCACCTGGACCTGAACATTCTTGTACGACTCCCACCGCCACGAGGTGGCTCCAGCGTGTTGGTTGCTCAGCCTTTTGGCAGCCATCTCGGCTTCGCCAACCGGCGTGCTCTGCGGCTCTGCGACCGGGCTCTGCGCCGGCGTGACCTCAGGAGTGAGGGAGTTGCCGACGCTGACGCCGGCGGCCACAGCAGCACACGCCAGTACTGCGACGCTGATGGTGCGGCCGGTACGGCGGCGGCGGAGGCGGCGGTGGACGCCGGACAGAAGGGCGTCATCGGCAGGCGCCTCGGCGGCGTGGCGGTCCAGGGTCTCGGTGAGCACGCTCTCGGTGTGCAGCAGTTCGGGACGTTCTTCGGGTGTGGTCATCGGGTGCTGACCTCCTCGGGACTGTTCAGGGCGGTCCGGAGGGACGCCAGGGCTCGGTGGATCTGGGAGCGGACCGTTCCGGCGGTGCAGCCGAGGATCTCGGCGATGTCCGCGTCCGGAAGTCCTTCGTAGTAACGCAGCACCACGGCCGCGCGCTGTTTGGTCGGCAGGGAGGCGCACAAGGCCCAGACGGCGTCCTGCTCGGCGTGATCACCGGCATGGTCGCTCGCCTGGCCGTGGGGGTTCGCTTCGAACAGGGTCGAGTCGCTGATCGGGGTCTCGCGCCGGAAGAACCGGCGCCAGCGGGAGATGTCGGCGTTCACGATCGAGCGGCGGACGTACGCCTCCGGGTCGCCGTGCTGCAGGATCCGGGACCAGCGTGGGTAGGCGGCGACGAGAGCGTCCTGCACGGCCTCCTCAGCCCGGCTGTGGTCACGCGTGACGAGGTACGCGAACCGCAGCAGCGAGGCCCCCCGCTGCCGCACCCACGTGTCGAATTCCGGCGGCTGATCGTCGTCGGTCATCCCACCTCCCACCCGTACCACGCCGGCCACCCCGGGAACGTTGCACGGGCGGCGCGATTTACTCCGATTCGCCCGGTGGCGGCGGTGGCAGCGTGAGCTTCTCGTCCGGCTTGGCCCGCAGTACGTCGTTCACGTACGAGCGGGCCGCTTGCATCGTGTCCACCTCGTGGCCGGCCTCCTCGGACAGGAACCAGCGGTGTTCGAGCACCTCGTGGAACACCTCGGCGGGCTCGAGCTTGCGCTTCATGTCCCGCGGCACCACCCGCACCACCGGCTCGAACACCTCGCTCAGCCACTGGTGCGCGACGATCTCCTCGTCCTCGTTCTGCTGGTCCGTCGCCGCGGCGAACGAGTCCAGGTCGTTCAGCAGCCGGCGGGCCTGGTTCTCCTCGACGTCCAGCCCGGTCAGCCGCAGCAGCCGGCGGCTGTGGTGGCCGGCGTCCACCACCTTCGGCTGGATCCGCACCTGGCTGCCGTCCCAGTCGGTGATGATGTCGATCTCGGCGACGTCGAAGCCGAGCTCGTTCAGCCGCCGGATCCGCGAGTCCAGCCGGTGCATCTCGTCGGTGTGGAACTCCTCCGGCGCGGTCAGCTCCTTCCAGAGCGCCTCGTACCGGGCGGTGATCGACTGGACCGTCTCCAGCGGGTCGATGTCCTCGTCGAGCAGGCCACCCTCCTGCAGGTCGGACAGCTCGCCGAACAGGTTGATCTCGGCGGTGTACAGGTCGTGGGCGCGCTGGCCGTCGGAGATGTCCTGGTGCAGCTCACCGGTCTCCGCGTCCACCAGGTACGCCGCGAAGGCGCCGGCGTCGCGGCGGAAGAGCGTGTTCGACAGCGAGCAGTCGCCCCAGAAGAAGCCGAGCAGGTGCAGCCGGACGATCAGCGCGACCAGCGCGTCGATCAACCGGTTGACCGTGTCCGGGCGCAGCGTGCTGGAGAACAGCGCGCGGTACGGCAGGGAGAACTGCAGGTGCCGGGTGACCAGGATCGAGTCGAGCGGTTCGCCGGACTTGTCCAGCCGGTCGGTGATGACGCCGACGGGTTCGACCGAGGGCGAGTCCAGCCGTTCGAGGTCGCGCAGCAGCCGGTACTCGTGCATCGCGAGGTGTTCCATCACCTCTTTGATCGCGTAGACGCTGCCGCTGACCCGGACGAAGCGGACGACGTGCCGGGAGATACCGCGCGGCAGCGCGACGAGCTGATCCTCCGGCCAGTCCTCCAGCGGGATCTCCCACGGGAGCGACAACAGACCGGTGTCCGGGCGGGTGGCGACGAAGCGAGGCACGCACCCCAGTGTGTCAGTTCCTGACGGCTCGGGTAACGAACGCAAGCGGCCGCAAGAACTTGCGCGATATGGCGTACTGTTTGCGTTATGACACGACGTCTTGCTGAGGTGGCCAAGAAGGTCGGCGTGAGCGAAGCGACCGTCAGCCGGGTGCTGAACGGGAAGCCCGGGGTGTCCGAGGCGACCCGGGAGGCGGTGCTGACCGCGCTGGACGTGCTGGGCTACGAGCGGCCGACGCAGTTGCGCGGGGATCGGGCGCGGCTGGTCGGACTGGTGCTGCCGGAGTTGCAGAACCCGATCTTCCCGGCGTTCGCCGAGGTCGTCGGGGGAGCGCTGGCGCAGCAGGGCTTCACGTCGTTGCTGTGCACGCGGACTGTCGGCGGAGTGTCGGAAGCCGACTATGTCGACCTGCTCTTGCAGCAACAGGTGTCGGGTGTCGTCTTCGCGGGTGGGTTCTACGCCCAGGCCGACGCGCCTCATGGGCACTACGAACTGATCCAGGAGCGCCGGCTGCCGACCGTACTGGTCAACGCGGCCGTCGACCACCTTGGCTTCCCGCAGGTCTCGTCCGACGACGTGGTCGCCGCGGAAATGGCGATCGGGCACCTCCGGGCGCTCGGCCACCAGAAGATCGGGATGGTGCTCGGCCCGCGCGACCACATCCCCTCCCGGCGCAAGCTGGACGCCTTCATGGCCTCGCCGGAGGCGGATCCGGAGTTGGTCGAGCACACGATGTTCTCGCTGGAAGGTGGGCACGCGGCGGCCACCCGGCTGGTCAAGCACGGAGCCACCGGCATCGTCTGCGCCAGCGACATCCTGGCTCTCGGCGCGATCCGCGCAGTACGGCGGGCCGGGCTGTCGGTTCCCGACGACGTCTCGGTGATCGGTTACGACGACTCCGCGATGATGAACTGCACCGACCCGCCCCTGACCACCGTCCGGCAGCCGATCGACGCGATGGGCCGGGCTGCCGTGGACATGCTCGTAGCCCTGATCGAGCGTGCCGCGGTCCCCGCCGACGAACTCCTCTTCGAACCCGAACTCGTCGTCCGCGCCTCCACCGCCCGCCTCAAAACCACCTCCACCATCCCCGCCTGACCCCTGACCCCTGACCCCTGACCCCTGACCCCTGGCTCGGCTCCTCCGCTAGCGCGGCCCCGGGGTGGGTTTGGGGAGGATTACACCCCTGGATGAGGGTGAAATCCTCCCCGAATCTACAAAATGACCGGTCGTCTTGACATCGGCAAGACGGTCGGTCATATTGGGGGTGGCAGAGAGTCCGAAGGGTGGAATGAGGAGCGGTGGAGATGGACGCGTTGCTGGCGAAGGTGCTCGAGGTGCACGGCGGGCTGGAGAACTGGGCGAAGGTGACCGGCCTGACGGCCAAGTTGTCACTGGATGGACCGTTCTGGGACGGCGTCGGCTGGCCCGACATCCGCAAGCAGCAGACGCTCACGGTGGACGCCCGCCAGGAGCGCAGTACGTTGTCGCCGTTCGTCGGCGCGGAGTCGACGGCCGTGTTCGAGGGCGATCCCGCGCAGGTGCGGATCCTGGACGCCGCCGGCCGGGAGGTGGAGCGCCGGGACGACCCGCTGACCTCGTTCCCGGAGTACACGCTGGAGACGAAGTGGGATCGGGCGCACGTCGCCTACTTCACCGGTACGGCGAACTGGAACTACTTCGTGGAGCCTTTCCTCTTCACCTATCCCGGGGTCGAGGCGCACGAGATCGAGCCGTGGCAGGAGGGCGGTGAGACCTGGCGCCGGCTCGCGGTGACCTTCCCGTCGAACCTCCCGAACCACAATCCCGAGCAGGTCTTCTACTACGACGACAAGTTCCTGCTCCGCCGGATGGACTACGCGCCCGACATCACGGCGAGCACCCCGATCGCCCACTACGTGTACGACCCGAAGGTGGTCGACGGGTTCGTCTTCTACGGCCGCCGGTTGGTGCACCTGCGTGACAGCGATGGCATCGCCGACCGGTCCTGGGCGCCGATCGTCATCACCACCGACGGCGTGGAGGTCCACCGGGGTTAGGCGCCACGGCGCTGACAACGGCGGACAACCGAGCATCTCTTGGCGATCTCCGCCAGTTCCGCAGTGCAGTCACGTTTTTGCAACTTGAGATCGAAGTATTGCGCTGATCCCGTCAGATTGCCTACGGTACGGACCACATCAAGGGGCGGGACTCGCCCTCGCCATCGTGGGCCGGCTCAGACCGGTGCCGTTTCGAGAAGGGCAGATCGATGAGGACAACGAGCCACCGCAGGGTGTCAGCGGCCGGTTGGCGCCGGCCGGCAAGCCTGTTGCTCGTGGCAGGGCTGGGCCTGGCGGCCGCGTCCTGTGGATCCGGGGACGAGGACAAGCCGGCTGCCCAGGGATCCGCGGGTGCGGACGCGCCGGTCACCATCACGGTGGGATGCCAGCCGCCGAAGAGCAACGCGAAGGAACGCACGGCCTGGGACGAGGATGTCGCGGCCTTCCAGAAGTTGCACCCGAACATCACGATCCAGAGCAAGGACGCGTTTCCCTGCATCAACCCGGACACCTTCCAGGCCAAACTGGCCGGCGGTAGTCAGGAGGACGTCTTCTACGTCTACTACACCGACGTCCAGAAGATCATCAAGGCCAAGCAGGCCGCCGACATCAGCGAGCACGTCGGCAGCGTGAAGGCGCTCAAGGACATCCGCCCCGACGTCCAGAGTGTCTTCAAGGACGGCGACAAGACGTACGGGCTGCCGCGCAACAACTACAACATGGGACTGGTCTACAACCGCAAACTGTTCACCCAGGCCGGGCTGAACCCGGACTCGCCGCCGAAGACCTGGGCCGAGGTGCAGGAGGCCGCCAAGAAGATCGCCGGGCTCGGCGCCGGCTACACCGGCTTCGGTGAGTACAGCGCCGGCAACACCGGCGGCTGGCACTTCGCCACCTCCCTGTACGCGCGGGGTGGCTCGATGGTGAGCGAGGACGGCAAGTCCGCGGCCTTCAACAGCGCCGAGGGCAAGGCCGTGCTGGAGAACCTGAAGCAGATGCGCTGGAACGACAACAGCATGGGCACCAAGCAGTTGCTGCAGTGGGAAGACCTGATGCGGATGATGGGCTCGGGCAAGCTCGGCATGATGATCGGCGCGCCGGACGTGGTCCAGTCGGTCAACAACGACTTCCAGGGCAAGTTCGAGGACTACGGTGTCGCCGCGGTGCCGGAGTCCGAGGGCAAGGCCTCGCTCAGCGGCGGCGACGGGTACATGTTCAACCCGAAGGCGACGCCGGAGAAGATCAAGGCCGGCCTGCTCTGGCTGGAGTTCCACGAACTGACGCCGGGCCAGGGCCAGTTCAACTACGAGCGCTCCAAGGCCCAGGGCCGCCCGGTCGGACTGCCGATCCCGGACCTGTACGGCGACAGCGCGCCCGGCAAGGAGATCACCGAACTGCGGAAGAAGTTCGCCACCGTCCCGGTCGACCACTTCACCCCGTACGTGACCGCGCAGGCGAGCATCACCAACAAGCTCGAGCCGCCGAAGGCGCAGGAGTTGTACGCCGTACTCGACGTGGCGATGTCCGCGGTGCTCACCCGCAAGGATGCCGACATCGACAAACTGCTCTCCGACGCCGAGAGCAAGGCCAACAAGATCCTCGCCAAGAACACCTGATGGCCATTACCTCCAAGCCGCCGGTGCGCCGTGCCCTTCCTCCGGGTGCGGCGCACCCCTTTGAAAAGAATGGCGCGGCGCGTCGGGCGGTGGGCCGCAACCTCACGGCGTACGGGTTCCTGTGCGGGGCGCTGATCTGTTTCGCCTTCTTCTCCTGGTATCCGATGATCCGCGAGATCATCCTCAGCTTCCAGGAGAACAACTTCGTCGATCCGGCCAAGTGGGTCGGCTTCGACAACTTCCGCACCGTGATCGAGGACCCGGCCTTCCGGTCCGCGTGGCTGAACACGGCCGCCTTCAGCGCCCTCGCGCTGGTCGTCGGGTACGCCGTACCGTTCGTGCTCGCCGTGGTCCTCAACGAGTTGCGGCATGCCGTCGCCTACCTGAGGTTCGTCGTCTACCTCCCGGTGATGCTCCCCCCGGCGGTCGCCGTACTGCTGTTCAAATGGTTCTACGACCCGGGCTCCGGCCTGTTCAACCAGGTCCTGGACGGCTTCGGCCTCCCGCCGCTGGCCTGGCTCGACTCGACCAGCACCGCGCTCATTTCCCTGGTTCTCGTGTCCACCTGGATGAACCTCGGCACCGGCACGCTCATCTATCTGGCGGCGCTGCAGAGCATCCCGGGCGAGCTGTACGAGTCGGCCGAACTCGACGGCGCCGGCCTGTTCCGGCGGGTCTGGCACGTGACGATCCCGCAGACCAAGCTGATCCTGCTGGTGATGCTGCTGCTCCAGGTGGTCGCGACCATGCAGGTGTTCATCGAGCCGTACCTGCTGACCGGCGGCGGTCCCGAGAACGCGACCGTGACGGTGGCCTACCTGATGTACCAGTACGCGTTCAACTTCGGCGACTTCGGCGGCGGTGGCGCGCTCGGCCTGATGCTGATGGTGGTGCTGCTGGTGTTCTCCACGATCTACCTGCGCGTCTCGCGAGACAACGAAGGTGGCCGATGACAACGACCCTGCAACCGCAGCCGGTGCTCCAGGCGACCCCGCCCGCCCCGGCGCCGCGCAGTACGAGGAAGAAGAACGGCAAGGGCCGGGGCGCCGAGACCAGAGGCCTGGTGTCGCCGCTGTCGTTGCGGTCCTGGCGCGGCAAGCTGACCTACTGGACGGTCCTGGTGGTCGTCGTGGTCGGCTTCACCGTGGCCTTCGTCTTCCCGCTGTACTGGATGGTGACCGGCGCGCTGAAGTCGCCGGACGAGCTGGCGCAGATCCCGCCGAGCTTCTTCCCGAAGGAATATGACTTCGGCGTCTACCAGGAGGCCTGGAACCAGCTCCAGCTCGGCGTCTTCCTGCGGAACACCGCCCTGTACGCCGGTGGCGCGTGGCTGTTCACGCTCGCGGTCGACGTGACGGCGGCGTACGCGTTGTCCAAGCTCCGGCCGTTCTTCGGCAAGCTGATCCTCGGGCTGATGCTGGCCACGCTGATGATCCCGCCGATGGTGCTGCTGCTGCCGACCTACCTGGTCGCCAAGGACGTGCCGCTGTTCCACTGGAACCTGCTGAACACCCCGTGGGCGATCTGGTTGCCGGCGGCAGCGAACGGGTTCTTCATCTTCCTGCTCAAGCGGTTCTTCGACTCGATCCCGCGCGAGCTGCTGGAAGCCGCCGAGATCGACGGCGCGTCACCGCTGCGGATCCTGTGGTCGATCGTGCTGCCGGTGTCCCGGCCGATCCTCGGCGTGGTGTCGATCCTGTCGGTGGTGACGGTCTGGAAGGACTTCGTCTGGCCGCTGCTGGTGCTGCCCGAGACCGACAAGATGTCGATCAGCGTCGGCATCGCGTCGCTGTCCGCGCAGATGCCACAGAACGTACTGATCGCGGCGCTGGTGATCGCCAGCCTGCCGACGATCCTGGTCTTCTTCGTGTTCCAGCGCAGCATCATGGCGGGTCTCACCGCCGGAAGCCTCAAAGGCTGATTCCCCCAACCCCTAAGGAGAAGCAATGTCGGAAACGTGGTGGCGCGGAGCCGCGATCTACCAGGTGTACCTGCGCAGCTTTGCCGACGGCAACGGTGACGGGATCGGTGATCTCGCGGGGCTGCGGGCCAGGCTGCCGTACCTGGCCGAGCTGGGCATCGACGCGATCTGGCTGAACCCGTGGTACCCGTCGCCGATGGCCGACGGCGGGTACGACGTGGCCGACTACCGCGCGATCGACCCGAGCTTCGGCACCCTCGCCGAGGCCGAGGCCTACATCGAGGAAGCACACGCGCTGGGGATCCGCACCATCATCGACATCGTGCCCAACCACGGCTCGGACCAGCAGGACTGGTTCGTCCAGGCGCTGGCAGCCGGCCCGGGATCGGTCGAGCGCGAGCGCTTCCTGTTCCGCGACGGCCGGGACGGTGGGCTGCCGCCGAACGACTGGCAGTCGATCTTCAACGGCCCGGCCTGGACCCAGGTTTCCGATGGTCAGTGGTATCTGCACTTGTTCGCGCCCGAGCAGCCCGACTTCAACTGGCACAATCCCGAGGTGGTCGACGAGTTCCACGACATCCTCAGGTTCTGGCTCGACCGCGGGGTCGACGGCATCCGGATCGACAGCGCTGCCGTGCTCTTCAAGGATCTGGACAGCGTCGAGGAGTCGTACACGGACCACGACGAGGTGCACGAGGTGTACCGCGGCTGGCGGCAGATCACCGACTCCTACGAGGGCCGGTTCCTGGTCGGCGAGATGTGGATGCCGGACCAGGAGCGGTTCGCGCTCTACCTGCGGCCGGACGAGATGCAGACCGCGTTCAACTTCGACTTCCTATCGCGGCCGTGGATCGCCGAGGAGTTGCGGGCGTCGATCGACCTGACACTGGCCACGCACGTCCCGATCGGAGCACCTCCTACGTGGGTGCTGTCGAACCACGACGTCACCCGGCCCGTCACGAAGTACGGGCGTCCTGACACGTCGTTCTCGCATCAGGATCGGAAGCACGGGATGGAGACGGATCCTGTACTAGGTGAGCGCCGGGCGCGCGCTGCTGCTCTGCTCGCGATGGCGTTGCCGGGTGGGCTGTATGTCTACCAGGGCGAGGAGTTGGGCCTGCCTGAGGTGGAGGATTTGCCGGACGAACTGCTGCAGGACCCGCTGTGGGCCCGCTCCGGCGGCGCGGACCGTGGCCGCGACGGCTGCCGTGTTCCGATCCCGTGGTCGGGCAAGGAGCCCCCGTTCGGCTTCGGCTCCGGTACTACGTGGCTGCCGCAACCCGCCGACTGGAAGAACCTCACCGTCGAGTCTCAGCAGGCCGATCAGAACTCCATGCTCGCCCTCTACCGCGACGGGTTGAAGCTCCGTCGGCAATCCCTGGGCGACGGCACCCTCACCTGGCTCGACTCGGCCCCCGGCGTACTCGCTTTCACCCGGGAATCCCTCACCTGCCTCGTCAACCTCACCCCTGACTCGATCGACCTCCTGCCGTACACCGAGATCCTCCTCACCAGCAGCCCGCTCGAGGAAGGCCGCCTCCCCTCCGACACCACCGCCTGGCTCCGCTGACAACACATCGCCGTCCGAAGGATTCCTCCGGACGGCGACTGTGTTTCAGCTGTCGGTTGGGGTGAGGGGCTGGAAGCGGCGGAGACGGAGGCTGTTGGTGACTACGAAGACTGAGCTGAAAGCCATCGCGGCGCCCGCCAGCATCGGGTTGAGGAGGCCGGCGGCGGCGAGCGGGAGGCCGGCGACGTTGTAGGCGAAGGCCCAGAAGAGGTTGCCCTTGATGGTGCCGAGGGTCTTCCGGGCCAGCCGGATCGCGTCGGCGGCCGAGCGGAGGTCGCCGCGGACCAACGTCAGGTCGCTGGCCTCGATCGCCACGTCGGTGCCGGTGCCCATGCTCAGGCCGAGGTCGGCCTGGGCGAGCGCGGCCGCGTCGTTCACGCCGTCGCCGACCATCGCGACCACCCGGCCCTCGGCCTGCAACTTCTTCACCGCGTCGACCTTGTCGGCCGGCAACACCTCGGCGATGACGTCCTCGATCCCCACCTCGGCCGCGACCTTCCGCGCCACTGCCTCGTTGTCCCCGGTGAGCAGGACCGGCCGCAGCCCGAGTGCCCGCAACTGCTTGATCGCCTCGGCAGAACTGGGCTTGACCGTGTCCGCGACCACCAGCACGGCCCGGGCCTTGCCATCCCAGCCGACCGCGACCGCAGTACTGCCTTCTGATTCGGCGTGCTCCTTCGCGTGGGCGAGGGACTCAGGCAGGTACTGGCTCCACTCCTCCAGCAACCGCGTCCGCCCGACCAGTACTGCGTGCCCCTCGACGATCCCCTGCACTCCGAGACCCTCGACGTTGCCGAAGTCCTCGACGTCCGGGAGTTTGCCAAGCTCGTCAGCAGCCCCTCGGGCGATCGCCTGGGCGATCGGGTGCTCACTGGAGTGCTCCAGCGCCCCGGCCAACCGCAGTACCTCCGCACGGTCCTCGCCCTCGGCAAGCAGTACGTCGGCCAGTGCCATCCGCCCGGTCGTCACTGTGCCGGTCTTGTCCAGTACTACGGTGTCGACGCGACGGGTGGACTCCAGCACCTCGGGACCCTTGATCAGGATGCCCAACTGAGCCCCCCGACCCGTCCCCACCATCAGGGCCGTCGGGGTCGCCAGTCCAAGCGCACAAGGGCAAGCGATGATCAGGACGGCCACGGCCGCGGTGAAGGCGACCTCGATCGGCGAGCCGTTGCCGAGCCAGAACCCGAGCGTGCCCAGGGCCAGCGCGATCACGATCGGCACGAACACCCCGGAGACCCGGTCGGCCAACCGCTGGACCGCGGCCTTGCCGTTCTGCGCGTCCTCCACCAGCCGCGCCATCTGTGCCAACTGCGTGTCGGAACCGACCCGGGTGGCCCGGACGACCAGCCGGCCGCCGGCGTTCACGGTGGCGCCGACGACGGAGTCACCCTCGCCGACCTCGACCGGGACTGACTCCCCGGTCAGCATCGACGCGTCCACCGCGCTGCTGCCGGTGACGATCACGCCGTCGGTGGCGATCTTCTCACCCGGCCGGACGACGAACTCGTTGCCCACAGCAAGTTGATCGGCGGGGATCCGGACCTCGGCGCCGTTGCGCAGTACGGCGACGTCCTTGGCGCCCAGCTCCAGCAGGGCCTTCAGAGCCGCGCCGGAGCGGCGCTTGGCCCGCGCCTCGAAGTACCGGCCGGCCAGGATGAAGGTGGTGACGCCGGCCGCGACCTCGAGGTAGATCTCCTCGGCGCCGCTGCCCCGGGACGGGATCAGGGTGAACGGCATCTTCATGCCGGGCCGGCCCGCCTCGCCGATGAACAGCGCGTAGAGCGACCAGAGGAAGGCGCTCACCACGCCGACCGAGATCAGCGTGTCCATCGTCGCGGCACCGTGCCGCAGGTTCGTCCAGGTCGCCTTGTGGAACGGCCAGGCCGCCCAGGTGACCACCGGCGCGGCAAGCGTCAGCGACGCCCACTGCCAGAAGTTGAACTGCAGCGCCGGAATCATGCCCAGCGCGATGACCGGGGTCGCCAGCGCGAGGCTGGTGAAGAGCCGGTTGCGCAGCGGCTTCAGCTCGTCGGCCGGTTCGGCCCTGTCGGCTGCCGGGGGAGCCGGCAACGCGGCGGTATAGCCGGTGGCTTCGACGGTGGCGACCAGTTCGTCGGTGCTGATGCCCTCGGCGAACGTCACCTTCGCCTTCTCGGTGGCGTAGTTGACGGTCGCGGTGACGCCGTCCATCCGGTTGAGCTTCTTCTCGACCCGGTTCGCGCAGGAGGCACACGTCATGCCACCGATGATGAGTTCCACGGAGTTGTCGGGGGTGGTCATTGCTGGGCCTCCTCTCAGTGGCCGTGCGGGGTTTCTTCGTGCCCCGGGGTCGCGGGTGCCGTGCTCGGCAGCGCGGTCGGCGGGACGATCGAAGTACCGGTTGCGCCGACGTTCACGGTGAACTCGGCGGTGTGCACCTTGCCCGCGTGCTGGAAGTCCAGGAACAGGCTGTACGTGCCGGCGGTCGGGAAGGTGGTGCCGAACTTGATCTCCGGACCGCCCTTCATCCCTGCCGTCGCTTCCTCGGACGGGTGCGTGTGCAGGTAGGCGAGGTCGCCACCGCGCAAGGACACCAGGTGCCCGAACGCCCCGAGGTACGGCTGCAGGTCCTTGACCGGCTGGCCGGCCTTGGTGATGGTGAAGACCAGTTCGGCCTCCTTGCCGGCGACAGGCTTGCCCGCCAGCGTCACGTCGTACCCGTCGAAGCTGTAGATGCTCGCGGGCTCGCTCATCGGGACCGGGATGTAGAGACCGGAGACGTTGAGATCGGTACCGAGTGTCAGCGTCTTGCCGAGCCCGGCCGGCTGGAAGTCGGCGAACATCCGCCAGGTGCCACCCGCGGTGAACGTGAACGGGATGCTCCAGGTGCCGTCCGCCGCCCTGGTCGGGTGCACGTGGTGGAACCCGGACAGGTCCCGCCGTACGACGATCAGGTGCAGGTCCTTCTCATGGGTCTCGGTGTACTGCGTGACGGGCTTGCCGTCCGGGCCCTGGATCGTGAAGCGCAGGCTCTCCTGCTTGCCCGGCTGGAAGAACGTCGTCGCCGGGACCAGCGTGTAGCCGGACTCGGACACCGCGAGCCCGGGGAGCTGCCCACCGGTCTCGCTGTGTCCTTCGCCATGCTCGCCGGCCTGCTCGCCCATACCGTCGGTCATCCCGCCGTCCTGGCCGTCGGCGTGGGCGCCCGGATCGGCTGCCGCGACCGGGTCGACCACGGAGCCCAGTGCGAACGCGCCGGCGAACGCCAGCGCCAGTGCACCAGCGAACGCGCCGAGCCGGACCGCGACAGCCCGGGTCATGCCCTCGCGCCCGGGGAGGAGGCGGCCAGCTCGTAGCCCGCCTCGTCGACGGCCTCGCGTACGGCGGCGTCGTCGAGGGCGGACTCACTCGTCACGTGCACCGCGGAGGTGCCGCCGGCGTTGAGGTCGATGCTGACCTGCTGGACGCCGGACAGCTTGCTGAGCTCCTCGGTGACGGCGGCGGTGCAGTGGCCGCAGGTCATGCCGGTGACGGAGTAGGTCGTGGTGGTCATAGCGGTGCTCCTTGCTCGGTTGTGTGTGCTGTTCAGCTGCGGACGAGCCGGGCGATCGCGTCGGAGGCCTCGCGGACCTTCTCCTCCGCCTCCGGCCCGCCCCGCTGCGCGGCCTCGACCACGCAGTGCGACAGGTGCTCGTCCAGCAGTTCCAGGGAGAAGGACTGCAACGCCTTCGTGGCGGCCGACACCTGGGTCAGGATGTCGATGCAGTACTTGTCCTCCTCGACCATCCGCTGCAGCCCGCGAACCTGCCCCTCGATCCGCCGCAGCCGCTTGAGGTGACTGGACTTCTCGGAGGTGTAGCCGTGCACGTGCTCGGTCTGCTCTTCGGTGGTCATGGCGGGTTCCTCTTCTCCTGCTGCTACCCCTCGGGGGTATGTCGACGCGACGTACGTTACCCCCTTGGGGTATCCAATGCAAGTCTTCCCCAATACGGGGCAGGGGTATTTGAACGGCATGAGGCCGGGCGGTCGGCGCCAAACGCCGTGGGGTGGACGTCTTCCTCTGCGAAGATGAGCCTCCCCTCGGTGAGGGGGCGCGGACGAGAGGGATGCCATGCCGGACCTGGCCATCCGTACACAGGCCCTACGCAAGACCTATCGCACCCGGCGCGGCCGGCGGGTGGTCGCGGTCCAGGGGCTGGACCTGGAGGTGCCGATCGGCGGCGTGCACGGCTTCCTCGGGCCCAACGGTTCCGGCAAGACGACCTCGATCCGGATGCTGCTCGGCCTGGTCCGCGCGGACGCGGGCACCATGACGGTCTTCGACCGGGTGGTCCCCGAGCACCTGCCCGAGGTGGTCGGCCGGATCGGCGCGATCGTCGAGTCGCCGAAGTTCTTTCCCGCCTTCTCCGGCCGGAAGAACCTCGAACTGCTCGCCGACGCGATCGGCGCGCCGCGAACGCGGGTCGGCGAAGTACTCGAGGAGACCTCGCTGGGCGACCGCGGCAAGGACCGGTTCAGGACCTACTCGCTCGGGATGAAGCAGCGGCTGGCGATCGCCGCCACCTTGCTGAAGGAGCCGGACCTGCTGATCTTCGACGAGCCGACCAACGGCCTCGACCCGGCCGGCATCCGGGAGATCCGCGAGACCATGCGCAGCCTCGGCGCGCAGGGCCGGACCGTGCTGGTCAGCAGCCACATCCTGGCCGAGGTCGAGCAGGTCGCCGACACCGTCTCGATCATCGGTCACGGCCGGTTGCTGGCCACCGGCACCGTCGCCGAGGTGATCGGCGGCAGTGGCAGATCGACCGTGAAGGTCGCACTCGGCGGTCCGGCCGGCGATCCGCGGGCGCAGCAGGAGGCCGCGGCCCGGATCCTGACCTCGGCCGGTCTGACAGTGCGGGCTGACGGCAACTACTTGTACGTCGACGGAGCGGAGCATCCATCGGAGGTGACGAGACAGCTGGCCCAGCAGGAGTTGTACGTATCCGAACTGGTCCCGGTCCGTGCCGACCTCGAGTCCGTCTTCCTCGAGTTGACCGCCGACGAGGGTTTGGGAGGCGACCGATGATCCGGCTCACCGGAGTCGAGCTCCGCCGCCTGGTGGCCCGCCGCCTCACCGTCATCGGGGTCGGCGCGGTGCTGTTGATCACCGCCTTCCTGCTGTTCGCGACCTGGCAGAGCGCGCGGCCGTTGTCGGCCGAGCAGCAGCGGCAGGCGCAGTTCCAGTTCGATCAGGCCACGAAGGACTGGGAGCTGAACGGCGCGAAGAACCTCGAGCTGTGCAAGGCGGAGCTGGCGAAGCTGCCGGATCCGAAACCGCCGATCGAGCAGTACTGCCAGGTCAGTCCGCCGACGATCGACATGTACGGCAAACCGAGGACCGTCTTCGCCGAGGTGATGCCGGAGACCCTGCTCGGATCGTCCTACCTGCTGGTGTTCGCGGCCTTCCTGATCGGCGCGAGCTTCGTCGGGGCGGAGTTCAGCACCGGCGCGATCGGCAACTGGCTGACCTTCGAGCCCCGCCGGCTCCGGGTGTACGGCAGCAAGCTGCTGGCCGCCGCGATCGGGTTCGTCCCGGTGGCGGTGGGGATCCTCGCGATCCTGATGCTGGGGACCTTCCTGATCGTCGACCAGCTGGGAACCACCGCCGGGATGACCGGCAAGCAGTGGGGAGATCTCATCGCCACAGCCGGCCGCGCGGTCCTGGTGACAGCCGTCGGAGCCGCCCTCGGTGGAGTCGACGGGTCGCTGTTGCGGCACACCGCGGCAGCGATCGGCGTCGCGATGGGCTATCTGGTCCTGGTCGAAGGAGTCTTCGGCGGTTTCCTCCAGAAGGCCCAGCCCTGGCTGGTGAAGCTCAACTTCGACGCCTTCGTCCAGCACGGAGCGACGTACTTCCTCAACGACTGTCAGAGCAATCCGGACGGCAGCTACGGCTGCGACTACATCGAGAAGCACCTGTCGTTCGAGCACGGTGCCTGGTATCTCGGCATCCTCGCCGTCGTCCTGGTCGTGCTCGGCGGCTTCGCCTTCACCCGCCGCGACATCAGCTAGCCTGCCTGCGGCGTCTCCACAGCAAGGACGCGAGGGCAAGCAACAGCGTCACCAGTCCTGCGCCGCCGGCGGCTGCCAAACCCAGCTCGAGGCCTGGCGGCCGGTAGTCGCAGCTGACTTTCCGGGTCGGACCAGGCAGCTCTACCGCGAGAAGGCCGCCGTAGTTCGACGCCTCCTTCAGCTGCCCGTTGTCCGTGGAGCACCGCCAGCCGGGTAGGTGAGGCGCCGCGATCACCGCGACGCCCGTAGTACCGGGCTTGAGCGTCGCGTGGATCGAATGCCCACCAGCCTGTACCGCGACCGCACCGTTCGCCTGTAGCGCGGCGACTGCCTTGGTCAGACGGGCGGAGTCGAGGCACCCCATCGCCCCCTGGTACAGGAAGTTGTTTGGTGCCGCCTTGACCTTGAGCTCGGCCGCGATCAAGCCGGAGGCGGGGACCTTGCCCAGTTGCACCATCGCGCTGCTGGTGTTGATCCCCGGTCGCCGGGCGGCCGCCAACGGCATCCAGTTCGCGGTGTTGAACCGCGCCTCGCCGTCCACCCTGGGCAGGTACAGATAGACGGTCAAGCCCGGCCGGCACGAGGCCTGCAGCGTGAACACCCCGTCTGCGGCCCGCTTCGCCTTGTAGACCGGAATGTCGTACACGTCGGCCCCGAGGAGCCGCTCCTGCATGTCGTACGCAGTACTGTCCTTGGGCGCGTCGGGGAGCGGTTTCGGCCGCACAGTGACCAGGGGTGGTACGTCCGCGCGGGTGATCCCGGCGTAGGGGCCGATGGTGGCGCCGACGGAGAAGATCGCGTCGGTGACCGGATTCTGCAGCTCGTAGGAGGCACGACCGTAGCCCGACCAGCCGAAGCCGAGACCGGTCAAGGTGTGATTGAGGGTCTCCGGCAACAAACTGCTGTAGTAGCCGGCGCCCTGACCGCCCAGCAGGACCGGATCGTTGGGCGTCGTGGACGTCCCCGGATCAACTCGGTACTTCGGCCACCCGGCCGCCGCCTCGACGCTGTCGGCCAGCGCCTGCTGGTGGCGGCCCCAGGGCACGGCCGGCGCGCTGAGGACCTTGCTCCGCTGCTCATCGACCACCACGGCGCTGAGCGTGAGCTCCGCCCCGACCGCGGCGATCAGGGCCACGCCTGCCAGCAGGGCGATCGTCCGGTAGCGGCGGAGGTAGCGCAGCATCAGCATCACCACCACGACACCGGCAGCCGACAAGGCAAGCAGCTGCAGGGAGTGGCTGGTCAGCAACGGATTGTCCTGGGCATAGAGCGCCAGTCCCACCAGCAGCGCGACGCCGCCGGTGAGCGCGATCCAGCTCGGCGTCCGATCCGCCACGGACAGCCAGGCAGCGATCACGAGGATCGCGCACAGCACGAACGCCTGGCGGTACTGGCTGCCGTTCGGGGTGTCGAAGCCGTTCCAGACGACGTGCGTCGGCTCCCACAGGAAGGACGCGCCGACCAGGACGACCATCAGCGTCCAGACCACCCGGGTCCGTGCCTTGACGGACCCGTTGAACGGCAGCGACAGCGCGAGCACCAGCGCCGCGGTCCCGACGTACAGGCTCGCGCTGCGGCCGACGCCCTCCGAGAGCGGGAACAGCCGGGCGATGAAGTTCTCCACCGGCACCGGCGAGAAGATGCCCGGGGGAGAGGGGGCCGCGGCCCCATTTGCCTGGAAGACCGGCAGCAGGACCGGTGCGGAGGCAGCGATGCCGAGGGCAACCGTCACGCCGTACCGGATCAGCGCGCGGAGCCGGTTGAGCCAGCTGAGGTCGCTGGTCAGGATCCGGGCCAGCAGCACCAGACCACCGGCGATGGTCGCCATGTACGCCGTATAGAAGTTCGACACCCAGAACAGCGCGACCACGGCGACACTGAGGATCAGGTGCTTGCGCCGCGCCTGACCGGGGTGGCGGGGTGGGGTCAGCGATTGCACGGTCCACTCGGCGACCAGGCAGAACAGCGGCAGCGCGATCAGCCCGTCGAGCCACATCGGCACGTACGCGCCGTCGTCGATCGCCCACCCGCACAACCCGTACGACGCGCCGAGCACCGCCGCCAGCCAGCGCGGACCGCGCCGCATCCGGACCAGGTACGCCGCCATCGCGGCGGCCGCCAGCGCCAGTTTCAGCGCGGTGATGACGAAGACGGCCAGATCGATGCGATCCCGCGGGAACAACCCGACCAGCAGCGACAGCGGGCTGCCGAGAACGACACCGAAGTCCGCCAGGAAGCCGACGCCGTAGGCGCTCTGCCAGTTGAAGAAGAAGTCGCCCTGCGCCCGCCCGTGCAACAGGTCCCACAGATGCGTGAAGAACGGGACGTACTGCGTCCCGAGGTCGTTCGTGCTGCGCGAGTCGGGGCCGAACGGATAGGTGTTCCGGGCCATCCCCGCCACCGAGAAACCCACCGCGGCCAGGGCGCCGGACAGCCAGATCTCCAGCCACGGGATCCGGCGCCGCTTCCGCGCAGGCCTCTCACTGGCCGGCGGCTGGACACCGCTGTCTTCCGAATGCAAGGATCGCCCCCCGGGTGATTCGTGCATGGCGCCCCCCGCCTGCGCGAAACGTGCTGTCGATTCCGGTCTAGAGGTGTACCCGCGTCAGGCTACACTCCTGCCGGGGTGAACGATCTCTCCCGCTGCCGCCCATCGCATCAGCCCCAGATCGGCCTGTCGAGTAAGGCAGGATCAGTCTGGTAATACGAGGCTAGGAGTGCAATGCGGCTGACGCTGGTGGTCCCTTGTTACAACGAGGTGGATGTCGTCGCGCGGTTCCATCAAGCCGTCAGTCATGAGTTGGCGGCCACCGAGGAGCCGTACGAGGTCATCTACGTCGACGACGGCAGCAAGGACGGCACGCTCGACGCGCTGGCCGCTATCGCCGCCGCCGACCCGTCCGTGCGCTACCTGTCCT
The DNA here is from genome assembly GCF_039530625.1 of Kribbella sancticallisti. Taxonomy (NCBI): domain Bacteria; kingdom Bacillati; phylum Actinomycetota; class Actinomycetes; order Propionibacteriales; family Kribbellaceae; genus Kribbella; species Kribbella sancticallisti. Next base: position 22,055 of record NZ_BAAAOS010000041.1, on the reverse strand, counting down.
TCAGCCGGAACTTCGGCAAGGAGGCGGCGATGCTGGCCGGCCTGCGCCACGCCGGTGGCGACGCGGTGATCCTGATGGACGCGGACCTGCAGCACCCACCCGAGCTGATCGGGCGGATGCTGGAACTGCACGGCCGCGGCTTCGACCAGGTGATCGCGCGCCGGACCAGGGCCGGTGATCCCGCCACCAGGACGCTGTTGGCCCGGACCTACTACTGGATGATCAACAAGTGGGCCGACGTCGAACTGATGGACGGCGTGGGCGACTTCCGGCTGATCTCGCGCCGGGCGGTCGACGGGCTGCTGAAACTGGAGGAGTACAACCGGTTCTCCAAGGGCCTGTTCGCCTGGATCGGGTTCGAGTCGATCGTCTTCGAGTACGAGAACGTGAAGCGCGAGGACGGCCGGAGCCGCTGGTCGTTCCGCAAGCTGTTCGAGTACGGCCTGGACGGTCTGCTGTCGTTCAACAACAAGCCGCTGCGGGCGGCGATCTACATGGGCATGCTGCTGACACTGATCGCGGTCGCCTACGCGATCTGGGTGATCATCGTCGCCGCGACCCAGGGCGTGGAGATGCCGGGGTACGTCACCCTGATCGCCGCGATCACCGGGCTGGGCGGTCTGCAGATGGTGATGCTCGGGGTGATGGGCGAGTACATCGGCCGGATCTACTACGAGTCCAAGCACCGGCCGCACTACCTGATCAAGGAGAGCAACCTGGCTCCGCCGGGGGTGGTGCTGGGTGGCGCCGCGACGTCCACCTACCGGCTGCAGAGCCGCTCGGCGGACGACGTCCGCCTCGATCGCGCCGACTGAGCCGTACCTGTCACAAGGCTGTACCTGTTGAAAGCAAACGCCGGCCCCGGGTGGACGAACCACCCGGGGCCGGCGTACGCAGTACCGGATCCGGAGATCAGGCGATCAGGCGCTCCTCGGTGGAGGTGGAGAAGAGGTGCAGCTTCTCCGGGTCGGCGGCCAGGTGGATGGTCGAGCCCTTCTCGACCGGCATCCGGGCGTCGATCCGGGCCACGATCTGCTGGTGCTCGTTGTTGTGCTCCGCGGTCCCGTAGAGGAACGCGTCGGCGCCGAGCTCCTCGACGACGGCCACGTGCACCGGCAGGCCCTTGTCGGAGACCTTGAACGCCTCCGGCCGGACGCCCAGGGTCAGCGTCTTGTCGTTGCCGGCCTTGGCCAGGATGCTGCGGTTGACCGGGACGACGTAATCGCCGAGCTGGGCTCCACCCTCCACCAGGGCGGCGTCGAGCAGGTTCATCGCGGGCGAGCCGATGAAGCCGGCGACGAACTTGTTCTTCGGGTTGTCGTACAGGTTCAGCGGGGTGTCGACCTGCTGGAGCAGACCGTCCTTCAGCACCGCCACCCGGTCGCCCATCGTCATGGCCTCGACCTGGTCGTGGGTGACGTAGACGGTGGTGACGCCGAGACGCTGCTGCAGCTCGGCGATCTGGGTGCGGGTCTGGACCCGGAGCTTGGCGTCGAGGTTCGACAGCGGCTCGTCCATCAGGAAGACCTGCGGGTTACGCACGATGGCGCGACCCATGGCGACCCGCTGACGCTGACCACCGGACAGGGCCTTCGGCTTGCGGTCGAGGTAGTCCTCCAGGCCGAGCAGCTTGGCCGCCTCCTGGACCCGCTTGGCGCGGTCCTCCTTGGAGACACCCTGCATCTTCAGCGCGAAGCCCATGTTGTCCGCGACGGACATGTGCGGGTAGAGCGCGTAGTTCTGGAACACCATCGCGATGTCCCGCTCTTTCGGCGGGCGGTGGGTGACGTCGCGGTCGCCGATGTAGATCGAACCCTCGTTGACCTCTTCGAGGCCGGCGAGCATCCGGAGCGAGGTGGACTTGCCGCAACCCGACGGGCCGACGAGGACCATGAACTCGCCGTCCTCGATCTCGAGGTTGAGCTTGTCGACGGCGGGCGTCTCAGAACCGGGGTAGACCCGGGACGCCGCCTTGAACGAGACAGTAGCCATGACTGTGTACCTTCCTTCACCGGCAGGAACGTGCCGGACGATCCGAGTAAAGGCCCCCGGTCGGGGGTGCGCCCATCCTCACCTGAGCCGCAGCTCCTGACAAGGCGTACGGCGTGTGAGATGTCCGTACTGTTCACCAGTTGGACACTTCCGCGCAGACCCGGCTCCGGTTCAGTCTGCAAGTTCTTGCAGGTTCTTGCTGCAAGAACAACGATCGGTCGGTAGGGTGCGGCCGTGAGCAGCAGAGCGAGGCTGGCGGACATCGCGGCCAAGGCGGGGGTCAGCGAAGCGACCGTGTCCCGGGTCCTGAACGGCAGACCCGGCGTCGCGGAGGACACCAAACAGGCGGTGCTGACGGCGCTGGACGTGCTCGGGTTCGAGCGGCCGACCAGGCTGCGGCGCCGCTCGGCCGGCCTGATCGGGCTGGTGATGCCGGAACTGATCAACCCGATCTTCCCCGCGTTCGCCCAGGTGATCGAGTCGGCGCTGTCCCAGCGCGGCTTCACCCCGGTCCTGTGCACGCAGTCACCCTCCGGCGCGACCGAGGAGGAGTACGTCGAGATGCTCCTCGAGCGCGGCGTCTCCGGCATCATCTTCGTCTCCGGCCTGCACGCCGACACCGGCGCCGACCACGCCCGGTACCAGTCGCTGGTGGACCGCAACCTGCCCGTCGTGTTCGTGAACGGCTGGCTGCCGGGCGTCGAGGCTCCCTTCATCTCCTCCGACGAGTACGCCGCGATGGAACTGGCCGTCTCCCACCTGGTCGCCCTCGGCCACCGCCGGATCGGCTTCGCCTCGGGCCCGGAACGCTTCATCGTGGTCCAGCGCAAGCTGGCCGGCTATCGCACCGCGATGAAGGCTCAACTCGGCCTGACCGACGCCGAGGTCGACCCGCTGGTAGAGCTCAGCATGTTCGGCGTGGAAGGCGGCGCCGCCGCGGCCCAGCGCCTCCTCGACGTCGGCGTCAGTGCGGTCGTCTGCGGCTCCGACATGATGGCGCTGGGCGTGATCCGCGCCGCCCGCCAGCGCGGCCTCTCTGTCCCCGACGACATCTCGGTAGTCGGCTATGACGACGCCCCGATGATGGAGTTCACGGATCCGCCGATGACCACGGTCCGCCAGCCGGTCAACGCGATGGCGCTCGCCGCCGTCCAATCCCTCCTCGAAGAGGTGCGCGGCCACGCCACCCCCCACACCGAGTTCCTCTTCCGCCCAGAACTAGTAGTCCGCAACACCACAGGCGCCCACCGCCAACCCTGAGAACAAGAACAAAGAACAAGGAGAGAGACGCTGCCAGGCGCGGATGAAGGCGGTGCCGCGGGCAGAGGCCGGTCGTGGTTGGTGCCATCCGTCGATCTCGCTCCGCGGCACCGCCCGCACCTCCGTCGACGCTGCGTCTCTCTCTCTTTGTTCTTCTTTGTTCTTATTCTTTGTCAGAACGGGTATCTGAGGCGGAGGCCGGTTGGTGTGGTGCTGTTCGTTGTGTGGATTGCGGCGATCTCCGTGGGCGTGAGTGCTCGGTCGTAGAGGCGGATGTCGTCCAACGAACCCCGGAGATGTTGCAGGCCGTCGAGGCGCCGGCCGAGGTGGATCTGGAACGGGCGCTTCGGGCTCACGGATCCGAGGCTTCCGGTGGCCGACGCGGCGGCGGCGCCGTCGATGTAGATGGTGAAGACCGACCCTTGCCGCCGCAACGCGAAGTGGTGCCAGGTCCGGTCGTTGTAGGCCTTGGTGGTGGCGACCACGACAGCTGTTTCGCCGCTCTGGGCCAGCGCTCGGATCCGCCCGCTCGCAGGTTCGGCGCGCAGCCAGAGTTGCGAGTACACAGCGCCTTGGTTGTAGGCCCACATCAGCGGCTGGTCGGCGGTACTCGCGCCGTAGTTGAACCATCCTGTCCAGGTGAAGTCCCCGCTGCCGACCGCGAGGTTCTCGGCGAACGGCAGTTGCACGTAGTCGTCCGTACCGTCCAGGGTCAGGGCCCGGCCGAAGCGGCCCGCGGTCGCGACCGGCGCGCCGCGCAGGTACCCGTCGAGTTGGTTGCCCGAGGCATCGGTAGTCGTCGGTACGCCGCTCGTGCTGCCGTCCGGCAGTCCGAGGTCGGCCTCGGTGAACTTCGTGAACCAGATGTAGCCGTGGGACCAGTTCACCGCCCGCTCGTAGGCGAGGCCCACGGTGTTGTCGTCGATCAACGTCATGTCCGTGTACGAGGCCATGCCGCCGTAGATCACCGTGCCACCCTGGGGATCGACCCACTCGTCGCCGCCCTTGAACGTCGATCGGATGGTCAGGTTCTCCCGGGTCTCACCCTGCCTGGTCGGCGAGGCCAGCAGTACGCGGTTGTACCGGTCGCCCTGGTCGGTGGCCCGCAGTGCCAAGGTCGAAGCCTGAACAGTCGGTACTGCGAGGCTCTGCTCGGCCGCGCGGGCCTGGAACCCGCGGGAGAAGGTCTCGCCGGCGTCGCTGGAGACGGCGGACGCCACAGTCGACGTACTGCTTCCGTTCTCGTCCCTGGCCAGCGCCAGCAGCGAGCCGTCCGGGCGTTCGAAGACCGACAGTTCCTGCACCCTCAGTTCAGGGTCGGCGGTGTCGTCATGCGCGCCAAGGTGCCAGGTGACGCCGCCGTCGTCGCTGTAGACGAGCGCGCCACCCTTGCGGCCGTCGGCTGCCGTACTGAAATGGGTTCCCACCACCAGACGCCCGGCGTGCGCGCCGCGCAGCAACTGGATGCCGTGCGACGGGCCGGTCGCATACCCGCTCCAGGAGGGGAGTTTGACGTCGGCGGTGATCTCCCGGGGAGAGGTCCAGTGCCGGCCGCTGTCGTCGCTGTGCTGTGCCCAGACAGTGTTGTACTGCCGCGTGGTGAGCAGCACGATCCGGCCGGTCCGGGCATCGACCACCGGTGCTGGGTTGTGGGCGGTGACATCCACGCCGGCGTGTACGACCTGCAACGTGCTCCAGGTCGCGCCGCCGTCGGTTGAGCGGGTCATCACCACGTCATGAGTGCCGGTGTCACCGCAGGTGGGTTTCCGCCCTTCGGCGAAAAGGATGAGAGAGCCGTCGTTGGCCTTGACCAAGGCGGGGATCCGGAAACATTTGTAGCCGGCGGTGCCGGGCGACAGGATCGCCTTGCCTTCCAGACCTGCGGCATGCGCCGGGGGCGGCGTCAGGCAGGCCGTGATCACCAGGAGGATCGCGAGGGTGATTCGTCGGAGAGTCACGACGACAACTCTCCCGAAGAAACCTCGTCACCGCGCGTCTCACCGGCGTGTCATAGTACGTCCTATGTCCTCCTTGACCTCGTTGCTCCTCTCTTGGCAGGACCGGGGTGGATTCCAGTCCCGTGAGCGGACGTCATCCTCCCCAGATCGATCGCCTGGGGGAGGAACTTCGGCTCGGGGCCGTCCACTGGCGGGCGGTCCGAGCCGAAGGTGGGGGGGGGTACCTCAGTTGGAGGTGTGGAAGGCGGGCTTGCCGGTGCTGGTGAAGCCGTTGGCCCAGAGTTGGTCGACGCGGGAGCGTTCGTTGGCGTCGGGGTTCGGGTTGGTGCAGGACGGGCCGGGGCCGCCGCCGGACATCAGTTCGCTGCAGGGGCCGGAGTAGTGGTCGGGGAGGCCGAGGACGTGACCGGTCTCGTGGGCGGTGATGCGGAGCGGGTCGTACTGCTGGGACTGGGCGTAGTCCAGGAAGATGTAGCCGCTGCCGTGGCCGTCGGTGGAGGCGTACGAACCGCGCGGGTCGTTGCCCTCGGTGTAGTAGAAGTCGTAGTTGCTTCCCTCAACCAAGGTCACGTTGCTGACCGAGGAGTTCCAGATCTGCGTGCTGGAACTGATCTGGGAGGCGAAGGTGGGGGCGTCGACCGCGTAGGTGACGGTGACCGCGGCGGTGGCGTTGCCGGCCTTGGCCTGCTTGGCGCGGGCGGACTTCATCACCGCGTCGTAGAACGCCTTGGTGGCGGCTTCGTCCTGCGGCGAACCGGTGTACGCCGCGACCGTCGTGGGGGCGGAGGTCGTGGCAGGGGCCTCGGCCGTGGGGGTGACGGCGAAGGCTGGGACGGCCAGGGCGGCGGCTGCCAGCCCGGCCAGGGACGTCAGGATACGGCGATGCGACATGGGAGGGCCTCACTCCGTGTCTGTGGCGGAAAGCGATCAGCGGATTACTGTTCGCTACAGATCGGGAGCTTGCCAAGGGTTGCGGAAAACCACAGCAGATCGGGAAAAAGGCAGGGGTTAACCCGCGTTGGCCGTCGCCGGCTCTATGTCCTTCATAACTCGCCGGGTATGCCGACGTTCAGAATGCGGGCACCCGGTCCACGCTCGGCCAGCCGGTCGGACTTGTTGTAGAGGTTGCAGCGCTGCAGGCTGAGGCATCCGCAGCCGATGCAGCCGTCCAGGTCGTCACGCAGCCGCTCGAGCTCGGAGATCCGCTGGTCGAGCCGGCCGCGCCAGGTCTTCGACAGGCGGCTCCAGTCCGCACGGGTGGGAGTCCGGTCGTCGGGGAGCGAGTCCAGCGCGGCCTTGATCTCGGCCAGTGCCAGGCCGACCCGCTGCGCGGCCTGCACGAAGGCGATCCGCCGCAACGTACTGCGCAGGTACTGCCGCTGGTTCCCGGCGGTCCGCCGGGAGGCGATCAGGCCCTGGTCCTCGTAGAAACGCAAGGCCGACGCGGCGACGCCGGAACGATGGGCGATCTCCCCGATCGACAGCCAGTGGTCCTTGCTGGGAATGGTCTCCTCCGCCATACCGCCACCCTAGGCCGCCCACACAAGACCTGAAGCGAACTTGAGCCCTGCTCCCGCCGAGCCTCCTCAGGCGCCGGGACCGGACCTCGGGAATCGGTGGAGTGGGCCGGGTGTTGGACACGGTGGAGCGGATGGGACCTACGCCTCAATCCGGGTGTGGTCAAGAGCGGGGGCCGGACGGGGTATACTTTTCGGCGTCGGTGCGCGAGTCGCGTCACCAGAGCATTTCCCAGGCGCTCCGACCCGTCGGTTTCAGCATCCCGCTGATGGACCACCGGCGACATGGGTGCAACGCGATAGCACCCGCAGGTCGATGCCTATCTCCTGCCCAGCACGTCCCGTCCGGCCATTTCTGTGGCCGGCGCTTGCGTGCGGCTCCGATCCGGCATCCGTCCGTGACGTTGAGAGAGAGATTGCGTGTCCCAGCACCACCAGGACCAGTTTGTTCCCGCCGACGGCAGCGAGGCCGCCGACCGGGTGAAGAAGCCGCGCCACAAGAAGTTCCAGACCCAGTCGTACGGCGAGCGGATGGCCGCTGAGCTGGACGCCCCGAACACCCCCGGCACGGACCGCAGTTCGGCCCGGGTCGAGCGGCCGGTCGTGGCCGAGCGCCGCGGCGGCCCGTCGCAGTACTCCGACCGTGGCAGCCGTGGCGAGCGCCGCGACGCCCCCTCCGGTGACCGGCGCGACGACCGCCGTGGCACCGACCGCCCGGTCCGTGGCTATCGCGCCGCGGAGCGGACGAACACCTCGCGCACCGACCGCCCGCAGTACTCGCAGAACCGCCCTACCTCGGAGAGCCGTACCACGTCTGACAGCCGCACCACCTCGTACCCGAAGAGCACCCGCACCGACGCCACGTCGTACCCGAAGAGCTCGTACCAGAAGAGCTCGTACGACCGCGGCTCTTCGGACAAGCCGGCCTACCGCAACGACCGGGACAGCCGCGGTTTCGACCGCGACCCCCGCGCCGAGCGGCCCGCCGACCGGACGAACGACCGTTCGTACGAGCGCCCCGAGCGCAAGTTCGAGCAGCGGGAGCGGCCGGCCGCCAAGCCGCGCACCGAAGCCCCGGCCGACCTCGGCACGGTTGCTGAGGGCAATGGCTTCGCCGCCCTCGGGCTCGCCCCGCGGCTGGTGCAGCGGATGGCTCGCGACGGCATCACCGCGCCGTTCCCGATCCAGGAAGCGACCATCCCGGACGCGCTGGCCGGCAGGGACGTGCTCGGCCGCGGTCAGACCGGTTCCGGCAAGACCCTCGGGTTCGGCCTGCCGACGCTGATGCGTCTGGCCGGTGGCCACACCGAGTCGCGCCGTCCGCGCGGCATGGTGCTGGTGCCGACCCGTGAGCTCGCCATGCAGGTGCACGACGCGCTCGAGCCGCTCGCCCACGTGATGGGCGTCTCGATCAAGCTGATCGCGGGTGGCCTGCCCTACCCGAAGCAGATCGACGCGCTGCGCCGTGGCGTCGACCTGCTGATCGCCACCCCCGGCCGGCTGATCGACCTGTGTGAGCAGGGCGCTGCCGACCTGGGCGCGGTCGAGGTCGCCGTCCTCGACGAGGCCGACCACATGTGCGACATGGGCTTCATGCCGGCGGTCACCACGCTGCTCGACATGACCCCGCCGTCGGGTCAGCGTCTGCTCTTCTCGGCGACGCTGGACAACGACGTCGACACCATCGTGAAGACCTACCTGAAGGACCCGGTCACGCACTCGACCGAGTCCGGCCAGGCGTCGGTCAGCACGATGGAGCACCACATGCTCGTGATCGAGCCCGCGCACAAGCAGTCGCTGACGGCCGAGCTGGCCAGCCGCGACGGCCGCACCATCGTCTTCGTCCGCACCAAGCTGGGCGCCGACCGCGTCGCCACCCAGCTGCGCGACCGTGGCGTGATGGCCGCGGCGCTGCACGGTGGCCTGACCCAGGGCGCCCGCAACCGGACCCTGGACCAGTTCAAGGACGGTTCGGTACCGGTGCTGGTGGCAACTGACGTCGCCGCCCGCGGTATCCACGTCGACGACGTCGGCCTGGTCGTCCAGGCGGACCCGGCGGCGGACCACAAGGACTACCTGCACCGCGCCGGCCGTACTGCGCGCGCCGGCGGCAAGGGTGCCGTCGTCACGCTGGTCCTGCCGCACCAGCGGCGCGGCATGGTGCGCCTGGCCGAGTCGGCCGGTGTCCAGACCGAGCCGGTCCGGGCCCGTCCGGGTGACGTCGTCGTGACCGACCTGACCGGTGGCTCCAAGCCGTCGGGCTACCCGGTCAAGCTGCCGGCTCCCAAGCCGACGCGTGGCGGCGGTGGCTTCAACAAGGGCGGCAAGCGGTTCGGTGGCGGCGGTGGCCGCCCGAGCGGCCGTGGCTACGAGGGTCCCAGCGGCGGCTACGAAGGCCGTGGCGGTAACGGCGGCAGCCGTCGTCCGGAGCGCTCCGGCAGCGGACCCCGCCGTACGGACGGCAACCGCTACGAGGGCGGAAAGTCCTACCAGCGCTGACGTTTCGATCGATCAGTGAAAGCCCCCGGCTCAGGCCGGGGGCTTTTCTGTTGCCCTGATCTCCATCGCCTGCACCTCGATGCCGAGCCGGGTGAGCAGTACTTCGAGCTCGTCCTCGTCGAGGGGGACCAGTTCGAGGACCAGCACGCCGGCGGCGGCTTGATCAGTGATCACATAGATCGGGGGATGCCCCGCCTCGAGCCTCGAAGCGAGCACGACGGCATCGATGCCGTCGTCCACCGAGATCGCGACCCGGGACAGCGGCAGGCCGGTCGGGTCGGGAAGATCGGTGGCCGAGAGTCCGGGCAGCTTGTCGGCCGCCTGGACGAAGGCGGCCACCTTGGCTGCCTGGTCCGCCTCCCACTTCGCCCGGTCCATCGCCTGCCACTCCTCCAGCGCCGCGAGCACGCCGGCCATCGCCTCCTTGGTCGGCTTCATCCCGCGCCCGATGCCCTTCTCCTGCGCGCGAACCGCCCGCACCAGCCGCTGCGTTCCGACCACCAGCCCGGCGGTCGGAGCCGCCAGATACTTCTGTCCACTGATCAGTACCGCGTCCGCCCCCGTCGCGACCAGATCCGCGGTCCGGGGGAACTGGGCCGCGCCGTCGATGATCGCCGGCACGCCGCGCCGGTGCGCGGCCCGCACCGCGGCGATCAGATCGATCGGCTCCGCATGCACCAGGCGCGACGACGTCAGCAGCAGGCAGGTGACATCGTTACCAGCCAGCTCGTCGTCCAGATCGTCAATGCTGCAACGGTTCTCGTCGCCCGCGAGGACCACGCTCGCGCCTGCCAGCCGGATCGCCTGCAGGCTGGACTGGCCGTAGTCGATGACGTGGCAGGCCGGGAGTACGACCCGGTTGTGCATGTCGGTCGTGTCCGGCAATGCGGCGATGCGGTCGGGATCGGACCCGGCCATGGCGGCCGCGACCGTGAGGGTGATCGACGCCGAGGTGCAGTGCGTCAGCGCGCCGGCCTGGGCGCCGGTGGCGTGGGCGATGGCCTCGCTGACCCGGTCGGCCAACTCCTCCATCGCGAAGAACTCGGGCAGCGCCTCCGCCACCGCGGCAGCGACCGTGGCCGAGCTGCGGGAGACGCCGAGCGGCGTGAACGTACCCCTGGCGTTGATGACCTCGGTCAACCGATGCCGCTCATGTGTGCCCATGGTGCGATTCACCATAGTGTCTCTGAGCATCCGTCTGCCATGGTCCGGTCACTAAAAGTTGCGGCCGGATGGCCGAAAGGCGCCGGCGCAACTGGTTCGCCCGGCGGCGGGTTAAGGTCACCCGGTGCGCAAGAGCAGGTGGAGCGGTGTGGTGCTGATCTGCGCCGCCCTCGGGGTCACGGCGACCGCGGGAGTGGTGGCGGTACGGCGGACGGGCGCGGACGGTCCAGTGACCTCTTCGGTGGCGACTGTTTCTGCTCCGACGACCCCGCCCCAAGCACAGAAAACGACACCGACACCGACACCGACGCCAGAGCCGACCGGCCCGACCGCGAAGGTGCCGCCGCTGGCCGCGGAGAACCGGACCGTCCTGCAGAACCCGCTTTACCAGGTCGGCCGCATCCCTGCCTCCAAGTGCAAGGAGCCGACCTCCCGGGCGACCTCGGTGAGCAAGGTGCGGACCTACTACACCCAGTTCCTCAGTTGCTTGAACAAGGCCTGGGCCCAGGTGATGCGGGAGGCAGGGTTCCAGTTCTACCCGCCGCAGTTGCAGGTGTACTCCGGCAAGCCGGCCAACCAGTTCTGCAACCTCACCAGTACGGCGGTCTACTGCAACGGCATCATCTACATGAACGCCGACTACGACCTGAAGAACCAGCGCTCCTACGACCCGCTGTGGACCCGTACGACGATGGCGTTCCTGATCGCCCACGAGTACGGGCACCACGTCCAGGCGATGACCGGAATCCTCGAGGCGTCGCACACCCGCGAGAACCACATCAGCGGGAAGGACGCGCAACTGGTCGAGAGCAGGCGCCGCGAATTGCAGGCCTCGTGCCTGAGCGGGGTCTACCTCGGCGCCGACAAGCAGTTCTTCCCGGCTCGCGGTACCTGGTTGCAGAAGTGGCGCTGGACCGTCCGCAACCGTGGTGACGAATGGAACCCGCAACGGACCCACGGCCACAAGAACAACCACAGCCGCTGGTCCCGGGCCGGCTTCGAGGCCGCCGATCCTGCCGCCTGCAACACCTTCGCGGTCAAGGCCGCGTCCGTCAGCTGACCAGGACGGGCCTTCCACGGTCCGGCTTCGAGGTCAAGTGTCCGGGACTCTTGACCTCAACTTACTGGTGAGTCATATTCAGTTTTTGACGATCCCTGCCGTCATCACCTCGATGCTTCTAGGGAGGACCCGTGACGCGCCGCCCCGTTCAACTCGCTCGTGCCGTCCGTACGACGACCGCCGCGCTCGCCGTCAGCGCAGTACTGGCTGGCGGTCTGTCCACCACCAGTCAGGCAAGACCGGCCGCGGTCGCGGTACCGGTGGACTACTGCGTCGGGCAGTGTGCCGACATCGTGCCGCCGGGGCAGAACGGCAACGCGACCTTCACGGATCTCCTTCTTTTCAAGGGGTTCGGGGTCCGCCCGCCGCATTTCAGCGACACGGTCAAGCCGTACGAGCGGCTGGTCTGGAACTCCCAGGGCATCACCGACGACGGCCTCGATCCGTACTTCGACGACGCGTCGTTCGGGGTTGCGCCGAGTGACGTGGCCGGCACGGTGAAACCCCGCGCGGACGTCACGATCGTGCGGGACAAGTCGCGCGGCATCCCGCACATCACCGGCAGCACCCGCGAGGGCACGATGTTCGGCGCCGGGTACGCCGGGGCGCAGGACCGGCTGTTCGTGATGGACGTGTTCCGGCATCTCGGCCGCGGCCAACTGACACCGTTCGCCGGTGGCGCCGCGGGGAACCGCGCGTTCGAGCAGCAGTTCTGGCGGACCGCGCCGTACACCGAGGCCGAGTTGCAACAGCAGTTCGACGACGCCGACGAGCGGTACGGCGCCAACGGGCTGAAGATGCAGAAGGACATCCAGGCCTGGGTGGACGGCGTCAACCACTACATCAACACGGTCGGCATCGCGTATCCCGGCGAGTACGTCGCGCTCGGGCTGCCGACGCCGCGGCCGTGGAAGGTGACCGACGTGGTCGCCACTGCCGCTGTGGTGGCCGGCATCTTCGGGACCGGGGGTGGCGGCGAGATGGCGTCGGCGCTGGCCCTGCTCGAGGCGCAGGCGAAGTACGGCGTTGCCCAGGGCACCAAGGTGTGGGAGTCGTTCCGTTCGCAGAACGACCCGGAGGCCAACACCACCGTGCACAACGGCGCGACCTTTCCGTATGGCGTGGTCGGGCCGGATCCGGCGGGTCGCGCGATGCCGGACCGCGGCTCGGTGACTCCTGAGCCGCAGGTGGTCGACCAGACCGGATCCGCCGCGACCATGAGCCTGAAGCCTTTGAGCAGCGACAACGTCAAGCCGCCGAAACGGGCCCAGGGCAAGGATTCCCTGCGTGGCATTCTCGACGGCGGCATGTTCCCCGAAGGCTTCGGCCCGAAGGGCATGTCGAACGCGTTGGTGGTGTCCGGCGCCCACACCGAGAGCGGCAACCCGGTCGCCGTCTACGGCCCGCAGACCGGGTACTTCGCTCCGCAGCTCCTGCTCCGCCAAGAACTCCAGGGCCCAGGGGTCAGCTCGCGCGGCGTCGCGTTCGCCGGACTCAACTTCTACACGCTGATCGGCCGCGGCGCCGACTACTCGTGGAGCGCCACCTCGGCCGGTCAGGACATCACCGACACGTACGCCGTGCCGCTGTGCGAACCCGGCGGCGGTACCCCGACCAAGAACTCGACGCACTACCTGTTCCGGGACCAGTGCACCCCGATCGAGAAGCTGGAACGGCACAACGCGTGGTACCCGAGCCTGGGCTCGTCGGAGCCGGCCGGGTCGTACACGCTGGTCGCGCTGCGAACGAAGTACGGGATCGTCACGCATCGCGGTACGGTCGGCGGCCGGCCGGTGCTGTTCACCAAGAACCGGGCGACCTACGGCAACGAGGCGGGCTCGGCGCTCGGGTTCATGCTCTTCAACGACCCGGACGCGATCCACTCCTCGACCGACTTCAAGAACGCCGCGAGCACCATCGGCTACACGTTCAACTGGTTCTACACGGACAAGAACGACATCGCGTACTTCAACTCCGGCGACAACCCGGTCCGCGCGGCCGGCGCCGACCCGAACCTGCCGACCTGGAGCACGTACGAGTGGCAGGGGTGGAACCCGGCCACGAACCGGGCGACGTACACGCCGATCGCCGAGCATCCGCAGGTGGTCAACCAGGACTATCTGACCAGTTGGAACAACAAGCAGGCGCCCGGCTTCTCGGCGGCGGACGGGAACTTCGGCTACAACTCGGTGTATCGCAGCCAGCCGCTGGACGATCGGATCGAGGCGGTGATCGGATCCGGGCAGAAGTTCACCCGCGGCAGGCTCGTCGAGGCGATGGAGGACGCGGCGACCGTGGATCTGCGCGCCGACCAGGTGTTGCCGTATCTGTTGCGGGTGCTGAAGAGCGCGCCTCTGACCGATCCTGCGGTTGCCTCAGCGGTGGCGAAGTTGGAAGCGTGGCAAGCCGCGGGAAGTCATCGGAAGACGCCGAGCGAGGCCTCGAAGACCTACGATCACGCCGAGGCGATCCGGATCCTCGACGCGTGGTGGCCGTTGCTGGTGCCGGCACAGTTCCAGGGGCTCGGTCCGGATCTCTACACCGCGCTGGTGCGGGCTCAGAAAATCGACGAACGACCGAGTGCGCAGGGCTCCGCCTTCCAGAGCGGCTGGTGGGGATTCGTCCAGCGCGACCTGCGCAAGGTGCTCGGCGATCCGGTGCGAACCGAACAGCCGGTGACGTACTGCGGTGGCGGTTCGCTGGCGACCTGTCGTTCCGTGCTCGCCGATTCCTTGCTCGCAGCAACGAAAGTGCCGGCCGCGAACACCTATCCGGCCACCGGCGACTGTACTGCGGGGGACCAGTTCTGCGCGGACCAGATCGTTCACCAGCCGATGGGCGGGATCACGCAGGACCGGATGGCCTGGGTCAACCGGCCGACGTACCAGCAGGTGATCGAGTTCCCCGCGCGGCGGGGTGATGACGTCAGCAACCAGGCGCTGGGGAAGACGGCGACGGCCAGTAGCTACGAGAGCGGACTGTTCAACTCGCCTCCTGCTAAAGCCGTGGACGGCAATCTGTCGACCCGCTGGGCGAGTAGATGGTCCGACCCGCAATGGCTCAAGGTCGACCTCGGGAGTGAGCAGACGGTCCGCCGGGTGGTGCTCCAGTGGGAAGCGGCGTACGGCACGGCGTACCGGCTGGAGGTGTCGCGGGACAACGTGAACTGGCAGCAGGTGTTCGCGACTATTACCGGGAACGGTGGGGAGGATGTCACGCGGTTCGGTCCGGTCCAGGCGCGGTATGTGCGGATCACCGGGACGACGCGGGCGACGTCGTACGGGTACTCGCTGTACGAGTTCCAGGTCTTCAGACAATGACGACCGGGGGCCTGGAAAGATGACCGCATGAGCCAGAACTATCCTCCGAATCCGAACCAGCCGTACCCGCCGCAGCAGGGCTATCAGCAGGGGCCGCCGCCGGGGTACGCCCCGCCTGGTGGTTACCAACAGGGCCGGCCTCAGCAGGGGCAGCCTCCGCAGGGGCCGCCGCAGGGCATGCCGCCGCAGGGGCCGCCGCCGGGTTATGGGCAGCCGGGGTACGGGCAGCCCGGGTATGGCCAGGGGCCTGGTGGGTATCGGCCGACGCAGCAGCAGAACGTGCCACACGTGGCGCCGCAGGGTTCGCCGTACCCGGTGCTGGTCTCGACCATGAACGACCTGCCCGGGTACACGGCCGACAAGGTGTTCGGCGAGGTGTTCGGGCTGACCGTGCGGAGCCGGGACTTCGGGTCGAACTTCACCGCCAGCTTCCGGTCGCTGGGCGGCGGCGAGGTGCCGGAGTACACCCAGATGCTGGCCGAGTCGCGGCACGTCGCCGTGATGCGGATGTGCCAGATGGCCCAGCAGATGGGCGCGAACGCGATCCTGGCGATGCGCTTCGACTGCACCGAGATCGCCCAGACGATGAGCGAGGTCGCCGCCTACGGCACCGCGGTGATCGTCCGCCCGGTCGAGGTTGCGCGGCCGCAGGACAAGGGTTCTGCTTCTACTCCTCCTACTTCTGCCGCTGAGGATGATGCGAATGACGGCTGAACCGCTTGCCTTCGGCCCTGACTTCCGCTGGGGAGTCTCGACGTCGGCGTACCAGATCGAGGGGGCCGTGACCGAAGGCGGTCGCGGTCCTTCGACCTGGGACACGTTCTGCGCCGAGCCCGGCCGGGTCCTCGACGGCGATACCGGTGCCGTTGCCTGCGACCACTACTACCGGTACGCCGAGGACGTCGCACTGATGCGGGACCTCGGGGTCGACGTCTATCGGTTCTCCTTCTCCTGGCCGCGGATCCAGCCGTCGGGCGCCGGTCCGGCCAATGCCGCCGGGCTCGACTTCTACGACCGGCTGATCGACTCGTTGCTTGCCGCCGGCATCCAGCCCGCTCCGACGCTGTTCCACTGGGACACGCCTCAGGCGCTGGAGGACGCCGGCGGCTGGACGTCGCGCGACATCACCTCCCGCTTCGCCGACTACGCGACGATCCTCGCCGGTCGCTTCGCCGATCGGGTGCCGATGTGGATGACGATCAACGAGCCGGTGGTGCTCACGCTGCTCGGGTACGCCGTGGGCGGGCACGCGCCGGGTCGTTCGCTCGGGTTCGAGGCGTTGCCGGTGGCGCATCACCAGCTGTTGGCGCATGGGCGCGCAGTACAGGCTCTGCGTGCTGGGGGTGCGTCGAACATCGGGATCGCGTCCAACCACGCCCCGACCTGGCCGGCCAGCGACAGCCCCGAAGACGTGGAGGCAGCCGGGCTCTACGACAACCTGGTCAACTGGCTCTTCGCCGATCCGGTCCTGCTCGGCGAATATCCATCTGGCATGGGGGAGGCGATGCCCGGGCCTGTCGCCGAGGACCTGTCGGTGATCTCCACGCCGCTGGACTGGTTCGGTCTCAACCACTACGCCCCGGTCCTGGTCGGAGCCCCCACCGGCGACCCCGACACCGCCGCCACCGACGGCATCCCGCTTCCTCCGGGTCTCCCGTTCGAACCCCGTCCTTTGGAGGGCTATCCGAAAACCGACTTCGGCTGGCCGGTAGTCCCGGACGCCTTCGCCGAGATCCTCCGCACCTTCAAGACCCGCTACGGTGACCGCCTACCTCCCATCTACATCACCGAAAACGGCTGCGCGATCAACGACGGCGTCGACGACCAACGCCGGATCGACTACCTCGACGGCTATCTACGTGCCCTCAAACAGGTCATCGCAGACGACATCGACGTCCGCGGCTACTTCCAGTGGTCCCTCCTGGACAACTTCGAATGGTCCGCCGGCTACTCCCAACGCTTCGGCCTGGTCCACGTCGACTACAAAACCCAACAAAGAACCCCCAAAGCCTCCTACCACTGGTACCGCGACCTCATCACCCAGAGCCGCAAATGACCCCCGAGCCCCCACCCGGCTCACGCCAGCAGCCACCAGGCTCACCCACGTCCGGCTCGTCCCCGCCCCAGTCCACTGCCAGCGGCGTGGCTCCCATCGCTGACCAGAGCACATCCACCACCCTCCACCCGTCAGCGCCCCGCGCCACCCCCGAACCACTCGCCGCTCTATCCGAGCCCTCGCCCAGCTCCTCCCAGCCCTCGCCCGCCGCCAGCGGCGTGGCCCCCATCGCTGACCAGAGCACAACCACCCTCCACCCGTCAGCGCCCCGCGCCACCCCCGAACCACCCGGCGCTCTCTCCGAACCCACCACGCCCGTACCCCGCCGCTGGACAACCGCCGTCGTCCTGGCAAACGTCGGCGTCTTCGCCGCCTTCCTCGGCCCCATCCAGATCCTCCTAGCCAAACAGTCCGAAGCCATCGCCCCCGGCAACAAAGAGTTCGTCTTCGGCCTAGTCACCGGCGCAGGAGCAGCAGTCTCCGTCATCGCCAACCCTCTATTCGGCGCCATCTCCGACCGAACAAACTCCCGCTTCGGCCGCCGCGTCCCCTGGGTCCTCGGCGGCGCAGTAGGCGGCACCATCGGCCTCCTAGTACTAGCCGGCGCCCACGCAGTCGCCTGGATGCTCCTCGGCTGGTGCCTAGTGCAACTGTTCTGCAACGCGTTGCTAGCAGCAATCACCGCCGCCGTCCCCGACCGCGTCCCCAGACTCCAACGCGGCACGGTCGGCGGCTGGGTAGCACTAGCCCAAACCCTAGGCGCCCTAGTAGGCGTAGGACTCGCCACAGCCGCCAGAGGAATCACCGCCGGCTTCATCGCCTGCGCAGTCTTCCTCCTGCTCTCAGTGATCCCATACCTACTAACCAGCAACGACCAACGCCTGACCGAAAGCCCTCCACTGATCTGGCGCGAGTTCTTGGCCGGCTTCTGGATCAGTCCCCGCCGCTTCCCCGACTTCGGCTGGGCCTGGCTGACACGCTTCCTCCTCAACCTCGGCAACGCCCTAGGCACGCTCTACCTGTTCTTCTTCCTGCAAGACGCTGTCGAGTACGGCGACCCCGACACCGGAGTACTGATCCTCACCGCGATCTACAGCCTCTGCGTGATCCTCACCGCGGTGTCCTCCGGCAGTTGGTCCGACCGCCTCGGCCGCCGGAAGGTATTCGTCACCTGGTCAGGCGTAGTGATGGCAGCCGGCGCCCTCATCCTCGCGATCTGGCCGACCTGGACAGCCGCCCTCATCGGCGCGGTGATTCTGGGAATCGGCTTCGGCGTCTACTTGTCGGTCGACTTCGCCCTGCTAACCGAAGTACTCCCCAGCGCCCGCGATCGAGCGAAGGACCTCGGCATGATCAACATCGCGAACTCCCTCCCACAGGTGATAGCCCCCGCGATCGCAGCCCCCGTAGTCCGCCTACTAGGCGGCTACCCAGTCCTGTACGCACTAGCCGCCGCCGTCACCCTGCTAGGCGCAGTACTAGTCCGCAATATCCGCTCGGTCGCTTAGTCTGCTTGCCATGCCGCTGTATTCCTTCGAGGGCGTCAGCCCGACCGTGCACCCGGAAGCCTGGATCGCCCCCACCGCCACCCTCGTCGGCGACGTGGTCGTCGAGAAGGACGCGTCGATCTGGTACGGCGCGGTGATCCGCGCCGACCTCGGCCGGATCGTCATCCGGGAGGGCGCCAACATCCAGGACAACTCCGTCATCCACGTCGGCAGCGGGGTCTGCGAGGTCGGCAAGAACGCCACCGTCGGCCACCAGTGCCTGGTCCACGACTGCACCATCGGCGAACAGGCCCTGATCGGCAACGGCGCCATCGTCCTCGACGGCGCCGTCGTGGGGGAGCGCACCCTGGTAGCCGCGGGCGCCACCGTCACTCCCGGCTCCGTTATCCCAGCCGAGTCGGTCGCGCTCGGCAGCCCCGCCAAGAAGATCATCCCGCTCGAGGGCACCGCCAAACTCTTCGTCGACCACAACGCCGCCGTCTATCACAACCTCGCCCGCCGCCATGCAGCCTCCGTCGAACTAGTCGAGGAGTAGCGCTCACCCCAAGTTCCTGAAAAGGTCCGCGTGGGTGCACTTCCAGTTCAGTGCGCCCTCGGAGGGTTCCCACTACTGTTCGGGAAGGGAGGGACAGTAGATGGCCGAGACACAGCACCACGCAGCGCCAACCGGGGTCCGCAGCCGGTGGGCCCCGATCGTCGCGTTCGCACTGGTCGGAGCGTCGACCCAACTCGTCTGGCTCAACTTCGCCGGCGTAACCACGGTCGCCGCCGACCGCTACGGCGTCTCCGAAAACGCGATCGGCTGGCTCGCGCAGGTCTTTCCCCTCCTGTACGTCGTACTGGCGATCCCGGCCGGCCTCATCCTCGACAAGTGGTTCCGCTCGGGCCTGATCGCAGGCGCCGTCCTGACCGCCCTCGGCGCAGTACTGCGCCTGCTCGGCGACGACTACAGCTGGCTCCTGGCCGGCCAACTAGTGGCGTCGGTGGCCCAACCCCTGGTGCTCAACGCCGTCACCGGAATCACCGGCCGCTACCTAGCCGAGAAGGACCGCCCCACGGGCATCGCAACCGGCACCGCCAGCATCTTCGCCGGCATGGTCATCGCCTTCCTCCTAGCCGCAGTATTTGCCGACAGCAACCAAATCCCCACCATGCTGACACTCACCGCGATCTTCTCGACCCTCGCCGCCCTCCTCCTGATCGCCGCCCTCCGCAAACCCGGCCTCCACAAACTGCAGCAACGTAGTCTCGCGGCCGGCCCGGCTCAGCACGAAGGCACCGCCGCAGCGACCAGCCTGCTCACCGACCAGACCGGACACCAGCCTGCTCCTGTCGATGCCAGGCGCGGCGCGTTGCAGCTCGCCTGGGGCGATCCGCTGATCCGACGGCTCTGCGTACTGGCGATCTTCCCCTTCGGCGTCTTCGTAGCCATGACCACCTTCGCCCAAGCACTACTGGAGCCGGCCGGCGTCAGCGCAGACATCGCCAGCACGATCCTGCTCGTCAACGTAGTAGCCGGCGTCATCGGCAGCGCCACCCTTCCAGTCTTGGTCGCCCGCCACAAAGCAGAATCCACCCTCCTGGTAACCAGCCTGACCACCACCGCCGTGGCCTGCGCCACCCTGGCGTTCCTCCCAACCACCCTGACGGCCTTCGTAGCCATCACCCTGATCGGCTTCCTCCTCCTGCCGGCGCTCCCGATAGTCCTGGAGATAGTCGAACGCCGCACAGGCGAAGCCGAAGGCACCGCCGCCGGCCTGATCTGGATGGCGGGCAACCTCGGCGGCCTTCTCGTCGCGGTGGTGGTCGGGCTGTTGGTGGATCACCCGACGGCCGCGTTCCTGGTGCTGGCGGCGGTCGCGTTGGTCGCAGTACCGGGCGCTCGGGCGCTTCGAAAACCTATCGCCGAACTCAACACGCCACCCTGACCGCAGCAGCCACCGTTGCCAGCAGCCCACCGATGCCGGCGACAATGAAGGTGACCCGCGCATCCATGTGCTCGAGGAGCGCCCACCGAACACGAAGAAGATCCCGCGGCCACCCGATCGCGCCATACAGGTTGTCGAAACCCGTCCACGCGCGGGGCATCGATACCGAAGCGTTCCATCCGACCGCCGCCGGTACGACGCGCTGCAGGTGCATGTCGATCGCCAAGTCGAGCGCGGCGATGCCGACTCCCCAAATGCTCTATAGGGCAAGCGCGCCCCAAACCGCCCAGGCCAAGCCGGTGAAGGGTTACCCAGACTGCTGATCGCAAAGCCGGGCGATGAGCCACCCCGGAACACACCCCGCCCCAGCCAGAGTCGACCCGCCCCGCCTCCACCACCGAGCCCCGCACCTCCAGCACCCAGCGCCCAGCCCTGACCCCTCAGCCCCGCCGCGCCAGCCTGCCACCTGCCCAGCCCACCCGCCCGCCCGCCCTTCTCCAGCCCCCGCCCCTCGATCCTCTAAGATGACTCCACAGCAAGCCCGCCGACGTGGCGCAATTGGTAGCGCACCGCTCTTGTAAAGCGGTGGTTAGGGGTTCGAGTCCCCTCGTCGGCTCTCTGAGCAGGGCATATGCCTGAAGATTCATGAACCAGAACCTTCCTGCCCATGCTTTACCCCATGCTTTTGGTCTGTTCCTTCGGTCGGCATGACCTTCGCCAGAGCGCTTGCAGCCTCCGGGTTTCGCGCCCTCCGGCCGAAATAGACGTCCTGCGTCATCGACGGGCGCGACTGCCCAAGCTGGTCCGCCACCTGCCGTGGCGTTTGGCCGGCCTCGTCGAGAAGAGTCGCCGTCGTCTTCCGGAAGTTGTGAGAGGTCACCCAATCCAGCTCGTCCGCGATCGATGGTTCGCCAGCCTCCGCCACGAGATCCAGCAGCGCCTTCCGCGGCGCGGCAGAGAGTCTGTACGTCTGGGCCAGCATCAGAGCCTCAGGGACGTCGACCCGCACCCGCCCTGTCTCAATGAGACTGATCCGGTTCTTCGGACACCCCAGTCGCTGCACGGCATCCACCTGGGTAAGCCCCGCATCTCTCCGGGCCTTAGCCAGTACCTTGCCGAGTTCACGGCGGCGATCTGACCCAACGGGCTGGCGTGCCATCCGAAGGCTCTTGCGCACGTTGTTTGGATCCCTGAAACCACCGATCGCATCGGCAAAAATCGGCTGATCCGGCCGAACGTCGGCACTGAACCGGCGGCGAAGCATGTCCATCGCCCACTCGGGAAGCGTGAGGATTCGCTGCCCCGCCCGCGACTTGGTTCGGCGTCTTACCAGCCCCTTGCCTTTGACTCGGTTGATCTGGGAATTGACGTGAACCTCGTTGCTCGCAAAATCCACCTCACTCCACAACACAGCCAATGACTCCGAGATGCGAACACCTGTTCCGAGTAGAAAGATCGACAGGTCGGGGACATCAGCGAGAACTGCACGCCGATCCTGACTCACCATCGCGAACCACTTGGCGAGCTCGTCATCTGTGAACGATCGCGGGGCCTTGAGCGGGGAGGCGTCCAGGGACTCCAACTCCCTCACCGGATTCGCCTGGATAGCCCCCTGCCGTACCGCGAGAGAGAAGACTCCGGAGATGACCGTCTTGCATGTCTTCGCCGATACCGCGCCGACCTCGTCTCTAATTGCAGTGACGACCTTGTCCATCAGGGGCGGCGTCGCCTCACCTAGTACTACAGCCGGAGTTCGTGATGTTCGGTTGAGTCGGTGATTTGGCGGTCTGGGT
>NZ_BAAAOS010000040.1:0-15963 GCF_039530625.1 Kribbella sancticallisti | reverse complement strand
AGGCTCCAGGTGCTCAGGATCCAACCACCGCGCGAGCGGCAACGTCACCCTGACACTGAGTTCACGCTAAACCCGGGACGGTTCGGCACCTGGCGAACTGTCAGAGCGGCGGCCGGTTCGCGCCCGGCCACGGACCGGGCGGTGGGCCCGCGATGTCCGTGCGCTCTACTTCCTCTGTCCTGTACGGGCGCAGGCCGCGGGCCTGGTAGTTGGCCAGGGCGGCGGGACCGTCCATGGTGTTCGTGTGCAACCAGACCCGGGTGATCGGTGCGAGCTCCGGATGCCGCTCGGGCATCCGCCAGGCCGCCTGCAACCCGACGGTCAGCAGATGCCCGCCGATCCCACGGCCCATGAAACTCGGCAGCAGCCCGAAGTTCTCGACCTCGACCTCGGTGCCCACCGCCCGGATCGCCAGGTAGCCGGCCGGTACGCCGCCGACGTACGGCACCCAGGTCTCCATCTGTGGCCTGGTGAGCCATTGGATCCAGCGATCCCAGTCCCAGCTGAGTTTCTCGGTCCAGTACCAGTTGCCGCCGACCGCCGAGTAGAGGAACCGGTTGAACTCCGGGGAGACCTCCTCGACCTGCCGTACGTCGACCGCGTCCTTCGGCTCTTTCGCCGGCCTCAGGTCGTCCGCGCTGGTCTGCTCGAGGTAGGTCAGCGTGATCCGCTTCATGCCTTCCTGTCTACCAGGACGCCCCGGATCCCGGCGACGACGAGGTCGATGCCCAGCTCGTAGTACCGGTCGGTGGAGGTCGGGCAGATCAAGACGTCCGCCGCCGAGGTGATCAGCGGGTAGCGGTGCGGGGACAGGGCCGCGAGCGAGGCTCGCTTGAAGCGCAGGGAGTCCTCGCGGGCCACTGGGTCGGTGTCCTCGCCCGCGCCCGGCTCGGTCGTCACCAGCGTGATCAGCGAGCACAGCGACTGCCGGCCGACCTCGGCCGCGTCGTCGGTGGAGAAGCCGCCCGCGGTCAGCAGTTCCATCGTCCGCTCGGCCATCGCCAGGCCGGACTCGGAGACGAGGATCCGGAACAAGGCCAGCCCGGCCGCCTTCGGATGCGGCCGGAGGGCGGCCACGAAGGCGGTGAGAACGGCGCGGAGCTGGACGTCCCAGGGGTCGTCGTTCGGCGCGGGCAGGGCGATGTCGCCGAGCATCCTGTCGCCGATCGCCGCGAGCAGGTCGTTCTTGTCCTGGAAGTGCCGGTAGAGCGCCATCGGCGTCACGTCGTGCAGCTGGGCCAGCTTGCGGATGGTGACGGCCTCCAGCCCTTCGGAGTCGGCGATCTCCAGCGCACTCGCCGCGAGCTTGTCCGGGTCGAGCCGCTTCGCGGTCTCCTTGCTGATCGTCGCCACGTTGACAAGTTTACAACGTAGACCTACGGTCTACTAGGTACGCATACAGCGTATACATACAACGTAGACATCTCCTGTGAGGTAGGCATGCGACGCAGTCCCTGGGCGACCCTGGCGGTGCTGGCCCTAGCGCAGTTCATCGTGGTGCTCGACGTGACGATCGTGAACGTCGCACTGCCCGACATCCAGGCGGACCTGAACTTCTCCGCCGACTCCCTGCCCTGGGTGATCAACGCGTACACGCTGCTCTTCGGCGGTCTCCTGCTGCTCGGCGGCCGGATGGCGGATCTGCTCGGGCCGCGCCGGGTGTTCGTGGCCGGCCTGCTGCTGTTCGGGGTCACCTCGCTGGTGGCCGGATTCGCGAACTCGCCGGAGTTCCTGATCGGGGCGCGCGCAGTACAGGGGCTTGGTGGTGCGTTGCTGTCGCCCGCGGCGCTGGCGATCCTGACGGTCACCTTCGCGCACGGTCGCGAGCGGAACATCGCGATGGGCGTGTGGGGCGGACTGGCCGGCTTGGGCGGAACGCTCGGTGTCGTGGCCGGCGGTCTCCTGGTCGACTCGCTGAGTTGGCAGTGGGTGTTCTTCGTCAACGTGCCGATCGCGATCGCGCTGGTCGCGGTGATCCCGGTCTTCGTCCGCGACACCCGGCACGGCGCTCAGGGGGATCGCGCCTTCGACACGGCGGGCGCAGTACTCGGTACTTCGGGCCTGCTGGCGATCGTGTACGGCGTAGTACGGTCCGAGCCGAAGGGGTGGGGCTCGGGTGAGGTGGTCGGGATTCTGACGGCCGGGGTGGCTCTGCTGATCGCCTTCGTGCTGGTGGAGAGGCGGTCGAAGGCGCCGCTGGTTCCGCTGCGGTTGTTCCGGTCGCGGGCTTTGAGCGTGTCCAGTGGCTCGCTGGCGCTGAACGGCGCGGGGTTCTTGTCGATGTTCTTCCTGACCGCGATCTACCTGCAGCAGGTCCGCGGAGACTCCGCGCTCGAGGCGGGCGTGCACTTCCTGCCGATGGGTGGCGCGGCGATCGTGGGCGCCGTGCTGGCGTCGCAACTCGTGCAGACGCTCGGCACTCGTACGGTGCAACTCGGTGGAACCGTCTTGAGCTTCATCGGGTTGCTGTGGCTGTCGCAGGCCGACGCCACCGGCAGTTATGCGACCGAGTTGCTGCCCGGGTTGATCATCTTCGGCTTCGGCATCCTGGGAGTTGGTGTTCCCGGTCAGATCACCGCGGTGTCCGAGGTGCAGCACCACGAGGCCGGCGCCGCGTCAGGAGTGGTGAACGCGATGTACCAGGTGGGTGGCGCGCTTGGCCTGGCAGTCGTCACCACCCTGTCGATCACCCGTACTACGGACGCCCTGGCGGCCGGCGTTCCCCAGCAGCAGGCGCTGGTGGACGGGTTCCAGCGGGGACTCCTGGTGGCGTCCGGTTTCGCCGTCGCCAACATGCTGCTGACCTTGGCCTCCCCGCAACTTCAGCCTGACGCCGAGCAGATCGCGGAAGCCACCGCCGCTGCCTGAGGTGCCCGGATGATCTCCGCTGCCTTCGCGTCCGCCATCACCCGACGCGAAGGCAGCGCCGTGCGTCAGATGCTTGCTCAGAGCAAGGAATTGGGCGGAGCGGGCGGCGATCCTGCTGGGCTAGCGATTCGCGGTGAAGATCGCGGCCGTGCCCGCCCGTCTGGTCGGCGGATCCCAGGCCGTCTCGGTCACGTCCTTGAACCCGGCCGCTGCCAGCTCAGCCGCGAGCCCCTCCGGCGCCCACTTCTTGTGCACGGAGATCACGATCCGCCCGGTCGGCTTCAGCACCCGCAGGATCTCGGCGTACGCCGCCTGCCGGTCCGCCCAGAGCTGCACGTTGTTCACCGACAACACCACGCTCGCCGAATGATCCGGCTGATGCGTGTCCGCCGCGTCCCCCCGAACCAGCTGAACCTTCCCGGCCTCCACCAGTTCCCCGCAGTGATGCCGGGCCGCCAGCAACATCGTGTCCGACGGATCTATCCCCACCACGATCCCGGCGTACTTCGCCGCCGCCGTCAACCCGACCCCCGGCCCAGGCCCCAATACCACCACATGCTCCTTCTCCTGCAGCCGAGCCAGCTTCACCACATGCTTCTCGGTAGGCCCGTTCCCCCGAGCCATCAACCACCCACCCAGCCGCCCGAACACCCCTTCAGGCCGCCCGAACCCCTTCATCACCACCGACTCACCAAACAAACCCATCCCTCATCTCACCACGCCGACGACGCTGCAGCCCGGCGATTGTCAGTGCGTCGGATAGGCGACGTAGGCGAAGTGGGTGCTGTTGGGGGAC
Source organism: Kribbella sancticallisti (assembly GCF_039530625.1). Classification (NCBI taxonomy): domain Bacteria; kingdom Bacillati; phylum Actinomycetota; class Actinomycetes; order Propionibacteriales; family Kribbellaceae; genus Kribbella; species Kribbella sancticallisti. Next base: position 12,299 of record NZ_BAAAOS010000040.1, on the reverse strand, counting down.
CAGCTGGGGACGTTCATGGTGCCTTGGCCGCCGAAAAGGGTTACCAGGTCGCGGGGCTCGTCGTCCGAGGTGAGGAGGCGGAGGCGTACGTCGTCGACGTCGGCGGGGTGACCGAGGGTGCCGGGTGGGAAGCTGACGTAGGCGATCATCGAGCCGTTCGGGGACGGGTGCGGGAACCAGTTGACGCGCTCGTCGAACGTGAGCTGCTCGACGACCTCACCCGAGGTTCTGAAGAGCTGCGCGTGCCCCGGCTCGGTCGACTCACGTTCGGAGTTGAAGTAGATCCACTTCCCGTCCGGCCCGTACTCCGACCCGTCGTCCGCGTGCTCGTCGTCGGTGATCTGCACATCCGCACCACCCGCGGCCGGGATCGTCCACACGTTCGCGATCCGGGTCGCGTCGCGGTGCTCGAGCCCGATGTAGGCGAGCGTGCTCCCATCCGGCGAGACGCCGTGCAGGTAGTGGTGGAACCCGGCCCCGCGATCGTTGCTCACTCGCCGGGACGAACCACCCGCGGCCGGTACGGCGTACAGGTGGCCGTCGTCCGCGGACACGTACACGGTGCTTCCGTCCGGACTCAGTACGTGATCGTTGTTGATCGCCGGCACCCCGCCCAGATCGATCTCCTCGAGCTCGGTGCCGTCGGCAAGAGGAATCCGGAACAACCGCCCGTCGCCGTTCACCACCAGCCAGTCACCGTCGGGACTCCAGTTAGGCGCCTCGAACAACAATTCCGGCGAGATGAGGACGAGCCGTCGTTCTCCCGTTCGCACCTCGACGACGAAGAGGTCAGCCCGTTGTCCCGGGCGAAGAGTACGTGGCATGGCTGGAACCTAGCCGAGGTCCAGATCCATGGTTACCCTGGCCCGGGGGGAACCAGATGAGCAAACCGACCATTCTGACCGTCGACGACGATCCCATGGTCTCCGCCGCGATCTCTCGCGACCTGCGCAACCGCTTCGGGGACGACTACCTCATCGTGCGCGCGACCTCGGGGGCGCAGGCGCTCGCGGTACTGGCGAAACTCGCGCTGCGGAACCAGCCGGTCGCGCTGATCGCGGCCGACCAGCGGATGCCGGAGATGACCGGTATCGAGATGCTCGAGCAGGCGCGGGCCCACGCACCCAGTGCGAAGTACCTGCTACTCACCGCGTACGCCGACACCGACGTCGCGATCAAGGCGATCAACGACATCGGCCTCGACTACTACCTACTGAAGCCGTGGGATCCGCCCGAGGAGCGGCTCTATCCCGTCATCGAGGATCTGCTCGACGACTGGCGGCAGGCCAACCCGGACCACACCTCCGACGTACGGGTGATCGGGAACCGCTGGTCCGACCGCAGCTACGAGATCAAGACGTTCCTCGCCCGCAACTACGTGCCGTACCGCTGGTACGACATCGAGCGTGACGCCGAGGCCCAGCGACTCACTGAGCTGGCCCAAGCGGCACCTACGGATCTCCCGCTCGTGCTGGTCCCAGAAGGCGACGCCCTCCGCTCGCCCTCGACGCTCGAACTCGCCGGCGCCCTCGGCCTTCGCACCCGAGCCCAGCAACCCCTGTACGACGTCTGCATCGTCGGAGGTGGTCCCGCGGGCCTGGCGGCTGCCGTGTACGCGGCGTCCGAAGGGCTGAGCACGGTCATCGTGGAGCGTGAGGCGCCAGGAGGTCAGGCCGGGCAGAGTTCGGCGATCGAGAACTACCTCGGCTTCCCCAAGGGCCTGACCGGCTCGGATCTCGCCCAGCGGGCGGTGGCCCAGGTCTCGCGGTTCGGCGCGGAGATGGTGCTCGCCCGGTCGGTCGTCGGCTTCGAGACCAGGGGACCGGTGCACGCAGTACTGCTGGAGGGTGCGGGCGAGATCGAGGCCCGAGCGCTCATCGTCGCCACCGGAGTCTCCTACCGCCGGCTGGACGCGCCAGGGCTCCTGGAGCTCACCGGCTGCGGCGTGTACTACGGCGTGAGCGCGAGTGACGCGAGCCAGTGCCAGGGGGACGATGTCTATCTCATCGGCGGCGCCAATTCGGCCGGCCAAGCCGCGTTGAACATCGCGCGGTACGCGAATCGGGTCGTGCTGGTCGTACGGGGTGCGTCGCTCGAGGCCACGATGTCGCGGTACCTGATCGACAAGATCGCGTCGACGCCGAACATCGAGGTGCGCTGCCGCAGCGAGGTGGTCGCGTGCCGCGGCAACGGTCACCTGGAGGCGATCACCGTGGCCAATCGGGACTCCGGTCGCTCGGTCGAGCTGCCGACCAGCTGGCTGTTCGTCTTCGTCGGCGCGTCGCCGCGGACCGAGTGGCTCGGTCCCGACGTCGTCCGGGACGACCACGGGTTCGTGGTCACCGGCCAGGATCTGCTTACCCGGGACACCGGCTGGCGGTTGCCCCGGGCCCCTTTCGCGCTCGAGTCGAGCGTGCCCGGCGTGTTCGCGGCCGGCGACGTACGGCTCGACTCGATGAAGCGGGTCGCCTCCGCGGTCGGCGAGGGCGCGATGTCGGTGTACCTGGTGCACCGCTACCTGGCGACGGTGTGACATGCGAGTCGACGATCTCCGTGGACTCGGCCTCTTCGCCGGGCTGAGCGACGCTCAACTCGGGGAACTGCTCGAGGGCGGCACCGAAGTACGGATCGAGCCTGGGGTCAGGCTGTTCACCGAGGGCGAGCACGCGGACTACTGGTGGGTGCTGGTGGACGGCGCCATCGACCTCTCGCGGCATGTCGGCCGGGAGGACACGGTCGTCGGCAGGATGGACGTGCCAGGTCGCTGGGCCGGTGGCTTCAGGGCCTGGGACGAGCGGGGCATCTACCTCGCCTCGGGCCGGGGCGTGACCGACGGCCGCGTACTACGGGTGCCGGCGGACGTACTGCGTACGCTCACCGACTCCTGGTTCCCCTTGGGTGGTCACCTGATCAACGGCGTCTACGGGACGGCGCGGTCCATCGAGGCGACCGCGCGGCAGCGGCAGTCCCTGGTCACTCTCGGGACCCTGGCGGCGGGTCTCGCGCACGAGATCAACAACCCGGCAGCCGCGGCGACGCGTGCTGCCGACGCGCTCGAGTCCGTCTGCCAGACGCTGATCTCGTCGCTCGACCGACTGGCGCAGGGGGAGATCTCGGCGCCGCAATTGACCGCGCTCGACAAGCTGCGCCGAGAGATCAAGCCTGCGGCAGTGGGTCTGGATCCCCTCGACATCGCCGATCAGGAGAACGCCATGGCCACCTGGCTGGGGCGGCACGGGATCGAGCGCGACTGGGTGATCGCCCAACCGCTGGCCGCGGCCGGAGTCGACGTCGCCTGGTGCGAGCGGGCGGCCGCAGTACTGGATGAGGACAATCTCGAGCCGGGCCTGGACTGGGTGGCGAGCACGTTCGCCGCGACCACCTTGCTGTCCGAGGTGAAGGTGTCGACCCGGCGCATCTCCGAACTGGTCGCCGCCGTCCGGTCGTACTCGCAGATGGACCGCGCGTCGCTGCAACCGACCGACGTGACCGAGGGCCTGGAGAACACGTTGATCATGCTCGGCCACAAACTCCGCGACGGCATCGAGGTGGTGCGCGACTACACCGACCTGCCCCGGATCGAGGCGTACACCGGTGAGCTCAACCAGGTCTGGACCAACCTCATCGACAACGCCGTCGACGCGATGCACGGCGCCGGTACGCTCCAGATCACCACCCGGGCCAAGGGCACGGACGTCATCGTCGAGATCACCGACACCGGCGAGGGCATGGCTCCCGAGGTGGCGGCCCGCGCCTTCGAGGCCTTCTACACGACCAAAGACGTCGGCAAGGGCACCGGCCTAGGCCTCGACATCGCCCAACGGATCATCGTCGAACGCCACTCCGGCACCATCACGATCAACTCGACTCCCGGCCAGACCACTCTCCGCGTTCAGATCCCCATCCGCCAGGAATCAGGCCGCTGACCGCCGACCCGGAGTCGCATGAGTTCTGCCTAGCCTGAGACGTACTTCGCGATCGCCCGGGCGCAGTCGATGGACTCGGTCCGCGTGGTGTCCACCTCGACGTCGTACTTCACGCCTTCGTGCACGATGACGGCCTGAGACGCGGCCATCCCGCCGACCCGATCGCCGCGAGCGATCTCCCGCCCGGCGGCGACCTCGGCGTCACACCGGACGCCGACCCACACGACCTCGAGATCCCCGACAGCCTTGGCCCACCTGCTTTGCGAGACCGACCCGCCAAGGAACACGTCATCGATGATGACGTTGGCCCCGGCCCGGCACATCGCCACGATCCCACTCATCCACGCCGCTTCCAACTTCCTGAAGGCCGGCCCGACCACGACCTCGCCGCTCGGTCCGAACTCGATCCCCTCGTCCATCGCGGCCGGCATCGCGTCGACGAAGCCGTCCACCCCGAACGCCAGCCAAGGCTCCTTCAGCACAGCCTGCAGACACCGAACGATGCCCGACTTCCCCGAGCTGGACCCACCATTGAGAATAATCATCCGCGCCGCCATTGCCCCACGGTAACCGGCGCCGGTGCCGCTCTCCGATTTGATTGCCCTTGACATCTTTTCTCGGACGGGCAGACACGGGCCGCCGTACGGGGTGATTGACGACCCGGCCAGGTTTCGGGAAGGATGAGGGCCTGGCGCGACCCGCGCCCCACCTTCGTCGACCGGCCCCAGCCTGGTCTCGCTGAGAAGGCAAAGGGACCTTGTGTCTCGGGTCGCTCGTCCTGGTCAACTGCCTCGGACGGGATCGCTGGGGGATCGCGTACGAGTGCGTGGAAGGCCAGATGACAGCGCACAGGAACTTCAAGCAGCGGGTTCGAGCCCGCGCCGCCAAGACGGGCGAGTCCTACACGGCTGCCCTCCGGCACTTCCGTCCGACTCCGACAGGAGAAGACATGCCGGAAAACACTCAGACCGCCCTGCGGATCGCCGTCGCCCAGTCGACGGTTCGCGAGGACCCCACCGACGCCGACGGGCTGCGCGCGAGCGCGGCGGAGATCCGCCGGTTCATGAAGGACGCGGCCGACGGGGGAGCCCGCCTGGTGCATTTCACCGAGGGCGCGCTCTGCTTCCCGAGCAAGATCGTGATGTCCGAGCTCGGCCCGGACGAGATCGGACCATCCGACTGGAGCAAGGCGCAGTGGTCGGTGCTCCAATCCGAGCTGGACGAGATCGCCAGACTGTCGGGCGAGCTCGGGATCTGGACGGTGGTCCCGTCGATCCACCGGTTACCCGCTCCGACGCGTCCGCACAACAGCCTGTACGTCGTGTCGGACCAGGGCAAGGTGGTCGCGCGGTACGACGAACGCACGCTGTCGTACACGAAGATCAACTACATGTACACGCCGGGCACGGAGCCGGTGACGTTCGAGCTCGACGGGTACCGCTTCGGCCTCGCACTGGGGATGGACGCGCACTTCCCGGAGTTGTTCACGGAGTACGAACGGCTCGACGTCGACGCGGTACTGACGTCGTACGAGACGGGCGGTGATCCGGGGAAGGACACGGTGGCCACCGAGGTCCGCGGGTACGCCGCGGCAAACGGCTACTGGGTCAGCCTCGCCGTGTCGGCCAATCCTTCGAGCACCCACGCCGGCGTGATCGGCCCGCGCGGAGCCTGGGCCGCCGAATGCCCACCGGACGGCAAGCCGGCCGTCGTCATCGCGGACCTGAACCGTGAGGACACCATCAGTCCTCTGGCCCGCAACTGGCGCCGCCAGACCCGCACCCGCATCGGCTCCTGAGCCGGCGCCTCGTTCCGGGTGCGGTCAGCACCCGGAACGGGGTCGCACCATGAAGACGTCAATCGGATCTTCAGCTTCCACGACGAACCCATGCCGCTCGTAAAGCCGACGAGCACCGCTGCCCTGCAAAACGTTCAACCGAACGGTCATCCCCTGCGCATCGGCGCGCTCCAACACCGCCCGCAAGACGGCCGACCCAAGCCCTTGCCCCTGATGCCGCGGAGCAAGATAGAAGTGCTCCAGCAACCACCTGTCGTCGGCTGGTCTGACCGTCACACACCCGGCCATCTCGTCGTCGATCGTGACAATCGACGTGTGCTGCGGAGAGAAAGAGTCCCGCAGCCGCTGCCGCACCCGCTGCTCGTCGTACCGCCCGAGCCGCTCCAAATCCGCTCGCAAAACCGCAGCCCGCAGTTCCGCGATCACCTCGACATCCGCGCCCACCGCAGCCCGCAGTACCCACCCCGCGTCGCGCTGCGTCGTGCCGCGCATCACCTCAGTCTCCACCACCGAAGTCTCTCAGCCGAGCCTCGCGTTGTTACGCCAGCCTCTGTCTCAGTGATGCAGCCCGCCGGCTGCCACGTGGATGAACACCGCGCCAACCTCATCCGGAGTGGTCAGCAGATCGACGTACCCGTCAACCGGCTTGACGGCAGCGCCAATCACCTCGGCCGCCTGACGATCGCCGAAGGCCACCACGCTCAGCTGCACCGGACGCTTCGGATCCCGCACCGCCCGCAGCCTCACGGCGAGCTGGGCCGCGGTGAGCCCGCCCGGATCGTCCTGGTTGAGACCATCCGTGAACACCATCACCTGATTGGGTACTCCGGGCCGGAAGCTGTCGCGAGCACTCGTGTAGGCGGCGAGGATCGTGTCATGCAGGCCAGTTCCCGTCCGCCGGGCGCTCAGCGTGGCCAACGCTCTAGCCAGCGCTCTCCGCTGACCGGCGTCCAACACAGCCTCCCGGAGCAGTTGGCGATAGTCCCTCCTGCCCTCGATCCGCGCACCGAACTCCCACAGGCCCAGCCGCGCGTCGTTGGGCAGCAGGCCGCCCAACGATCGAACGCCTTCGCGGACGAGCACGATCAGCGGCGTGGTCGAGCCGGGCGCGGGTTCGCCCATCGAACCGGATACGTCGACCACGATAAGCGCATCGGTACGCCGATCGCCCGGGTACCACGTCGCGAACAGGTGATCGACGTGATGGCCGTCAAGCACCGGCAGAGGCTTGGCGAGTTTCGTCGACAACAGTGCGGCTCCACCGTCAGTCACCGCGGCGCCTTTTGCATCGCGTAGACGAGCGCCGGCACGAGCCTCGGCAGCGCCGGGTCCGCTGAGCGCCGCCTGCAGCCGCTTGAGGCCGGCTAGGCGCTTGGCGTCTGCGGCACCTGCCGCAATGGGCAACCAGGTGTAGCGGAGCGTGGCAGCGAAGTCGGTGCCCGGTAGAACGCTCAGCCCAGCCGTCGGTGCCGCAGCCAAGGCGTACTCCGGTACGAGGCCGACCTCGCCGGCTTTGAGCTGCAGTGTCTCGCGGGCAGTCACCGCGGTCCGAGTACGGCCTCGGGCCCTGGAAAGCCACAAGGCGGACGCGTCCATGCCCTGTCCTTTCCAGACGGCTTCCGCCGCCGCACCAGTACCGATGAGGCCGTCGCCCGATCCGGCCGGATCGCGTACCACGAGCCGGAGTACCCGCTGGTCCACGAGTTTCGCCAGCGCCGCCCACGATCCGCCTGCCGTTCGCAGCCGCGCTCCGGTCGCCGCGTCGCTGACCATGTACAAAGGGCTGGTCGCCAGTACGGCGCCCGCTCCGGCCGCGTCCGTCGCCAGCTTGACGTCGGCGACGGAAGACGACCAGGTCGAGTCGTCGGGGATCCACACATTGGCCTTGTAGATCGCCAGTGCGGCTGCCGCGGCCCGACCGTCGGCGTACATCGTCTTGAGCTGCACACAGTCCGGCCCCTGCCCCACCTGTGAAGCGACGCTCTCGAGCATCGGCTGGAAGGAGGAAGCAGCAACCACGCGCACTACCGCACACGGCGCGGCCGGCGACGTCACGCTCGCGGTCGGACGCGGACTTCCCGCACCGCGCGGAGGATCCTGACCATCCGGGCGCAGCAGCACGGTCGCGATCACCGCGGCCACCACAGCCACGGCGGCGCCAGGCAGCCACCGGCTGGCAGCAGCATGAACCGCCCGATGCTTGGCCATGCAGATTCCCCCCAAAGGGTCCGCCCCGTCGACCGTCCCTCGGCGGCCTCGGCTCCACAAGTGCCCCGTATCCGCGCCGGCATGCCAGCGAAAAACACCGGCCGATAAGGGCGTACGCCGACTACTACCGCCCGCTGTTCGACCGCTACTCGGGGTACGAGAAGCGGCCTCGGCCAACGGGTGTTTGAACTGGTTGCCCTAGGCATCGTCCCTGGCCCGTCCGTCGGATCCCCGAGGCGCGCCTGGGGGAGAACCAAGGGCGTTCACGGATGTGTCCGCCGCGTCTGCCCGGCGAGGCTGGCTGTTCACGAACGGCTACGGGAGGTCGGGATGAAGCGAGGGCTTCGAGCGCTATTGACTGCGACGACAGTGCTGGCGGTGATCGCGACGCCGGCTGCTGCCATCGCAGTACCGGCGAAACCGGATCGTGCCGAGCTGCAGAGTGGGCTGGACGAGGTGGTGGCCGTCAGCGCGGTCGGAGCCCTCGCGGAGGTGCGTGACGAGCAGGGCGTGTGGCGCAGTACCAGCGGTGTTGCGGAACGAGGTACGACGCGACCGGTCGCGGTCAACAACCGGTTCCGCGCGGGCAGCATCACGAAGACGTTCCTTGCCACTGTTGTCTTGCAGCTCGCCGACGAGGACCGGCTGCGGCTGGACGACACGGTAGGGGCGTGGCTCCCCGGAGTCGTCCCCAACGGCCACCGCATCACCGTGCGCCACCTGCTCAACCACACCAGCGGGGTGCCCGACTACCGCCCGACCCTGATCCTGCCGCCGGAGCCGGGGTTCCTGGAGAACCGCTGGCGTACCTGGACCGCGGCCGAGCTGATTCAGCGCGCGGTAGCCACCCCGCCGACCTTCCAACCGCCGGGTTCGGCCTTCGCGTACTCGAACACCAACTACCTGCTTCTCGGCCAGATCGTCGAGAAGGCGACCCGCCACTCGTACGGCGAGGAGATCGAGCGCCGCGTGATCCGCCCGCTGCACCTGCACGGCACCTCGATGCCCGGCACGGATCGCAAGATCCGCGGCCCGCACCTCAACGGTTACGTGCCGATCAGGTACAACGACAACGAGGCTCCCCAGCTCGTCGACTTCACCGCGATGAACCCGTCGCTGTTCGGCGCGGGCGGCGAGCTGATCTCCACCACCAAAGACCTGAACCGCTTCTTCAAGGCCCTACTTACTGGCGACCTCCTACCGCCCCACCTGCTCGACGAAATGAAGACCCCAGGCACCAAGAATGGCACCTACGGCCTAGGCCTCGCCTGGCGAGACACCACCTGCGGCCCCCGCATCTACGGCAACGACGGCGACGCCGTCTCCTACCAGTCCTACGCCTTCACCACAGAAGACGGCCACCACCAGGCCGCCATCGCCCTGACCCCCGACTTCCGCACCAACCCCGACAAAACCGTAGACAAGCTCCTCGACAAAGCCTTCTGCCCCTGACCGACCCTAGACCTGAAGATGGGGGGAAGGGCCCGGGGACATCAACTACGGACGGCCTCGGTCAGTCGGCGACATGTCTTCACCACCGGCGCACGAACACGATCAGGCCATAGCCTCAAGCTGTGGATCCAAAGGCGCCCAAGCTCATCGAGCAATGGCCAACACTCGCCGGCCAACTCCGAGCCGCACTAATCCGCGCCGGCGAAGCCGAGTTGGCGACCCAGGTAGACGACCTGCGCGCCTTGAAGATGTGCGCCTGCGGCGACGACTTCTGCCAGAGCTTCTACACCCAACCGCCACCCGACGGGTCGTACCCGCCAGACAAACACCGCAACTGGTACCCCGAGGCTGACGACCCAGGCCCAGGATGGGACGGCTACCTGATCCTCGACGTCGTCGACGGCCGAATCGCCTTCGTCGAAATCCTCGACCGCCCACCCCTCGACTAACCCCGAGCCGCAACAAGCTCCCCAACAAGACGCATGCAAACCCGTATGCGGTTGGGTTCAGTGCTTCAGCGGGTGGCTGAGAACTTGGAGGTTACTCGCCGACCAGTTGGTCGTAGTACGAGGTGTAGGACACGTGGTTGATCCCATTGAAGACCGCCGGCACCTTGCCGTAGGAGGTGATCGCCGTCGCCGTCGCCGTCCCGTTCGCCTTGCTGAAGGCGTACTGGTACCCGGAATCGGTGTCGTGATCGACCCCGACCACGAGCGAGCCGCCGCGGGTGCCGCAACCATCGACAGCCAGGGATTCGAAGGCCGACCAGCCGGACTTGCGGATCAGTTTGACGACCGGCTTGGCCGTCGCGGTGACCGGGATCCGGATGGTGTAGAGCGCACCTGCGTTCGTGGTCATCAGCAGCGTGTCGTACGTCGCCGTCTCGCTGATCACGGTCATCGCCTTGAAGCCCCGGAACCCGGCGAACGAGCCGAGCGCCCTGTAGCCGGCACCGTTCTGCGCGTAGCGGTACAAGCTCCCGTTGGTGTTCAGGCCGTACAGGTACGCGTGCCGGGGCGGCGCGATGCTGTAGTTGGAGGTGGCGATGGCCTTGAAGCTGGTCCAGCCGGAACCGATCTTGGCCACGGTCGGCCGCGGCGCGAAGCTTTCGGGCAGGACGGTCGTGTGCCGGTACAGGTTTCCGCCCAGCAGGAACAGGCCGTAGACGTAGTACTGGCTGCCCGAGGCGTTCCACGCCGTGTACCAGGTCGCCGAGTAGCGGGTGGGAAAGAAGTTGAAGAGCTCGTACGGCGTCGCCCGCGGCGGCTTGTGGGCGGTGATGTCGACCCCTGCCGCAGTGTTCGCGGCGGTCGGCCAAACGACCGAGTTGAAGCAGGGGCCGAACGAGCCGACGGCCGAGTGGCCCGGCTGGCCGGCGGCGAGGGCCGGTCCGGACGCGGCGCTGGCGGCGAACAAGCCGACACCGGCCACGACAAGCGCAAGGCGCTGCAACTTCATCAAGTAGTCCCTCCAGGGCAAGCAACTTTGTCGCCGACATCGTCAACCCCTACCGCTTCAACAGCAAACGCATCAACGGCGCCACCGGCACCTACGACATGGGCTTCCGCGAATACAACCCCAGCCTCAACCGCTTCCTGTCCCGCGACATGTACGACGGCGCCCTGAAAGACATGGCCCTGGGCTCAGACCCGTGGAACAGCAACCGCTACGCCTTCGCCGGCGGCAACCCCATCACCGGCATCGAACTCGACGGCCACTGCGCCATGGGCGAAGACGGCGGCTGCGACGAGAACGCCGGCTACACCGGCCCAGTCCAACCGCAGCCGGCCGCGACCAGTAGCCCGACTCCGGTTCCGAACAACGTTGGTCAAGAGATCAATGAATCGATGGGCCTGCCGGCAGAAGCGAGTCCACAGCAGCAGGCCATCCGGACCTCGCAACTGGGCATCACCCCAGCTATCGCTGGGTTCAAGCTCGGCGCCGAAGAGTTCGCCAGGACCGGCTTGGACGAAGGCCTCGAACTGCTCGCCGACCTCAGCGGCATCAAGGACGCCGAGACATGCATCGCGGACTTCGAGAAAACCGCATGCGCCTGGACCGCTATGTCGGTGACGCCCCTCAAGATCGGGAAACTCGGCAAGCTCACTGCTGTAACCACGGGATCGCGCCTCGCGGAGGCATCGCGCTCGGCGTTTCGCGCTTCGGAGAATCCGGGCACGATCTTTATCAAGGACAAGCATCTGGCGGGCTTCGGCGGCCGGTACGGGAAGTTCGACTCCACCGACATCGGCGAGGTTCAAGGGTGGGTTGCTGAAGGGCTGCGGTCCGACGGCGCAATTTTCAAGCCCAACGGCTTGGAAGGTACCTTCAAGGTTGAGGTCGACATGGGTCGAGCAATTGGGACCAAGGGACAAACTGGGATCCGCGCGATCGTCACCGACGACGGGCGTGTGATCAACGCATTCCCATTCAATGCGAGGTGATCGAGATGCTCCTGACCTACACCAACCTCAATGCGGACGACCTGCGAGGATCGACTGTCGCTGACTACCTCATCTCGATCGAGGCCGACTTCGCAATTCTCGACGATGACTTGACGGTGTATGAGGAGCCCTACTTCCCCGTCGTCGAGTTGGCGAGGAGCCTTCACATCTGGGCGGTGCGCGGGGAAACTCACGACTTTGTCTTCGAATCGCTCTCCTTCGAGGAACCTGGTGCAGTGACGATCGTCCGTCGGGAATCGGGCTGGGTCTTCGGCTCGATGTTCGCCCCTAAGGTCACCAGTTCAGTGATCGAATGGCGGGACGTACAGGAGTGCGTCGCAGCGTTCGAAGCCAAGATTCGGAAGGACCTGGCGAGGCTGAGCATCGATCCTGACCGGGTGTTTCGGGACTCAGGGCCTCGGCAAAGTCGCGCTTCATGACGTGAGCAGCGCCAGTGGGCGTCGGTTGTCG
>NZ_BAAAOS010000039.1:0-48982 GCF_039530625.1 Kribbella sancticallisti | reverse complement strand
GACGTGGACGACGCCGTTGGTGATGGTGACGGTGTAGTGGCCGTGGTGGACAGCGGTGTGGTGGGAGCCGCAGAACAGGGCGAGGTTCTCGACGCTGGTGGGTCCGCCGTCGGCCCAGTGGGTGATGTGGTGGGCATGGCATTGCGGTGGGGGCGCTTTGCAGATCACACAGCCTTTGTCGCGTCTGTTCAAAGCCCGGCGCATCGCGCCGGTGACGAAACGCTGCTCGGTGCCGACATCCAGGGGCTGGGAGTTGGAACCCAGCACGATGGGGAGGATGGCGGCGTCGCAGGCCAGCCGGCGCACGGCGGCCGCGGACAGGTTGTCGCCGTGGACGAGTTCCCCGACGGCCTGGCTGGTCGCGGTTTTCAGGTCGTTGAAGTCGATCGTGACGGTCAGGTGCGGGATGCCGGGTCCGGTGCTGGCGGTGGTGGCGGTGCCGAGGATGGTGACGAGGGCGTCGGCCTGGCGCTTGTCGCGGGGCCGCGGATCCAGTTCGCCGTCGAGGGTTTTGTGCGGTTTGGCCAGGGCGTGGATGGTGGTCTTGAACAGTTCGGCGTTCTCGTTGGCGAGGAACCCGCCGAACTTCAGGCCGTGGTCGACCGGGCGTAGCCACAAGGCTTCGCGGTGGTAGGCGTCGTTCTCGGCGGGCTCGGCGCCGTCGGTGTCCAGGGTGTTCAGGACTTGCTTGCCGAGGATGCGCAGGTCGTCAGGCGACAGGTGTCGGGCGGCTTCGACCATCTGGTCTTCGGCGACCAGCAGGTCTTCGACCGGGACCGTTGAAGGGACTTTCTCCAGTGCGGTGACGATGGCCCGTGCCTGGCCGGGATGTAATCGGACCGGCGGGAGTGTCTCGGCGGCCAGGTCGGAGTCGACGTCCGCGCTGTCGGTGTCCGTGGCTTCGAGGCTGCCGCCGGATGCGTCTGTGGCCTCGGAGAGGGCGGCGGTGACGGCTGAGTATTTGGGGAGGGCTCGGGCGAGTTTGAGGTCGCGGCGGACGTCTGCGGGGTCGAGGCGGTGGCGCAGGGAGAGAAGTTCGATGGTGTCGCGGGCGCCGAGGTCTTTGGCGTGGCCGATTTCGGCTAGCCGGGCGATCACCTGCAGGCGGTAGCTGTCGCGGAGCGCGGCTTCGGCGTGCAGTGCGTCGAGAGTGGTCAGCAGTTCGCTGCCACTCTGCATGCACGCCGGGCGCATCTCCAACAGTTCCATGGTCGAGACGATAGACAGGCACGCCGACAGTTTCCGGGCTGAGATGCCCTTGTGTGTAAGAGATTCCGTGATTGGCAGGTAGTTGTCGGGTTATCCACGGCCATGCCCCGGAGCGGGGGAGGGTTTGGCCGGATAGGGACAGGCCTGTCCACAGGAGCCGGTTGCCTACCGTTCAGGCTTGTGTTCATCTTTCTGAGGTCGGTCAGTGCTTCTACTGGCGGTGCCAGACGGTGCCTTCGGTCTCGGCCGGCCCATTGCTCCAGGGCGACGACTTCTTCGGCGGCGTTCAGTTCGCGTTCGAGGAGCCAGTAGGCGAGGTCGATGCCGGCGAGCCAGCCGCTGCCGCAGGTGGCCGGGTCGCCGTCGTCCACGATGCGGGCGTCGATGACCTCGGCACACTCGGCCAGCCGTGCATAGTCGGCGCGGTGGGTAGTCAACGGCCGGCCGTTGATCAAGCCCGCAGCGCCCAGAAGCAACGACCCGGAATCGATGCCCGCAAGCACCAGCCTATCCCCGCCGGCAGCCTTCGCGGGATGATGACAGGAACCTAAGCGCTCTTGAGAATTCCGCCGTCGATCAGATAGTCGGCACCCATGATGCTGCTCGCGCGCGGCGAGCACAGCTGCACGATCAGGTCGGCGACCTCACCGGCCTCGATCAGGCGGCCTGTCAGCATCCCCACCTGCTCCGGCAACGCTGCCAGCAACTGCTCATGCGGTACGCCGAGCTTGCGCGCGAGCTGGCCGCCGTACGCCTCCGGGTGCTTCCAGAGCGCGGTCCGCACCGGCCCCCGGTGACACCGTGTTGACGCGCACGCCCTGCGGTCCGAACTCCTCGGCCAACGCCTTGCCGAGAGCAGTCAGCGCGGCCTTCGCCGTCGTGTAGGCGACCGGCCCGCTCGACGGAATCCGCGCGCCGTTCGACGAGATGTTGATGATCGCGCCGCGCTGCCGGATCAGACCAGGCAGGGCCGCCCGGGTGGTCTTCACGGTCGCGAAGAAGTTCAGCCCGAAGATCTGCTGCCACGCCTGGTCGTGGACCCCCAGGAATCCGGACGTCGCCTCGCCGTCACCGCCTCCGACGTTGTTCACCAGCAGGTCGAGCTCCCCGAGCTCCCGCCCGGCCGCCGCGACCAGCCGCTCCGGCCCGTCCGGCTCGGTCAGGTCCACCGGTCCGACGAACGCTCCCGTCTGCCGGAGTTCCGGGGTCTGAGTCCGCGCTGCCGCGACCACTCGAACGCCTTCTTCGACGAGCCGCTCGACCACGGCCAGGCCGATCCCCCGGCTGGCACCGGTGACGAGCGCGGTCTTGTCCTTCGGGTGAAGATTTATTGGGGTTTCTCGATGAACACCACTCTTGCCAAGGGCAACGAGGTCGAGGAGATCCAGGGCCGCGTGGTCGACTCCTGCGACCGGCTGTTCCGCCGCCTGCGGGACGCCGGCGTACTGCGTGCCGACGTCGACCCGGTCTGGGCCCGCCGGGTGTACTACGCCCTGATCCACGAGGCCTGCCAGGACGCCAGCGCAGGCCGCCTCACCGAGTCCGACACCGCCGCCACCAGGTTGATCGACACGCTTCTCCGCGGCGTCGGTACCCCGGCCACCCAGCTTTGACCCGACCCGCTGGGACGGGGAGCGAAGGTTTACCTAACCCGCATAGGGTCGGAGGCATGACGGAACCGGTGCTTGACATCCCGTTCGCCGACGCGTTCCAGTTCGATCCGTCGCCGACCTTCGAGGAGTTGCGGGAGAACCGGCCGGTGGCGCGGGTGCGGACGTTGGCCGGGGCCGAGGTCTGGCTGGTCACCCGGTACGACGACGTGAAGCTGGTGCTGGCGGATCCGCGGTTCTCCCGGGCGGCGGTGGTGAAGCAGGGAGCACCGCGGGTGGCGTTGGCCAAGCCGATGCCGAACAGTCTGACCACCACCGATCCGCCCGAGCACACCCGGCTGCGCAAGCTGGTCTCGTCGACCTTCGCGCACCGGCGGATCGAGCGCACTCGGCCGTGGGTCGCGGACCTGTCCGCCAAGCTGGCCGACGATGTCGCGGCCGCGGGTGACGGCGCGGACCTCCGCGAACTGGTCGCACTGCCGTTGCCGATCCAGGTGATCTGCCAACTGCTGGGTGTCCCGTACGGCGACCGCGAGCAGTTCCGTGAGTGGACCGAGCTCGGTTACAGCATGCGGATGGCGGAGAAGGATCGCGTCGAGCAGGCGATGACGGAGCTGACCGCGTACATCGACGCGCTGGTCACCCGCAAACTCGCGAACACGGCGGCGCCGGCCGAGGACCTGCTGGACGAACTGGTCCGGGCCCGCGAGGAAGGTGACCGGCTCAGCCACGACGAGCTGATCTCGTTCGGGGTGAACCTCTTGGTGGCCGGTCACGAGACGTCGGCGAACCAGATCTCGAGCTGCGTCGCCACTTTGCTGCGCCGGCCGGACAACTGGGCGAAGCTGGTCGCGGACCACTCGCTGGTGCCGTCGGCGATCGAGGAGCTGTTGCGCTTCAACAGGTTCAGCGAGGTCGGTCAGTTGCGGGTGGCAACCGAGGACATCGAGCTGCACGGCGTACGGATCAAGGCCGGCGAGGGCGTGATGGCCGCGCTGAACTCGGCGAACCGCGACCCCCGCGAGTACGAGAATCCCGACGACCTGCGGCTGGACCGCAAGGACAACAAGCATCTGTCGTTCGGCTTCGGCCCGCACTTCTGTCTGGGCGCCCAGCTCGCCCGCATCGAGCTCCAGGAGTCGCTGCTCGCACTCCTGCGCCGCTTCCCGCAGATGAGCCTGGCCAAGCCGGCCGAGGAGCTCAAGTGGCGCCGGGTCCTGGTCAGTGGTCTAGCCGAGCTTCCGGTGAACCTCGGCTAGACCGCCCGACTCAATTCAGTTCTGGGCGTTGGCGACCAGCGTGAGGTTGCTGGTGCCGTGCTCCTTGTCGTACTCCGTCAGCAGGCGTTCGGCGTCGGACTCCGAGGAGGCGATCGCGGAAGCGAGCGTGGCGGCCGTGCGCGGACGGTCCGACGGCCAGTCGGACAGCAGCGCCCAGGCGCGCATCCGCTTCTTCTCCAGGTCGCCACCGCTGCGGCTGGACGTGGACTTCGGCTTCGGCGCGGGCCGGGACGAGGCCGGCGCGGTCCGCGCGGTGACCTCGCGGGCGACGACGGTCGGCTCCTCGACCTTGACCGGCTCCACCACGACCTCGGCCGGTACGACGGGCTCCGGCTGAGCCTTCGGAGTGGCGAAGACGGCCGGCTCCTCGACCACCGGAACCGGCGCGACCGACTGCGGAACCGCGTTGCGCACAACGCTCTTCTTCTTCGCCGGGGCCGGCCTCGCCGCGGCGGGCTTCGGCGCGGCGGCCTTCGGCGTCGCGGGCTTCGCGGCCGGGGCCGGGGCCGGGGCCTTCGGCTGTACAACGCGCGGCTGGTCGACGGCCGGCGGCTGCTCGTCCACCGGGTGCTGCACGAACGGAGACTCGGGCCTGGGCTTGGCGACCACCGGCTGCTGAGCAGCGGCCTCGGCTGCCGCCGCTTCCTCGACGACCTCGACGTCGTGGGCCTCATCCGTACTACGGTCGTAGGGCAGGTAGTCGACGGCCATCAGCTCGCCCGTCATCGCCTCTCCCCACTGCTCGTCGTCGCGCAGCGGGACTCCACCGGTCGGCGGGACCTGCTGGGCCGGCAACTGCTGGACGGGGATGTGCTGCACCGGTGGCGGCGTCGTGCCCTCGACGACCCACACGGCGGCCCGCAGATCGGTCCGCTCCTCCTTCGCCGGCTCCGGCTCGGGCTCGGGCGGCGGCGGGGAGATCGCCAGCGTCAGCTTGTTCGTGACGACCTCGTAGTTGATCCGCTCCTCGAGCATCCCGGCCAGCCGGTCGGCGTCGTACGTCGTCTCGGCGATCTTCGCGAGCCGCTCGTCCTGGTGCTCGGACCGGATGTACTCGGCAACGGTTCCGGCGATCGCGTCGCGGCGGGCGTTGTTCCGCATCTGCACGCGGGCCACCCGCAGGCTCTCGTACAGGCCGTAGCCGTGCTCCAGCGCCAGTCCCCGGGCCAGCCAGGTGACCTTGGGCTCGCGGGCCCACTGCACCACGCCGTACACCGGACCGGTGGTCGCCATCTGGCCCGCGCGGCGCAGCGCGTCGCGGCGGCGGGCGGAGCTGTGGATCAGCCACAGCACATAGGCGAACGCGGACAGGCCGCCGAAGCCGAAGGCGAGGAACCGCTCTTCCGGCCGCCAGTGGCCCACCACGTTGAAGACGAGCGCGACGATCGCCGCGAACAGCGACATGGCCCGGTAGGCGTAGGCCTGCTCACCCTTGCGCCGGCGCAGGTCGGCCAGGGCGGCGGTGGCGACGCCACCGAGTTCGATGACGGCCACCGCGGGGGTGACCAGAGCGATCTTGAGGAACGGCGAGAAGCCTTCCTCCGGCCAAGGGATGTGGGTGACGCCGGCCCAGACCTGACCGACGAGAGCGGCGGTGGCCGCGGTGGCGTAGAAGGCGTAGGCGACTTTGTCAGCACCCGTGAGGGGTACGTTGGCGAGCTCGCCAGTACTGGTGCTGGTGGTGTTCTCCTGCAAGACGTGGTCTCCTGACCGGTTTGGGCTCTCCGGCAGTTCGTCGGTGATGGTCATGCGATTGCCTCCCCAGGTGGCTGGATGAGGCTACCGGTTCCCGGGCCCTTCAGGGGAGGCGATACCGGAAACGATTCTCTACCGCTACCACTACCTCCCCCTCAACCAACCACCTCACACCTGGTATTCACAATTCGGAGGCCATCCGATCCGGATCGCACTAGCCTCGCGAAGGTGATCCCGACCCTCCGTTCACTGCCCGACCCGCAGGCCCTCGGCGACCACCTCGCCGAGGTCTACGACGTCCCGTTCACCGGCTGCACGCTGCTGCGATCACTCGTCAACGACGTGTACGAACTGGCCGCTCCGGACGCCCGCTACATCCTCAAGCTCTACCGCGCGAACCACTGGGAAGTGCCCGATATCCTTTGGGAGACAGGGCTTTCAGCACACCTCATCCGTTCCGGACTGCGGGTGCCGGAGGTCAGAGTACTTGCCGACGGCGCCGAAGTCGGAGTGCTCGACGCCGCCGAGGGCGAACGTCCGTACACGCTGTCCGGCCATCTCGCCGGGACCAAGCCGCAGCCGCCTTTCGACGACGACCTCTATCGATCTTTCGGCGAGCTCGTCGCGGCTTTCCACGACTCGACGGACGACTTCTGGTCACCGCGTCCCCGCCGTCGGCCGGTCGTCGAGAATTCACCGCCGACCGCGGAGGAAAACCTGCTCCGGGACCTGGCGGGCGCAGTACGGAATCACCTCATGCAGTACTCCGGGCAGCTGAGCCGCGGCATTTGCCATGGCGACGTCAGCCTCGACAACATCTTCGTCACCGACGCCGGCCTCGCCCTGTACGACTTCGATCTGTCGGGCGAGGGGTACCGCGCCTCCGACTTCACCGGCGTCGCAGCGACCCCACACTGGCCGGCGTTCCTCGCCGGCTACATCTCTCGTCGCCCCATCTCCGAAGCCGACCTCGCCGCCATCCCCTACCTCGCCGTGGCCGGCCGCATCAGCAACCTCCGCTTCCACCTGATCGACAAGCCCCTGATCGGCGGTACTGAGTCACGAGCTGAAGGCTGGGCCGACAGGGAACTCGACGCGCTCCGCCAGGCGGCGGACGATCTTCTCTGAGCAACGACAGCCCGGCTCTCCCCCGCTGACCCAGGTCTTCAGCGGGCGCGGGTCAGGCGGTCAACGCCTTCTGCGCCTGGGTCGCCAGGGCAGCCGAGCGCGCGTCGTCGGAGGCGCCGTCGGCGACCAGGGTCGCGTAGCGGAAGGACAGCGTCTCGCCCGGCGCGAACGGGAGCTCTTCGGAGAAGAACGGAGCCGGGCACACCGCGGCGAAGTCCTCGGAGCGGACGAACCACTGCGGCGGGTGGCGGGGGTTGTCGACGGCGTCCACGATGATGAGGCTCGACGCCCGGTCGACGCTGTCGTGCTTGCCGGAGAAGCCCATCCACGCAGCGCGCTGACCGCGCAGTTCGTCGCCACCCAGGCCTTGCGGGGCGAGCACGGTGCCGCCGGTGAAGGACCGCGGCCCGCGCCAGAACAGCCCGCCGTACCCCGCGTTCTCACGGCCGGCGGTCGTCGGGCTGCCGATCTGGATGGTGTCGCTGGAGACATTCGTCATCGAGGTCTCGTGGATCAGCACCCAGCCGTCGTCGGCGAGCCGGGTGGTCAGCGTCCGCTTCTCGTCGACGACGTGTACACCGGCCTGGGTGTGCCAGGACAGCTCGTGGGAGAAGCGGACCAGGTCGTCGGAGACGTCGAGCGCGCTCACCCGGTCGTGGTCCATCGAGCCGTTGTTGTCGAGCTGCTGGTAGCCGTGCTCCAGCGAGAAGGTCGAACCACCCCAGAAGTTCTCGTGCCCGAAGTGCGGCAGCGACCAGGCCATGCCCTTGTGCCAGACGTGGTCGTGCGGCCGGAAGACCGAGACCAGGTCACCGCCGAGGGTGCGGATGGGATGCAGGTACGGGCGCGGTGACTCGAGCGGCGGATCGGTCGGGCGGTACACGTAGGTGAACAGCTCGCGGTCGCCGGCCGTGACCTGGATGGACTTGCCGACGGCATGGTTGCAACCGAGGTTCTGCGTCATCTATCGAAGCTCCGAATCTCTTGACTGGGTTTTCTCTCGACGGGTTGATGCCCAGGGCGCGCCCAGCTCGCTGAACAAAGCCAGCTCCTGCGCCGCCTGGTCGATCCACTTCTCGATCCCCGGTACGACGGGGTGCCGCGCCTCCGGGGTGTCTCCTTCCCAGCGCACCAGGTCCGCCGGGATCTCCATCGGCGCCGGAGCGGACCGGACCGCGTCGAGCACACGCGTGAACGCACCCGTCGCGGCCAGCGGTGCGAGCAGGGGAACGGTCGGGTCGAGCCGATGGTCGAGCAGGTTCTCCAGCAGACCACCCCGCCCGTACTGCGCTGTGCCCTCGCCGACGTCGAGCTCGTCGGTGGTGTAGCGCAGTACGGCGCGTCCGGCCGAGCCCTGCACGATCACCTGGGGTGGTTCGCTGGCGGCCCCGCAGAGAGTGACGGCGACCAGGATCGTGGTACCGCGGCTGGTGCGGATCCGGACGGTCGAGGTGTCGTCGGCCTCAATCGGGTTGGCCCGGAACAACTCGGTCTCCACCGAGACCACCTGATCGGCCTGTCCCGAGCCGTCCACGAGCAAGGCAGTCGCGACCGCGTGCGCGAACGGATTCGTGACGGCGCCGTCCACCACGGCCACCCCGTCGAGCGTCCGGTGACCGGCCCAGCGGGCCCGTTGCCAGTACGCCTGCGCACGCACCCAGGTACCGGTCACGCCGATCCCCCGGATCTCTCCCAAGGTGCCATCGGCAACCATCGCGGCCAGCGCCAGAGCGCCTCCCGAGCCGTGCGCCTGGAAGCCGACCTGACAGGTGCGCCCGGTCTCGGCGACCACCGCCGACAGCTGCTCGAACTCCGCCAGCGAGGGCGCCGGCGGCTTCTCCAGCAACACGTCCGCACCGGCCCGCATGGCCGACTCGGCCAGCGGAACATGCGTGTGAATGGGTGTGCAGATCACCACCACCTCCACCTCCTGCTCGGCCAGCAGATCGGCCAAGCCGGAGTAGACGGCCACACCGTCGAGCGGCGGGTCGGGTGGCCTCGGGTCGGCGACCGCTACGAAGCGGGCGCGCCCGGCTGTTGCCAGCCGGGCGGCCTCTCGTACGTGCGACGCGCCGTGGCCGTGCACGCCGACCACCGCCAGTCGGGGCAGCGGCACTACTTGAGCTCCCCGTTGATCTCCTCGATGAAGCGCTTGGCGGCCTGGTCGGGCTTCAGCCGGCCGAACATCACCTCGGTGGTGTAGCGCTGGATGATCTTCTCCACCTGGCCACCGCCGACCGGCGGCGGCGGTGACGGCTCGCCGAGCTCCTGGGCGATGGTCTGGATGAAGGTCTGCGACGCCGCGTCGGCGGGCTGCAGCTTGGACGCGACGGCGGCCCGGATCTCGGTGTTCGGCGGCACGCCCCGCTCGGCCAGCAACAGGTTCCCGGCGGCCGTGTTGTTGGCCAGGAAACTGACGAACTTCGCCGCCTCCTCCGGGTGCTTCGAGCGCGCGGAGATCGACCAGAACATCGAGCCCTTGTAGTACGCGCCGTTCTCACTCGCCTTGCCGTTGACGCTCGGCAGCCGCAGCAGCTTCAACTGCTGGCCGGACGCCTTGCTCAGGGCGTTGAGCTGGTTGCTCCAGGCGTACGACATGGCCAGCTTGCCGGTCGCCATCCCGGACTGGTCCAGCGGCGCGCTCATGTCCTGCGAGGTGAACTCGGCCGACGGCGTCGCCTTCGCCTCCTGCATCTTCAGCAGGTTCTGGTAGAACTCGGTCACGCCGCCCTCGGTGACGCCGAGCTTGCCGTCCTTGGTGAACAGCGACTCGCCGTGCTGGCGGGCCCACATGTTCAGGCTGGCGTCGTTCGTCCCGTACGCCGCGGTGCCCCAGCCCTTGCCGTTCAGCTTCGCGCTGATCTGCGCCGCGATCTGGGTGTACTGGTCCCAGGTCCAGGTGGTGTCGTCCGGCAGCGGCACGCCCGCGGCCTTGAAGACCGCCGGGTTCGCCACGATCGTGAACGCGTTGATGCCCGCGTTCAGCCCGTACAGCCCACCGTCGAACTCACCAGCGCCCAAGGTGTCCGCTTCGAACTTGCCGGTGTCGAGCCCCTCGGCCTTCTTCAGGTCGAGCAGCGCGCCGCGGTCGGCGTACTCGCGCAGGTACTTCTCGTCCATCTGGATGACGTCGGGGGCGTCGTTGGCGGCGACCGTGGTGGCGAGCTTGTCCCAGTAGCCGGCCCACTCGCCGAACTCGCCCTTGATCTTGATGTTCGGGTTGTCCTTCTGGAAGGCGTCGATCACCTGCTGGGTGATCTTGTGCCGGGTGTCGGAGCCCCACCAGTTGAACCGGAGGGTGACGACCTCGCCGTCAGCGCTTTCGCCGCCGCCGGAGTCGCCACCGCAGGCACTGGTGGCCAGCAGGACCGAGGTCATCGCCACGGCGGCGAGAGTGCGCAGTCGCCGCCGTGGAGCTGCGCTGCGGGGTAGGAGCGGCCTCATGGTTTGCACCTTTCAGGGTTACTTGATGCCGGTGGTGGCGATGCCCTTGACCAGATACCGCTGGCCGAGCAGGAAGGCGAGGAACACCGGGACGAGGGAGACGACCGACATCGCGAACAAGGACCCCCAGGACGTGCTCGCGGTGGCGTCCACGAAGGACCGCAACGCCACCGGAACCGTGTACATCTTCGGGTCGGTCAGGTAGATCAGCTGGCTGAAGAAGTCGTTCCAGGTCCAGATGAACGTGAAGATCGTCGTGGTCGCGAGCGCCGGCACCATCAGCGGCAGGATCACCCGCAGGAAGATGCCGGCCCGGCCGCAGCCGTCGATCCGGGCCGCCTCGTCGAGCTCGCGCGGGATGCCGCGGATGAACTGCACCATCAAGAAGACGAAGAACGCGTCGGTGGCCAGCAGTTTCGGCACCACCAGCGGCAGGAACGTGTTGATCCAGCCCGCCTGCGAGAACAAGATGTACTGCGGCACGATCACCACGTGGATCGGCAGCATGATCGTGACCAGCATGACCGCGAACCAGAACCTCTTGCCGGTGAACTCCAGCCGGGCGAACGCGTACGCCGCCATCGAGCAGGACACCAGGTTGCCCAGGATGGCGCCGAACACCACCGCCGCGGAGTTCAGCAGGTAGCGGGTGAACGGCTCGGTCAGCGCGTTCCAGCCGACCCGGTAGTTGTCGATCTTCAGGTCGCGGACCAGGATGCCGGGCTCGCGGAAGATCTCGTCGCCGGGCCGCAGCGAACTGACCACCATCCAGATCACCGGGTAGAGCATCGCCACCGCCGCGGCGGCCAGCGCCAGATGGATCAGCACGGGCCGGACCCGCTTCCACCCGGGCGCCGTACGGCGGGCGGTGGTGAGCGTGCGGCCGATCGTCCCTGACCGCGGTGGCGGGGCGGGGAAGGTCTTAGTCGTCATAGAACACCCAGTACTTCGAGGCGACGAAGTTCGCCGCGGTGAAGAAAGCGATGATCACGAGCAGGAACCAGGCCATCGCCGAGGCGTAGCCCATGTCGAAGTTCCCGAAGCCCCGGTCGTACAGGTAGAGGGTGTAGAACATCGTCGAGTCCGACGGCCCACCGGTCCCGCCGGAGACGACGAAAGCCTGGGTGAACGACTGGAACGCGTGGATGATCTGCAGCACCAGGTTGAAGAAGATGATCGGGGTGAGCAGCGGCAGGGTGATGCCGCGGAACCGGCGCCAGGCGCCGGCACCGTCCACCGACGCGGCTTCGTAGTACATGGCGGGGATCTGGCGCAGGCCGGCCAGGAAGATCACCATCGGGGCGCCGAAGGTCCAGACGTTCAGCACCACCAGCGTTCCCAGCGCGGTGCTCGGATCGGAGATCCAGCCCTTGCCCTCGAACCCGAGCGGGGCGAGCAACTGGTTCAGCAGACCCTCGGTGCCGAACACCTGCTTCCACAGGATCGCGATCGCGACGCTGGACCCGAGCAGGGAGGGCAGGTAGAAGATCGAGCGGTAGAACGCCATCCCGCGGACGCCGCGGTCGAGCACCACCGCGAGCAGCAGGGCGATCGCCAGTTGCAACGGCACCGAGACCAGCACGTAGGTGAAGGTCACCCGCAGCGAGTTGTGTAGCCGCTCGTCGGACAGCATCCGGGTGAAGTTCTCGAAGCCGATCCACTCCGGCGCCTGGATCAGGTTGTAGTCGGTGAAGGCGAGGTAGAGCGACGCGAGCATCGGCCCGACCGTGATGACGAACAGGCCGGCCAGCCACGGCGTGAGGAACAGGTAGGCAGCGAGGTTGTCCTTTTTGTTGGCCTTCCCGGCGCCACCGCCTCGATCGGGCTTCTGCCCAGGCGGATTCTTCCGCCTGAGCGTGCCCAATTCACTCAGCGCGCTCATACTTTCTTTCCTCCAGAAAGCCCAAGGGTCAGCGGAAAGCGTTTGCCCAGGTCGGTCAAATTAGCCTGACTAACCGGTTCAGACAAGACCTTTCCGACTATTTCCACGTCCGATTTCGGACACCTGCGAGGTCTTGACTCCGGCCGCGGCCCCGACAACAGTACTGGGCATTTGGCAACCGCTTTCCCAGTCTGTGGAGGCTTCCATGCAGCGTCGAACGTTTCTGGCCGGATCCCTGACCGGGCTGTCGGCCGGCCTGCTCGTCCCCGATCTCGCGGCCGGGGCGACCGGCGCCGAGCGAGCCGTCGACGAGGATTTCCTGACCTTGCTGACCGAGGCCAACGAAGCACAGATTCCGCTCGTTCTCGGCAGTTATCAGAATGCGAGCGACAGTGTAAGGACCGTAGCCCGGAAAGCCCGCCGACTCGTTTCCGGGCACGTTTGGGCCCGGTCGGCTTTTCACCACGACTCCACCTTGCTGGCACCCTTGAAGGCGCTGGCCGACAGGCTCGCGGCGATGCAGCACGACGACGGCACCTACGACTCCGGCAACCTGCACTCGCCGCCCGACAGTGCCTTCGCGATCCAGGACATCTGCATGGTCTGGGCGCTGCTCGACGCCGACGCCCAGCCGGCCACCGAACCGCACCGAGCCGTCCTCGAGGCCGTACTCCGCAAGGCCGGTCCCGCGCTGGCGTCCGGCGGCGTGCACACGCCCAACCACCGGTGGGAGATCTCGGCCGCGCTGGCCCGGACCCACCACCTCTTCCCGGACCGCCGGTACGCCGCCCGCATCGACGACTGGCTCGGCGAGGGCATCGACGCGACCCCCGACGGGATCTACAGCGAGCGCAGTTCCACCTACGCGTCCGAGGTCACCAACCCGTGCCTGCTGACGATCGCGTGGTTGCGCCGCAAGCCGGAGTTGATCGCCTACGTCCGCAGGAACCTCGCGTCGACGCTGTATCTCCTCGAGCCCAACGGCGAGGTGGACACGACCGGCTCCCGGCGGCAGGACCAGACCCGCGTCCGCGACGTCTGGTGGTACCTCACCCAGTTCCGCGAACTGGCCCTGCACGACCGCGACGGCCGGTTCGCGACCGTTGCCAAGGACATCGAACGCCGGCGGACCGGCGAGCTCGGCGACTTCCTCGCCGAGGTGCTCGAACGTCCCGAGCTGGCGGGCCAACTGCCGGCCGCGGTCGCCGTACCGACGGACTTCGTCCAGGAGTTTCCGGCCCAGCACCTGGCCCGGATCCGGCGCGGGGACCGGACCGCGACGATCTTCGGCGGCACCGACTTCCACGACATCCCGGTGATCGCCTCGGGCCTGTCGACGAACCCCACCTTCTTCAAGCTCCGCACGGGCGCCGCGATCCTGGAGTCGGTGCGGCTGTCTCCGCAGTTCTTCAGCACCGGCCACTTCCGCAGCGACGGCCTGCGCCGGACCGGCCCCCGCAGCTTCCGGCTGTCGGACGAGGTGAAGGTCCCGTACCACCTGCCGCTGCCGAAGCGGTACCGGCGCCGCGACGGTGCCTACGCCCTCACCCTCGACGGCCGGTTCTACGCCTCGATGGACTTCCCGCATCGGCCGAAGCAGTACCGCACGCTGAAGACCTCCGTCACCGTGACCGAGGTCGGCGACGGTTTCGACCTGACCTTCGAGCTCGGCGAGTCGGAGGTGCCGTTCGCGATCGAGCTCTGCTTCCGGCCCGGCGGCACGCTCACCGGTGTCCAGCAGTTGGAGACCGCCGGCAACCACCAACTCGTCGACGGGACCGGGGCCTACACCGTCGGCTCCGACCGGATCGAGTTCGGTCCCGGCAACGGCGCGACCAGGGTCACCATGGATCCCGGCGAGCGCTACACCCACCTGAGCGGAAGCCTGACTCCGGACGGCCTGCGGGTCTACCTCACCGGGCGCTCGCCCTCGCGGTACACGCTCCGGCTGCGCACTTCCTGACGTCACCTGACTGCCACCGCGACCGTCGCGGTGGCAGTCGCGTCGATCTGGCTGGTCACCCTCACGACGGCGGTACCGCGGGCGACGGCGTGGGCGACACCGTTCTGGTCGATCGTCAGAACACCCGGCGTGCTCTCCTGCTCGACGGTCCACAGCAGGTAGCGGTTCTGCGCGTAGTACGGCTCGAACTGGAGATAGCCGACCGTGTACGCCGCCTGCTCGCCGACCGGCAGCGTGCCTTTGCCGGCCAGGGCCAGGCGCGGGACCGGCGTGAGCAGGATCTGATCGGTCGCCAGCCCGTACGACGCCGACGCGGCGTTGCGGCCGGTCACCACGTACCGCAGTACGGCGTCACCGTTCAGGTCGAGTTCGCCGTGCACGACCTCGCGGTACTGGTAGGAGCCGTCCGCGGGCGCGAGGTACTCGTCGACGACCGGGCTGAGCTGCTTGCCGTTGACGAGTAGTTGCGCCTGGCCCCTTTCTGCGTGCGCCTTCACCACGGAGGTCACGCGGTAGCGACCCGCCGGCGCGGTCACGGCGTACTCGACCCAGTCACCGACGGCGGTTGCCTTGAGCCCATGCCACTGGTTCTTGGAGGCAGCGGGATCGGAGGTGGTGACCACGGTGGCGTTGGTCGCGGAGTACGAGGTCTCTGCCTCGAAGACCAGGCGTTCTGGCGTCGCGGTCGGGGTGAGCTTGATGTAGTCGACACCGACCGCGTAGTTGGCGCCGGTGCGGCCGGTCGAGGTGAAGCGGAAGGTGTGCTCGCCCTTGGTCAACTGGAGGTTGCCCTGACGTCGCTCGCGGAACTCGATGCCCTTGTACATGCCGCGCGGCTGGAAGTGATCTGTCTCCGGGCCGAGTGGAGAGCCGTCGACAGAGAGTTGGCTGCGGCCTCGGGACTCGTTCTCCTTGTAGCGCACGTCGATCTGGTACAGCCCGTCCGCGGGGACGTCGACGGCGTACTCGATCGCCTGACCGACCGCGGCCAGGTTGGCCAAGATCCACACGCCGTTGCTGGCGTTGGGTTCACTGATCTCGGTGACGGTGGCAACTGTTGTCCGCGGCAAGAACTCGGCTTCGTGGTAGATCGGCTCGGCGAAGACCTTGCTGACCGGAGCCGGGGGCAACAGCTCGGACGCCCTGATGGTTGCCGTCGCCTTGCCCGTAGCGCTGAGCTCGATCGGCTTGGCCAACCCGCGGTTCGCCCGGGGATCGACGACGACCACAACCGCCTCGGCCCCGGGATCACCGGTCAGCCTGAGGTCGATCCGTTGGGCCGAGCCATTCTGCTGGTAGGCGCTGAGATTCTCGTCGGCGTAGAGGACCTGGAGGTTCTTACCGTCGGCCTCCCGGATCCAGAACGCCTTGCCGCGCGAGGTGTTCGTCCGCAGATCGATCGGGAACTCCATCAGCTCGTCGCCGGTGAAGGTGCCGCGGTAGGCGTAGCTGTGGGAGCCGTTGTCGTCGAGGCTGATGTCGGCCACGCTGTAGCTCTTCGCAGAGTCGAGCCAGCGCAGATCGGCCACGACGGTGGCGGCGTACCCACCCTTGCCGGTAGCGACCAGCAGCGCTTCCCGGCGCTCCCCGTCCGCCCACATCCAGACGAACGGCCCGGTGCTCGAGTTCCACGTCGTACCGTCCCAGCCGCTGCCGAGGTACACCGGCCGGAACGGCTGTTCGGTCAGCCTCGTGACGCGAGGGTGCTTGCGCCAGCGGTTGAAGGCGGCCATCAGGTCGACAGCCTCGTCCGGCCAGGTGCCGGGCTTGCCGGGTCCTGGCCGAACTTCACGTTCCGGACGGCCAGGTAGGAGTAGTAGTCCTCCATCCGGCCGGTCAGCCGGCCGCCGTTCATGTACGCCGAGCTCATCGGCAGGTGCCCGAAGCCCGTGACAGCCGTCCGCAGCGAGAGGTCCTCGCCGGTGATCCCGCCGTTGGCCGTGTTCCAGCCGTTGTAGGCGACGTGCATCAGGCTCGTGTTGCGATCGCCCTGGCTAGGCCAGATGTCGAGCTCGCTGGTCACCTTGGGCAGGTAGTGCGGATACTTCTCCACCAACTCGTTCAGCAACCGCCGGCTCAGGACGGCCTTGCGGTAGACGTTGTCGCTCGGGTGCGAGTAGCCGGTGACCGACTCGTTCTGCCACCACTCGGTCAGATCGACCATCTGGTGACTCATCCGGTACTTCGTGATCAGCGTCTCGATCTGCGCGCGCTTCTCCTGCAACTGCACCGGGTCCGCGAGATCCCGGCCCTCCATGTGACCGCCGCCGCTGAGGCTGTACCAGAGGCCGAGCCGCATCCCCTGGCCCGTCACCGTCCGGGAGAACTCGTCGAGGCCACGGATCGCCTTCGCCATCGTCGCGCTCGGCTCGATCGAGTCGCGGGTGGTGTTCCACAGGTCGTCGAGCATCACCATGTCGAACCGAGCCTGCTTGGCCTTGGGGATGATCACGTCGTAGTAGTAGTTGTCCGGCAGGGTGCTGCCCGGACCGCCGCGATAGTCCCAGTCGTTCGTGTTGAACAGTGTGGTGACGTTGTTGTAGCGGAACCGACGGCGAAAGTGGAGTTCCTCGGCCATCTTCGCGTCGATCACGTCACCGCGGAACACGGTCAGGTTCACCGACAGATACTCGAACTCCTCGGCCGGGAAGAGCACCAGTTGCAACGACTGCGGATTCGTCGTCACCCGCACGTGGTCGATCCCGTGCCAGGCGTTGATCGCCCCGAACGGCGGCAGCATGTACTCCGTCGGGTAGTTCCCCTTGCCGCGCTGGGTCTTCCAGTTCAGCTCGGGGCTGAGGTTCCAGCCGTGCCCGTCGGCGTACACGGAGATCACCTTCTTCGGCAGCTCGGCCTTCCCCTCGGGGACGGGCGAGAGCGAGCCGGTGGTGCTCTTCCAGCGCATGTTGGGCGGGTAGTGCAGCCGGTGGGGGCGATCGGGCAGTCCGAGAGCCAGGACGGTCGAGTTGGTGATCGTCGTCTTGGTGGTCGCGTCGTTGCGGATCAGCGTGTGGAACCGCAGACCCGAGCGGTCGTCGTACAGGTCGAAGACGGCGGTGACGGTGACGGGGCGTGGAGCGGTTCGCTGGAGCGGGATCCGGAGCTCGCGGCCGACGTGGACCCGGCCCTGGATCGTGTGCATCCAGAGGTCTCTCACCTGGGGAGCGAGGACCGTCCAGCCGTCGTCCGAGGTGATCGGTGCCGAGCCGTCGAACTCGTAGGAGAACAGGGTGCGCTGGGCGGCCTGATACTCCTGGCCGGCTTCCTTGTTGTAGATGCTGGTGATCCGCAGGCCGTTCGTGGCGTCGACCTTGACGCGGAGGACGTCGTTCTCGAGGAGCCAGGTCTGTGCTCGCCGGGTGATGCCGGCGCCGCGGTTGCCGACCGCCTCAGCGGTGAGGATTCCGCCGGGGATGTTGAAGACGGCGGCACCGGCGAACGCGGTACCGGTGACGGTCAGGAAAGTGCGGCGATCCATCAGGCCTCCGTCCGCACGGTCGTCGCGAGGGTGCCCTCGTGCGGAATGCGAAGGACGTGGACCCGACGGCGCTGGTCGCGAAGGTAGGTACGGCTCGAGGTCGAGAGGGACACGGCCCGGACACCGGTCCAGGTGATCGTGATCGTCGTACGACCGCGACGGATCACCAG
Source organism: Kribbella sancticallisti (assembly GCF_039530625.1). Lineage (NCBI taxonomy): Bacteria > Bacillati > Actinomycetota > Actinomycetes > Propionibacteriales > Kribbellaceae > Kribbella > Kribbella sancticallisti. The sequence continues at coordinate 31,123 of NZ_BAAAOS010000039.1, read as the reverse complement.
TCCGTCGGCGGTGCTCGTGCGGCTCTCGTTGTAGGGGACGACGGTGCCGTCGGAGAAGACGACCTCGTCGCCCGGTTGCAGGACCAGGGGGATCTGTTCGGTCGCGGCGGTGGTCGCGGTGACCTTCCGGGTGACTGACGACGGGCTGGTGATCAGCTCGGTGCTGACCGAGGAGTCCGTCGTGCGGTAGCGGACGAGATCCTCCGACACGTACTCGGCGATCAAGTTGCCGTTGGCATCGGCCTTGCCGGCCGCGACTGTGGCCCAGCAACCGGTCGCTGTTTGCTGTGAGTGGATCACCGTGCCGGCTTCGGGATGCCAGAGGAAGCCGGTGCCGGCCTTGACGACGCTGCCTGCTCGGGTGCCGAAATGGGCGCCGAGGTAGAAGCCCGGCCGGCGGACGTAGAGGTAGTCCTGGTTCTCCACCTCGTCGCGTCGAAGCTCGGTGAAGTGGTGGTGCTTGAGATAGGGCACGCGGGCGATGGCGGCTTGTTTGGCGGCGTGGCTCGGCAGGCGTTCGCCGTACGGGGCGTGGGCGATGATCCTCGGCGAGGTGTCCTGCTTGGCGAGCAGCGGTACGGGTGCGGGGTCGGCCGCCCAGGCCGCTCGGGTCGCGGCGCGGTCTTCGCGGCTGGTGAAGAACGCGGCCAGGTTCGGTACCGCGGGGACGAAGAAGGAGCCGAGGTTCGACCGGTCGGGGTCGGGGATCACGTCGTCGTAGAAGGCGGTCGCGGTGCGGTCGGAGACCGCGTAGTACGTGAGCCAGCCGGAGCCGTCCGGTTCGCGGAGAAGGTTGTAGCCGAACCAGTCGGTGAACTTGCGGGTCATGTTGACGAGCGCCGGGTGGCCGGTGAGCAGGTACAGCTCGGCCATCTCAGGGAGCATGACCTCGAAGTTGTAGTTGATGTCCATGCCGCGGGGGTCGTAGAAGAACCCGGCCGGGCTCTGCGACCAGTGGCCGACGAACCGGATGCGTTCCTGCAGTTGCTTCCACAGCGCGCGGTCCGGCAGCAAGGTCAGCGACAGCGCGGACCCGGCGACACCTGCCACGGCTTGGTTCGTGTACTGGAAGGGGTCGTCCCAGACGACGGTGTTCGCAGGGTCGAGGTACCAGGTGACTCCCTTGTGCAGGGCAGCTTCCAGCTCGGTGGTCCGGGTGGGCAGGGCTCTTGCCTGGCGGAGGTTGTCGAGGGTCTTGGCCAGGTAGCCGAGGCCGAAACCGCTGGACGCCTTGCCCCGCTCCCCCGGCGCGTACTCCGGCCAGGAGCCGTCGGGGTTCTGCAGCTTCAGGTAGTGCTGAAGCGCGGCGTCCAGACGGGCCAGAAGCGCGGGGTCGCGGTAGTACGGGTTCCAGGGGCGCTGGTTGGCGTAGAACCAACTCAGGGTGAACACGTGCTCCTGGACGCGAGCGTTGAACGGCTGCGCCGGCGACCGCCACCAGCCGCCACCCATGAACCCGTACTTCGCCGGGTCGCTGTCGACGATGTCGTTCGTCATCGGCGCGAGGATCGCCAGGTACGACGCGAACCGCTGCTCCAGCGGACTGAACAGCTTCCTGTCCGGCGCCCCCGGGGGCAGCGGCGACAACAGCGGCAGGGTGCCCGCCGCGTGGGCGGATGAGGGGAAGAGGGCTGGTGCGACGGTGGCGGCGGCACCGGCCAGCAGGGTACGGCGATTCAGCAGCATGACGGAACTCCCGGTCCAGGCGGTGGCTAAGCGGTTGCCCTGGTCGAGGAGTTTCCTGTCCGCGACTCGACGGCGTCAAGAGCCGGTTGCTGCTAATTCGTATTACTAGGTCGATGTGGTCTTGACGATGCGGAAACCCTGGGTCTACCGTTCCGGATCAACGACCTGGCAATACGTATTACTCAAGGGAGGTGGAGTGGATGACGACCCGGCTGACGCAGCGCGACATCGCCCGGCTGGCGAAGGTGAGCCAGACGACCGTCTCCCTGGTGCTGAACAACCGCACCGCCGCCTCCGCGCGGATCCCGGCCGAGACGCGCGACCGGGTGCTGAAGGTGATCCGCGAGACCGGGTACGTCGCCGACCCGCTCGCCCGCCGGCTGCTGCAGCAGCGGAACCAGATCTTCGGGGTGTTCACCTACGAGCCGGTGTTCCCGAGTGCGAGCGCCGACTTCTACCACCCGTTCCTGAACGGTATCGAGGAGAGCGCCGAGGAACTCGGCTGCGACCTGCTGCTGTTCACCAGCGCGCCGGTCACCGACGGCCGCCGGCTGGTCTTCCACGACAACAACCGCCTCCGCATCGCCGACGGCTCCCTCCTCCTCGGCCGCCGGATCCCCGCCGAAGAACTCAGCCGCCTGGTCGCCGAGAAGTACCCGTTCGTCTCGGTCGGCCGCCGCGACGACCCCGACCTCCCGGAGGCGGACAACCCGGCCGGCCGGCGTGGCGACGGCCCCCGACGCGCCCGCGCGACGGTCCCGTACGTCGGCGCCGACTACGTGACCGCGACTGCCACGGTCACCGCGCGGGCATTCGCGCTAGGCCACGAGCGAGTCGCCTTCGTAGGCCCAGGCGAAGGGGCAGAGTCGTCCGCCGACCGTCTGCGAGGCTTCCGCCAGATAGCTCCCCGCGGCCTGCACCTCGGCCCGGTGGATCCCAGCAGGCAGTCATCTGCCGCCTCCGGTGCCGAGGACGTCGGCGGTGCCGACGACGGCCGAGCGGCCCCGGCACTTGGTGGGCGGGAGCCCACGGACGTGCTCGCCGAGTTGCTCGGCCAGGGAGTGACCGCAGTGTTCGTCGAGGACCTGGCCGACGCTGCGTCGCTGGCCGAGGCTGCGACAGCGCGCGGACTGACCGTGCCGGATGACCTGTCTCTCGTCGCCCTGGGCGATGCGAGCCGGCCGGTGGCCGGCGATGCGGAGTACTCGGGGTTTCACATTCCGCGGAAGGAGATGGGCCGGCAGGCGGTCGGGTTGCTCGAGGCGATCCTGTCCGGGGAGGAGCGCGAGACCCAGCAACTGCTGTCCTGCGAACTGGTCGAGGGAAGCACCCTCGCCGCACCGAAAGGGTTGTAGATGGAGACGGATGTCCTGGTCATCGGCGGCGGGCTCGGCGGGGTCGCCGCGGCTCTCGCGGCCCTCAGAGCCGGCCGCTCGGTGGTGATGACCGAGGAGTACGACTGGCTCGGGGGCCAGCTGACCAGCCAGGCTGTGCCGCCGGACGAGCACACCTGGGTGGAGCAGTTCGGCATCACCGCCTCCTACCGCTCCCTGCGAGAGGGGATCCGCGACTACTACCGCCGGTACTACCCGCTCACTGCGGAGTCCCGCGCAGCAACCGAGCTCAACCCGGGCGCCGGGTACGTGTCGAAGCTTTGCCACGAACCACGAGTAGCTGTGGCGGTCCTGGAGTCCATGCTGGCGCCGTACCGCGCCAGCCGCCGCCTCCAGGTGCTGCAGCCCTACAAGCCGGTCGCAGCCGACACTGACGGCGACCGAGTCACCTCTGTAGTGGTGGAGCACCGGGACACAGGCGACCGGCTCACCCTGACCGCGCCGTACGTGCTGGACGCTACTGAGACTGGGGAGCTTCTGCCGCTCACCGGTACGGAGTACGTGACCGGGTTCGAGTCGCAGGCGACCACCGGTGAGCCGAGTGCGCCGGACGAAGCCCAGCCGCTGAACATGCAGGCCGTGTCGTTCTGCTTCGCCGTGGATCACGTCGACGGCAACCAGGTCGGGGACAAGCCGACGAACTACGCCTACTGGCGGAACTACCAGCCGTCGTTCTGGGGCGACCGGATGCTGTCCTGGAACGCGCCGGACCCGCGCACGCTGGCCACCTCGCGGCGGACGTTCACGCCGAACCCGGACGACGACCCGCTCGCGGTGGTCGCGGACCAGCGGCGTACGGGCGGTGACACGAACCTGTGGACGTTCCGGCGGATCGCGGCCCGGCGGCACTTCCTGCCGGGTGCGTACGAGAGCGACATCTGCCTGGTGAACTGGCCGATGATCGACTACCTCGACGGACCCGTCTTCGACGTACCGGACGCGGAGAAGCACCTCGCGGGTGCCAAAGAGCTGTCGCAGGCCGTCTTCTACTGGCTGCAGACGGAGGCGCCTCGCCCCGACGGCGGTAGCGGGTTCTCCGGGCTCCGACTCCGGGGGGATCTCCTGGGCTCGCAGGACGGGCTCGCGCAGGCGCCGTACATCAGGGAGTCCCGGCGGATCGCCGCGGAGTACACGATCGTCGAGCAGGACCTGTCGGTCGCAGTACGCGGGGCCAAGGGCGCGGTCGAGTACGGCGACAGCGTGGGCCTCGGCATGTACCGGATCGACCTGCACCCCTCCACGGGCGGCGACAACTACATCGACGTGGCCAGCAGCCCGTTCCGGATCCCGCTCGGGGCGTTGATCCCGCAGCGGGTGGAGAACCTGCTGCCGGCGAGCAAGAACCTCGGCACCACCCACATCACCAACGGCTGCTACCGGCTGCACCCGGTCGAGTGGAACGTCGGCGAAGCCGCCGGACTGCTCGCCGCCTTCTGTCTGGACCGTGGCGTCAGCCCACGCGCGGTCCGCAACACCCCTGCTCTGCTCAGCGACTTCCAGGCACGGCTGGTCGCCCAGGGCGTCGAACTGAGCTGGCCGGCCATCGCAGGCTACTGAGTACCGGCTACTGATGGAGGACTGACACCCATGAAACTCCGACTCCTGACCGCGGCCGTCTCGGCCACGGCACTGCTGGCCGCGGCCGGCTGCGGCGGCGGCTCCGACGAGGCCACCTCGTCCGGTCCGGTCGACCTGCGGATGACGATCTGGAGCGCGAACGCCAAGCACACCGCGCTGTTCGACCAGATCGCCGCCGCCTACAAGAAGGACCACCCCGACGTCGGCAAGATCAGCTTCGAGTCGATCCCGTTCGACAGCTACACCACCGCGTTGACCACCCAGATCGGCGGCGGCAACGCCCCGGACCTGGCCTGGATCCTGGAGAGCACGGCGCCCGACTTCGTCTCCTCCGGCGCACTCGAGCCGATCGACAAGGACGCGGACCTGCTGCCGACCGCGACGGCCACCTGGGAGCAGGACGGCAAGCTGTTCGCGTACCCCTTCTCCACCTCGCCACTGGGCGTCTTCGTCAACACCGACCTGGTGGCGGCTGCCGGACGACCGACCCCGGCGCAGCAGATCACGGCCGGCAAGTGGACCTGGGACGAGGCCGTCGCCACCGGCGCCGCAGTACAGGCGAAGACCGGCAAGGGCGGCATCGTGGTCGGCGACTTCGACTTCAAGGGCTGGGACTCGCTGAACTCGATCTGGGCCGGCTGGGGCGCGCGGCCGTGGAGCGAGGACGGCAAGACCTGCGGCTTCGACCAGCCCGAGATGGTCGAGGCGATAACATTCGTCCACAAGATGGTCTTCACCGACAAGGCGATGCCCGGGCCGGGCCGGACCACCGACTTCTTCGCCGGGGACGCCTCGATGGTGCTCACCCAGATCAGCCGGGCCGCCCTGCTGGAGAAGGCGAAGTTCAAGTGGGACCTGGTGCCGCTGCCGAAGGGACCGGCCGGTGACTACTCCGTCGTCGGGCAGGCCGGTATCGGTGTCCTGAAGCGCGGCAAGCACGCCGACGAGGCGAAGAAGTTCCTGGCCTACTTCACCAACCAGGAGAACTCGGCGAAGCTCGCGCAGTTCTTCCCGCCGCCGCGCAAGTCGCAGCTCACCACCGACATCCTGGCCAAGGCGAACCCGCTGCTGAAGCCCGCCCAGTTGCAGAGCGTCGTGATCGACGGGATCGAGCGCGGCGACATCAAGACCAGCCACACCGGGTACGCCGAACTGCAGCAGACCGTCCGGGCCGCGCTGGATCCGCTGTGGAAGCCGGACGCGGACGTCAAGGGTGTGCTGTCCGGGGTGTGCGCCAAGATCAACCCGCTGCTGAGCAAATGACCCTGCTGATCGATCGGGAGGTGTCGGCGCCGGATCCGCCGGCCGCCGAGCGGGCGCCGTACTGGACGATGCGGCGGCGGGACGAACTGGCCGGCTGGCTGTTCGTCGCGCCGCAACTGGCCGGGATCGTTGCCTTCGTCATCGTTCCGCTCGGGCTGGTGGTCTGGTACAGCCTGCACGAGTGGAACGTGCTGGCCGGCACCTTCGACTTCGTCGGCGGGGACAACTACTCGGCGCTGGCGTCGGACCCGAAGCTGGGTCCGGCGCTGCGCGCCACCGGGATGTTCTCGGTCGGGCTGGTGGTGCTGAACCTCAGTCTCGCGCTGTTCCTCGCGGTGCTGCTGAACCAGAAGCTGCGGGGCACGGTCGTGTTCCGGACGCTGTCCTTCTCGCCGGTCGTGGTGACGCTGGTCGCCTGGACGATCGTCTGGGGCTTCCTGCTGCAGGACAACGGCGGGATCAACGGCTTCTTGGACATAGTCGGGATCGACGGGCCGAACTGGCTGCGCGGCGACACGACCGCGATGATCTCGGTGATCGTGGTGCAGTTGTTCAAGGGCGTCGGGCTGAACATGGTGCTGTTCCTCGCTGCCCTGCAAGGGGTTCCGGCCGATCTCTATGAGGCCGCGAAGATCGACGGCGCCTCGGCGTGGGCGCGCTTCCGGCGGGTGACCGTGCCGCTGATCAGCCCGACGATCCTGCTCACGTCGATCCTGACGGTGGTCGGCTCGCTGCAGGTGTTCGCGCAGATCGCGGTACTGACGCAGGGCGGGCCTGGAACGTCGACCACCGTGCTCGTCTACTACCTCTACCAGCAGGCGTTCCAGTTCCATCACTTCGGGTACGGCGCGACCATCTCGCTGCTGCTGTTCGTCATCGTGCTGGCGCTGACGGTTCTTCAATGGCGGATGCGCCGGAGGTGGGTGTTCCATGAGTCGTAGCGGGAAACTCCTCGTCTACGGGCTGCTGCTGGTCTTCTGCATCCCCTTCGTCTTCCCCACCTGGTGGATGGCGACCGCGTCGCTGAAGCCGGTGAACGAGATCTTCGCGTTCCCGCCGTCGCTGGTGCCGGGGTCGCCGACGCTGGACGCGTACCGGCAGGTGTTCGAACTGCAGCCGTTCGGCCGGCAGTACCTGAACAGCTTCTACATCGCGGCGATCGTCACGCTGGGGACCCTGGTGGTCTCGTCCCTGGCCGGCTACGCCTTCGCCCGGATCCCGTTCCGGGGCGCCGGGGTGGTCTTCGTGATCGTGCTCGCCGGGTTGCTGGTACCGAACGAGGTGACGATCATCCCGCTGTACCGGATGTTCGACTCGCTCGGCCTGGTGAACACCCACTGGCCGCTGATCCTGATCCCGATGCTCGGCGCACCGAGCGTGCTCGCGACCTTCATCATGCGGCAGTTCTTCATCACCCTGCCGCGCGAACTCGAGGAAGCCGGCCGCGTCGACGGTCTCGGCCGGCTCGGCCTGTTCTGGCAGGTCTCGCTCCCGCTGGCCCGGCCGGCGATCGGGGCGGTCTCGATCTTCACCTTCCTGCACAGCTGGAACCTCTACCTGGAACCGATCGTTTTCCTCTCCAGCAAGGAGAAGTTCACCATCCCCCAAGCGCTCACCCAGTACGTCGACGCGTACGGCGGCGCGATGTGGAACGTCCAACTGGCCGCCGCCACGATGAGCGCGCTCCCCGTGCTGATCATCTTCGTCCTGGCCCAGCGCCAGTTCGTCGAAGGCCTGGCCCAGACCGGTCTGAAGGGCTGACGGCGCGCTGTCGGCCGGAGGCTGTACAAAAGAAGGGTGACTTTCCATGCCGCGGTTTTCATTGCGACCAGCCTCGACGGATTCATCGCGCGGCCCGACGGGTCGATCGACTGGCTGACCGAGCGGGGCGAGCAGGCCGGTGACACCGGGTACGACGAGTTCATGGCCGCCGTGGACACCGTCGTACTCGGTCGCACCACCTACCAGAAGGTGCTCACCTTCGGCTTCTGGCCGTACGAGGGCAAGCACGTCGAGGTGCTCAGCAGCACCCTGCCGGTGGACGCCGACGAGCGGATCATCGTGCACCGGACCGTCGAGGGCCTGGTCGAGACGCTGCAGGACCGCGGCGCCAAGCGGGTCTACGCCGACGGCGGCCAGATCGTCCAGACGTTCCTGCGGGCCGGCCTGCTGAACGAACTCACCATCACCGTCGTCCCGGTCCTCATCGGCCAGGGCATCCCGCTGTTCGGCGAACTCGACCACGACATCACCCTCACCCACAACGCCACCCGCACCCTCGGCGCCGGCCTGATCCAGTCCGACTACACCGTCCAGCGCTGACTCAGGACACTAGATGAGGATGATGCGCGGGGTGACCACCAGCGCGGCCGTCACCGCGACGATCCCCGCCTTCGCCGCCCAGCCCGGCAGCCGTAGCCGCCGGACCAGGGGCCAGTTGATCGCTGTCACCACTGCCAGGATCAGCACCGCCAGGAAGATGCCGAACGGGATGAAGCCGTCCGCCTCACCACCCTCGATCTCCTTGGGGCTGAACGGCGAGTCCGGCCGGTCGAACACCATCGCCCGCGCGTGCCGACCGATCGACTCGAGGAAGATGAGCGGATAGGCGAGTACCACCCCGAGCGCGACGTTCACCACCGCCCACACCCCCACCCACAACGCGAACCGCGGCCGCCCCTGCCTGATTAACTGCTGAGCCGCCGCCGGCGCGGCTGCACTGTCCGTCACGCTGCCTCCCCTGCTGGCTGATCTCTGAATCCTGCCCTGGCCGGGCAAATTCGGTTGCCCGGGGAACGGCGGCCGGACGAGAATCGCTCCTTGTGCCCGGAGCCCGGAGGTTGTTCGCGGATGTGACGCCGCTGCGGGAGTCGCGGGAGTTCCGGTGGCTCTGGGCGGGGCAGTCGTTGTCGTCGATCGGCAGCATGATGACCGGGGTCGCGGTGGCGATCCAGACCTACGACCTGACCGGCTCGTCCGTGGCCGTCGGCGCGATCAGCCTGGCGACGCTGGTGCCGACCCTGCTGCTCGGGCTGTTCGGCGGCTCGATCGCGGACGCCGTCGACCGGCGCCGGCTGGTGCTGATCACCGGCGGCGGGCTGATGCTGGTGTCGATCGTCTTCGCCCTGCAGGCCGTGCTCGACTGGCGCCAGGTCTGGCTGCTGTACGTGCTGACCGCGGTCGGCGCGGCGCTGGCGGCGGTCGACACCCCGGCCCGCCGGACGTTCATCCCGCGCGTGCTCCCCCTCGAACGACTCCCCGCCGCGGCCGCGTTGAGCCAGTTGTCCTTCCAGGTGGCGATCATCGCCGCGCCGGTGCTGGCCGGAGTACTGATCGCGGCGGTCGGCCTCGAGGCGGCGTACGGGCTGGACGCGCTGACGTTCCTGGCCGTGCTCTACAGCGTCCGCCGGCTGCCGCCGATGCCGCCCGAAGGCGGTGGTTCGACGGTCGGGCTGCGGTCGGTCCTCGAGGGCCTGAAGTACGCTGTGAACCACAAACTGATCGGGATGATCTTCCTGATCGACCTCAACGCCACCGTCCTGGCGATGCCGACCGCACTCTTCCCCGCCCTCGCCGCCACCCACTTCGGCGGCGGCCCACAGACCGTCGGCTACCTGTACGCCGCCATCGGCGTCGGCGGCCTCGTCGCGGCGGTCCTCTCCGGCCCGCTGGGCCACCTCCGCCACCAGGGCCGGGCCATGCTGATCTCGGTCGCGATCTGGGGCGCCGCAATCGGCAGCGTCGGCCTCACCCGCAACCTCTGGCTGGCCGTCGCTCTGCTCGCCACCGCAGGCGCCGCCGACATCGTCACGACGGTCTTCCGCGCCACCATCCTGCAGACGAAGACCCCCGACGAACTCCGTGGCCGGCTCAACAGCCTCGACTTCATCATCGGCCTCGGCGGCCCCAACCTCGGCAACGTCCGGGCCGGCGCCGTCGCCGGCCTCTTCGGCCCGGTCACCGGCATCCTCACCGGCGGCGCCGCCTGCGTCCTCGGTATCCTCGCCCTGACCTCGTCGAAAACCTTCCGCCGGTACGACGCCAAGGCCGACGGCTAGCCCGAGTGCCGCAGGCGGACGAGTCTCAGGTCGTACGCGATGATCGTCACCTGCACCCGGTCCCCGGCGGCGAGCCTGGCCGGCAGGATGAAGTCCTCGGTCGGGTCGGTGTTGTCGAATTCTGGGTGGCCGGTTCGTGGAGTGGGCAACCGGACCGAGCAAGGTCCCAGACTCAAGGAGAACCACGATGAACGACCAGGCCAGGCGAGTGACCAGACCATTCCGGTTCGGGGTCGTTGCCCCGCTCCTTTCTGACCTGCCGACGTGGCGAGACCGCGTCCGCCGCATCGCCGACGGCGGTTACTCAACGTTGCTGATGCCCGACGTTCCTACCTGGCAACCGGCACTTGGCCCCACGCTGGCGACCGCGGCCGCGCTCGCTGACCTGCGGGTCGGTTCGTGGGTCTATGCTGCCGCGCTGCGCGAACCGTGGAGCACAGCATGGGAGGCCCACTCGCTCTCAGTACTCACGGAAGGCCGCTTCGAAATGGGCATCGGCGCCGGCCGACCCGGGATCGAAGTCGAACTGGGGCTGCCTGTCGTCTCCCCGGCTGAGCGTCGTGCCAGAATGCGCGAGACCGCGGCCGCCCTGCGGAGGTTCGACGGCCCCGATCTGCACACGCCGGTTGTGATGGCGGTGAGCGGACCGAAGTCGCAGGCGCTGGCGCTCGAAGTCGCTGACGCAGTCACGTTCGTACTCTCACCGGACGATGATCGAGTCGAAACCACGAACCGGGTACGCGACTTTGCCGGCCGCCGGGACATCGAACTCGCCCAGCACGTCGCCGCCGTCGGTGACAGTGTCGCTCCGTTCATGGCGCCGCCCGACCTCGACACCGCGGCGCTTCGCGCGGCCGACTCGCTCGTCATACTTCCGAGTGACCCCGCGGCAGCCGCCGAAGAGATCCAACGACGTCGCGAGGAGATCGGCTTCTCCTATTTCGTCATCGGCGCCGACTTTGCCGACACACTCGCACCGGTCGTGGCCAAACTGGCAGGACAGTAGGCGGCGCGCGCCTGGCAGTTCGACGGCTGGTCTCTGGTCGAGGCGGAACTTGAGAACGCCGATGAGGCGTGCGCCGCTGTCAGTACGTTGCTGCAGGCAACCGCAGGCACCGCCCGGTCAACCTCTGGTGAGAAAACCTCACTGCTCGACCCAGTCGCCGCGTGGGTCCGGTGGGTAAAATTCGAGCCGCACTCTGTCGTCCTGCAATGCCTTCACGCGTTCCGTCCATGCCGCGGTGTCGCCGGTGTTGTTCGGCACCAGCAGGACAACGCGATTTTTCTCAGCGTCCCAGCCGCCAGAGGCCCGGGGTATGCCCCCTGGCGCCCTCCCGTGATATCGAACTGGACCGGCTGATCCGGGTCACAAGATCCAGGTTTCACGCGAAGGCCCCACCTCACAGTTGGGTACGGCGCAAAAATCAGGTCCCCAGGCGTCGGAGTCGGATCGGCCTGCGCCCCCTGGTCCAGACATATTTTCCGCCCGCGTCCGATGCCAAGCAAGCTTGCTCCGATGCGGAAGGCGCAGGCGCAGGCAGCTTGATGCACGACCGGCGCGCCTCCTTAACCGATCCCTGACTTCGAGCACCCACTTCCACCGCCTCCCTCGTTCGCCTACCGAGCCAGTACTGAAGGTTCTCGGGGGTCGCCGTGCCAGGCGAACGGCTTCAGCAAGGTGTCGCTGGTCTGGGCGAAACCGGGCCCGAGGTGGCGGAACCGGCGATGTGCGGTCACCCCTGCGATGAGCTCTTCCCTGGTCACCGGACCGTGCGAGAGCACCTCGCGGACGACTCCGGGGCGCGGTGGCAACGGCGACCTGCGGACACTTGATCTGTAGTCCACTCCAGGTTGCAGACTCGCGGCATGACTACACGACAACTTGGTGACAGGCGGACCAGCGCTCTCGGCATCGGCACCTGGGCGATCGGCGGTCCGTTCACGTTCGATGGAAGGCCTGCTGGGTGGGGGCCGGTGGATGACGACGAGAGCATCCGGATGGTGCACGCGTCGGTGGCGGCCGGTGTTCGGCTCTTCGACACCGCCGACGTCTACGGCACCGGCCAGAGCGAGCGGGTGCTCGGGCGGGCGCTGGCTCAACTGCCGGCCGGGGTGCGCGACGAGGTGGTGGTGGCGACCAAGTTCGCGAACCTCTTCGACGAGACCACCCGGACCGCCGGCGGGCAGGATGTCAGCCCGGCCGGAATCCGCCGCGCCTGCGAGAACAGCCTGAAGCGGCTCGGCGTCGACTCCATCGACCTCTATCAACTCCACGGCGGAGCAGCTACCGCCGCCGAGGCGGAGCCTGTCGTCGAGGCGCTCGAACAACTCGTCTCCGACGGCCTGATCCGGGCGTTCGGAACCAGTGTGGACGCCCCCGAGGTGATCTCCGTGTTCGCCGCCTCACCGAATGCGCACACGGTACAGACGCAGGCCAACGTGTTCGGGCACAACGACGCCGTCCTGGACGTTGCCCGACGCAACGAGCTCGCGGTACTGGTCAGGTCACCGCTGGCGATGGGCCTGCTGACCGGCAAGTACGACCTGACGAACCGCCCGCCGGCGGACGACGTACGGCGGGACACCCCCTGGTGGACGTACTTCGACGACGACGCGATGGAAACCTGGCTCCAACGGCTCGACAGCGTCCGCGAGATCCTCACCCTCGACGGCCGCACCCTCGCCCAGGGCTGCCTGAGCTACCTCTGGGCCCTCGACCCCGCCATCATCCCCCTGCCCGGCGCCCGCACCGTCAGCCAGGCCGAGGAAAACGCCGGCGCCCTCACCTTCGGCCCCCTCCCCGACACGGCGGTCAAGGAGATCCTCACCCTGCTGGCCGACTCCCCCGAACGCCACTAGGCAACAACTCCCGCAGCCGCTCGTACTCCGCCCGCGTGAGAAAACTCGGATTGCTCATCTGTGGCTGGCGGATCACCTCAACCTCCGCCAGCCCCGGCTGGGCCACGACCTCAACCCTGGACACCGGCTCAGGCAAAAACTCCAGAGCCAGCGGCACAACGTACTTCGGCGACTCCCCCGCCGCCGGCGCCCGCCACTCAGCGGGCCCGGTGACGGAGCCGACGGCCCAGAACCCGGGTGTCGGGGTAGCCCGCGCTGACCCACTCACCCAAAGAAAGGCCGGCTGCCCGTCCTCGAACAGCGCCGACCGGTAGTTGTCCTGCACGCACCACGTTCGCACGCCGTGCTCGATCAGCGCGCGAAGGTCCGTGACCGCCGGATTGCATTTGAGCACCCAGGCCCCGAGGTTCTCCCGGTTGACGCGTGGCCGACCTTCTCCCACACCGCTGACGGATCGCACGGAACGATTTTCCCTTGGCCGAACCGGCCGGAACAAGGGCGACCTGCTGTCGGGCGGCCGATCGTCGTACAGTCGCGCCTTACGTCTTCCGACAGGTGGGGTGTGATGGCGCGGTTTCGGCGAGGGGAACGGGCGAGTCTGGCCAGGGCTGTGGTCGGAACGCTGCTCATGGTCGGGTTCATCAGCGTCTTCGCCTGGCTCGGGCTCGCGCAACTGTTCAGCCGCCGATGGCCATGGGAGTTGACCGGTCCGGCGCCGTCGCAGTCCGACATCTTCAAGTTGGCGCTCGGGATGGCCGCGGCGGTGGGTGCGACCGTCGCGTTGGTCGTCAACTACCGGCGGCAGAACCACCTCGAGGTCGACTCGGCCGGGCAGCGGGACCAAATTCGCCTGCTGACAGAGAGATTCGGTGCCGCGGCAGCCCAGTTGGGTGGCGAGCAGGCAGCCGTTCGGCTGGCCGGGGTGTTCGCGCTGGCAGCCCTGGCCGACGAGTGGGAGGAGCGGCGCCAGCAATGCATCGATGTGTTGTGCGGCTACCTGCGCCTTCCGTACGTCGGCGAGCCGCCCGCCGGGCATCCCGAGTTGATCGTCGAGCAGCAGTCGAGCGCCGACGGTCTGCGGCAGCGGTCCGCCACCACGAGCTATCGGGCCGGCGAGCGTGAGGTGCGGCAGGCGATCGTCAACACGATCACCGAGCACCTCCAGGCGGACGCCAGGATCTCCTGGAGCAGCTACGACTTCGACTTCGACGGCGCGACGCTGGTCAACGCCAGCTTCCATGGCGCCGTGTTCGCCGGCGCCCGGACGTCCTTCTACGCAACGACGTTCGTCGGCCTCCGGACCACCTTCAACCGGGCTTGTTTCGTCGGCAAGTCGGTGTGGTTCATCAAGGCGGAGTTCCGCACCGGCGACACCGACTTCACCAAGGTCGACTTCCGCCCGGCGAACCGGATCTGGTTCGCCGGTGCCAGCTTCCTGGGCGACTGCTCCTTCGACCTGTCCACGTTCGACTCGCCGACCGTCGGCTTCGACCTCGTCACCTTCACCGGCTCCGAAACCGACTTCTTCGGCGTGACTTTCCCAGGCTCGGGGGTCACCTTCACCGGAGCCCTGTTCGACAGTGCTCGGACGTCCTTCGAGAACACCCGCTTCGGCTCACATGCCAGGGTGGAGTCACCGGATCATCCGTTGTCGGCAGCCCATTTCGCCACGGCAGGAAAGGTGAACTGGGGCTCGCGGGGAATCACGCCCGGCTGGCGACCCACCTCGCGGCGAACCGACGAGGAACGCGCCCGCCTGAACGACAGCCTCTTCTGGCCAAGCAAGAAGTCGCCACCCTCTGCGGCTGCTCCTGCGAGCTGACCTGCCCAGCCGACGCACGCCGCCCGCCTTCGAGTCACCTCCGCCCGCGACCAACCCCGCCCGCCGAATCACGTCGGCGCCGCGACTACCTGCTTTTACTGAGCAGGCGACGGAGGAGCCGGCGACCCAGGGTGGGTGGGAGCAGCTAGGGAGCGAACGACGGAGGAGTGAGCGTGGTCGGCTGCGTGAGGGGCGAGCGGAGTACTAGCGCTGGTCGAGTAGCTGGGCGGCTTCGGCGGCCCAGTAGGTGAGGATGGTGTCGGCGCCGGCCCGGCGGATGGAGTTCAGGGTCTCCATGATCGCGCGGTCGCGGTCGATCCAGCCGTTGGCGGCGGCGGCTTCGACCATCGCGTACTCGCCGGAGATGTTGTACGCCGCGACCGGGATGTTCACGTGGTCGCGGACCTGGCGGATGATGTCGAGGTAGGCCAGGGCCGGCTTGACCATCACGATGTCGGCACCCTCGGCGACGTCCAGGTCGACCTCGCGGATCGCCTCGCGGGCGTTCGCGCTGTCCTGCTGGTAGGTCTTCCGGTCGCCCTTCAGCGACGAGCCGATCGCCTCGCGGAACGGGCCGTAGAAGGCCGACGCGTACTTCACCGCGTACGCGAGGATGACCGTGTCGACGAACCCGGCCGCGTCGAGCGCGGTACGGATGGCTCCGACCTGGCCGTCCATCATCCCGGACGGGCCGACGACGTGCGCGCCCGCCTCAGCCTGCGCCACGCCCATCTCGGCATAGATCGCCAGCGTCGCGTCGTTGTCGACGCGCCCGGCGGAGTCCAGTACGCCGCAGTGCCCGTGCGAGGTGAACTCGTCCAGGCACAGGTCCGACATGACCAGCAGGTCGTCACCGACCTCCTGTACCGCGTCCCGGATCGCCACGTTCAGGATCCCGTTCGGGTCCAACGCTCCGGAGCCGACCTCGTCCTTCGACGACGGCACCCCGTAGAGCATCACGCCACCGAGACCCAGCTGAGCGGCCTCGGCGATCGCCTTGCGGGCGGTGTCGCGGGTGTGCTGGTAGACGCCCGGCATCGAGTTGATCGCGATCGGCTCGCGCGCGTCCTCCCGGATGAACATCGGCAGGATCAGTTGACGACGCTCCAGCGTGGTCTCGGCGACCAGCCTGCGCATCGCCGCGGACGACCGGAGCCGCCGCGGCCTCACACCCGGGAAACCAGACATCGGGAGAACCTAGCTCTTCCTACGAGAGCCCGAGCGGCGCTCGGACGGGCGGGTGACCGGTTCACCGGCCTCGAGCATCGTGTCACGCCGGTCCGCCCCGAATCGAGCCAATGCGTCGGCCAATTCCTCGGCGGACGGCGACTCGGCCATCGCGTCGACGCGCAGACCGTGCTCCTCGGCGGTCTTCAGCGTCGCCGGGCCGATCACCGCGATCACCGTCGAGGCGTGCGGCTTGCCGGCGATGCCGACCAGGTTGCGCACCGTCGAGGACGAGGTGAACACGACCGCGTCGAACTTGCCGGACTTGATCGCCTCGCGGGTCGGCGCGGGCGGCGGGGCGGCCCGCACGGTCCGGTACGCCGTGACGTCGTCGACCTCCCAGCCGAGATCGGTGAGGCCGGCCACCAGCGTCTCGGTGGCGATGTCGGCGCGCGGCAGGAAGACCCGGTTGATCGGGTCGAGCACCTCGTCGAACGGCGGCCAGTCCTCGACCAGCCCGGCGGCCGACTGCTCACCCGACGGCAGCAGGTCGGGCCGGATGCCCCAGGCGCCGATCGCCTCGGCGGTCTTCTCGCCGACTGCCGCGATCTTCAGGCCGGAGAAGGCCCGCGCGTCCAGACCGTACTCGTCGAACTTCTCCCGGACCGCCTTGACCGCGTTCACCGAGGTGAAGGCGACCCACTCGTAGCGGCCCTCGACCAGGCCACGGATGGCCTTGTCCATCTGCTGCGGGTTGCGCGGCGGCTCGACCGAGATCGTCGGCACCTCCTCCGGCATCGCGCCGTAGCGGCGCAGCCGGTCCATCAGCGGGCCGGCCTGGTCCTTGGTGCGCGGCACCAAAATCCGCCAGCCGAACAGCGGCTTGGTCTCGAACCAGGACAGCGACTCGCGCTGCTCGACGACCGAGCCGACCACGACGACGGCCTCGCCGGTGACCTTGGCGGCGCGCAGGTCCGCCACGATGGTGCCCAGGGTGCCGACTACGCTGGTCTGCGCGGTGGTGGTGCCGCCGACGGTCGCGGCGACCGCGGTACCGGCGTCGAAGCCGGCCTCGATCAGCGCGGCGGTGGTCTCCTTGAGCACGTCCACGGCGTTCAGCAGCACCAGCGTCTGCTTCGGGTGCAGCCGGCTGAAGTCCAGCTTGGCCTCGGCCAGGTCGAGGACCGTGACCTCGCGCTCGCCCTTCATCGTCAGCGGGATGCCCGCGTACGCCGGCACGGCGCTGACCTCGCTCACCCCCGGGATCACGTTGAAGCCGATCCCGGCCTTGCGGCAGGCGACGGCCTCCTCGGCTCCGCTGGAGAAGGTGAACGGGTCGCCGGTGAGCAGCCGGACCACGTTCGCCGCGGACTTGGCGGTCTTGACCACCAGGCGGGCTCGGGCGGCGACCTTCAGCGCCCGGCTGCCCTCGGCGCCGGAGCCGGCGACGATCTCCACGCCCGGCTTGCAGTAGGCCAGGAACGGCTCGTGCTCGGGTCCCTCGACCACGACGGCGTCGGCGTTCGCCAGCACGTCGCGTCCGGCCAGGGTCAGCAGCGACGGGTCGCCCGGGCCGACGCCGACGAACGTGACGTGGCCGAGCGGTCTGGCCTGCTTGACGGTCGTGGTGCTGGCTGCGATCTTCGCCGGCACCTTCTGCGGTGCCTTGGTGGCCGCTGCTGTCTTCGCGCTGCTCACGTCTGCTGTCGCCTTTGCCCTTGTCCTGCTCGTCTTGTTGCTCGTCTGCGTGCTCGCCTGCGTACTCGTCGTTCCCCGTGCCGGTGTCATGTCTGCTCCAGCAACTCGTTCGCGAGTGCCCGGCCGAGACCGTGCGGGTCGTCCACCGGCCCGTTCGCCGACAGCCGCCGTACGCCGCCCTCCTGGCCGAGCGCTCCCCGGAGCCACAGCTCCGGCCCGTCCTCACCTTCGACCACCTCGGCCAGCGCGCCGACCGGAGCCGTGCACCCTGCCTCAAGCGTGGCCAGCATCTGCCGTTCCGCGGTCACCGCGGCGCGGACCGCGGGATCCTCCAGCGGGGCCAGTGCGGTCAGTACCGCGGCGTCGTCGGCGCGGCATTCGATGCCCAGGGCACCTTGTCCCGGTGCCGGCAGCACCTGGATCGGATCCAGCGTCTCGGTGACCTCGGACAGCCGGCCCAACCGGGCCAACCCTGCCCTTGCGAGCACCACCGCGTCCAATTTGCCATCGGCGACCATCGCGATCCGGCTGTCCACGTTGCCGCGGATGCCGGTCAGTTCCAGGCCCAGTCCGAGCGCCTCCAACTGCGCGACCCGGCGGGGTGAACCGGTGCCCACCAGAGCACCGGTCTGCAGCTCGCCGAGGCTGAGGCCGTCGCGGGCGACCAGTACGTCGCGCGGGTCCTCGCGGAGCGGGATGGCGCCGAGTGTCAGGCCGTCGACCGGCGCGGTCGGCAGGTCCTTCAGCGAGTGCACCGCGATGTCGATCTCGTGCGCCAGCAGCGCGTCGCGGAGCGCGCTGACGAAGACGCCGGTGCCGCCGATCTGCTCCAGCGGCGCGCGGCTGGTATCGCCGGTGGTGACGATCGGCACCAGCTCGACCTCGTGCCCGAGCGCGCGCAGGGACTCGGCGACATGAGTTGCCTGGGCTGTCGCCAGCGCTGACCTGCGGGTACCGAGCCTGATCATGCGGGGGCACCTCCGGGGGTCTGCGCTGCGCTGTCGTCAGGCTTGTCATAGGCGCCATCAGGCGCGACGTCGGCAACGCCGTCGTGAGCTGTCGGGGTCGCCTTGGGTGCGGTGACCGCGTCCACCGTGGCGGGGTCGAGCGCGAACAGCTCGCGCAGCGCGTCGGCGTAGGTCGGACCGCCCGGATCGGCGGCCAGTTCCTTCACCCGCACGGTCGGCGTGTGCAGCACCTTGTCGACCACCCGGCGGACGGTCCGGGCCACCTCACCGCGCTGGGTCTCGTCGAGCCCGGGCAGCCGGCGGTCCAGCCGGGCCAGTTCGGTGTCGACCAGTTGGCTGGCCATCGCCCGCAGCGCGACCACGGTCGGCGTGACGGACGCGGCTCGCCGGGTCGCCTCGAAGGCACCCGTCTCCTCGCCGACGATTCGCCGTACCTCGTCGATGTCGTGCTCGCTGCCGCCCGCCGTACCGGCGAGGTCCGCGAGGGTGACCAGCGTGACGCCCGGGATCCGCGCGGCAGCAGGATCGACGTCTCGCGGCAGCGCCACATCCAGTACTCCGAACGGCCGCCCGTCCGCCGCGTTCCGGACCATGTCCTCGGTCAGTACGACGCCCCGCGCGCCCGTGCAGGACACGACCAGGTCGACCTGGGCCAACGCGTCGGGAACCTCGGCCAGGCGGATCGCAGTACCGCCGACCCGGTCGGCCAGGGCGACAGCGCGATCGAAGTTGCGGTTCGCGATCGTGACGCTGGTGGCGCCACCCGCGAGCAACGTCTGGGCGGCCAGGGAAGCCATCGAGCCGGCCCCGACGACGAGCGCCCGGCGGCCTTCGTAGCCGCCGACGGCGTCGAGCCCGGCAGAGACGACCGAGCGGCCGGCCGAGTCGATGCCGGTCTCGGCGCGGGCCCGCTTGCCGACCCGCAGGGAGTGCTGGAACAGGGCGTTCAGGCCGGTGCCGATCGTCTCCAGGTCCTGGCCGACGCGCAGCGACTCCTTCACCTGCCCGAGGATCTGGCTCTCGCCGACGACCATCGAGTCCAGCCCGACCGCGACCTGGAACAGGTGCGCGACCGCGCCCTCCTCGAAGTGCACGTAGAGGTGCTCGGCCAGATCCAGCAGCGGTACGCCGGTGATGTCGGACAGGATCGCGGTGACCTCGTCCATACCCGCGTGGAAGCGGTCGACGTTCGCGTAGACCTCGGT
The DNA here is from genome assembly GCF_039530625.1 of Kribbella sancticallisti. Taxonomy (NCBI): domain Bacteria; kingdom Bacillati; phylum Actinomycetota; class Actinomycetes; order Propionibacteriales; family Kribbellaceae; genus Kribbella; species Kribbella sancticallisti. The sequence goes on along the minus strand of NZ_BAAAOS010000039.1, from coordinate 11,425 downwards.
GCGGTTGCAGGTGGCGAGTACAGCGGACTCGGAGACGGCCGGGGTGTGCTGGACCGTCAGTGCGAGCTTGGTTGCCGCCTCCGGGTCGAGCGCGACCCGCTCCAGGACCGAGATGTCAGCGCTGCGATGCGAGATGCCCACGACCAGATAGCTCATGCGCCGACACCCCCGCCCACGCTCGGCAGCTCCGGCAGACCGTTGATCGCTGGTAGTTCGGGCACCTGGGGGAGCGCCGCCTCTCCGGACTTTCGTTGTTCGTGGTACGCCAGGATCTGCAACTCGATCGAGAGGTCCACCTTGCGGATGTCGACGCCGTCGGGCACGGACAGCACCACCGGCGCGAAGTTCAGGATGCTCGTCACCCCGGCGGCGACCAGGCGGTCGCAGACCTCCTGGGCGGGGCCGGCCGGAGTGGTGATGACGCCGATCGAGACCCGGTCGGCGGCGACGATCTCCTCGAGCTCGGCGAAGTCGCGGACCACCATGTCGCCGATCCGCTCGCCGACCAGCTGGGGGTCGGCGTCCAGCAGCGCCACGATGCGGAAGCCGCGGGTGCCGAAGCCGGAGTAGTTCGCCAGCGCGTGCCCCAGGTTTCCGATCCCGACGATGACGACGGCCCAGTCCTGGGTGACGCCGATCTCGCGGGCGATCTGGTAGCGCAGGTACTCCACGTCGTAGCCGACACCGCGGGTGCCGTAGGAGCCCAGATAGGAAAGGTCCTTGCGGAGCTTGGCCGAGTTGACGCCGGCCGCGGTCGCGAGATCCTCGCTCGACGCGGTGGCGATACCACTGTCCGACAACGCGGTCAGGGCCCGCAGATACACCGGCAAGCGCGCGACAGTGGCCTCGGGAATGCCGCGTTCGGTTCTCGTCGGCGCGCCGGGGCGACGGCTGCGGGCAGGCGTCACAATTCTCCTGGAAATGGTGGTTCTCGAGTCACCGCCTCACGGCTGGCGACTACCCCACTCTAGGAGCTTGTGAACGTGAGAACAAAATCGGGAACGGCGCCAGTGACCGAGAGCACTAACTTGTCAAGGCCTTCTTCAGCCTGACCGGGTCCACCCGCCAGAAGTCGTGCTGGCGGCCGTCGACGAAGGTGACCGGGATCTGCTCGCCGAACTCCTGGAACAGCGCCTCGTCCTGGGTGATGTCGATCTCGCTCCAGCCGACGCCCAGTTCGGCGCAGACCTGCTGGACGATCACCCGGGCGTCGTCGCACAGGTGACAACCCGGCTTGCCGTAGAGAATGACCCGGTCCGTCACCGGTCCGCCTCCCGCAGCCGGCCCTTGGCGACCTTGCCGGTGACGGAGTGCGGAAGGTGGTCGACCACCTCGATCTCCACCGGACACTTGAACCTGGCCAGCCTGGTGCCGGCGTACTCGCGGACCTCGGCGGGGTCGATCGCCGTCCCGGTCTCCGGTACGACGAACGCCTTCACCGCCTCACCGGTCTCGTCCGAGTGCACCCCGATCACGGCGGCCTCCCGTACTCCGGGCGCGTGCACCAGGACCTCTTCCACCTCGCTCGGGAACACGTTGAACCCGGACACGATGATCAGTTCGCGCAGCCGGTCCACCAGGAACAGGTCGCCGTCGGCGTCGAGGAAACCGACGTCGCCGGTGCGGTACCAGCCGTCCTCGTCCGGGCCGTCGACGCCGTCCGGCCAGTAGCCGGAGAAGACGTTGTCGCCGCGGATCAGGATCTCGCCCGGGTCGTCGCCCTCGACGTTGTCGCCCTGCTCGTCGGCGATCCGGATCTCGACGTTCGGCAGCGGACGGCCGACCGAGCCCGGTTTCGGGCTCTCCTCGCCGAGCGTCGTGGTCACCCCGGGCGAGGCCTCGGTCAGCCCGTAGCCCTGGTGCACGAACAACCCGGTGGCCTGCTGGAACCGGTCCGCCAGCCCGCGATCGAGGGTGGACGCGCCGGTGAGCACCACCTTGACCGTCTTCAGCGCGTCCTTCAGATCCGGCCGGGCCAGGAACGCGTTCAGCGCCGGCGGAGCCAGCGGCAGCCGCGTCACGCCGTACTGGCGGATCAGGTCGATGGTGGCGGTGGAGTCGAAGCGGCGTTCGATCACCAGCGCGGCGCCGCTGGCGACGGCCCAGCCGAGCACGGCGTTCAGGCCGAACGCGTGGAACATCGGCAGCACCGCCAGGACGAGGTCGTCCGGGCCCATCCGGTCGTCGCCGAGGCTCGACAGGTTCTTCACGTTCGCGCCGAGCGCCCGGTGGGTCAGCATCGCCGCGCGCGGGTCGCCGCTCGTCCCGGAGGTGTAGAGCAGGACGGCGAGCGCCTCGGGGTCGGTCTGCGGCGTGAGCGGAGCGTGACCGGTGAGGTCGCCCGGACGGACCACGCGGATGCCCGCGGCCCTGTCCGCGAGGTCGCCGTCGGCGACCGCGAGCCGGGCGCCGGAGTGCGCGATCACGGTGCCGACCTCGGCCTTGGTCAGACCCGTGTTGAGCGGGACGGCGACCAGTCCGGCGCGAAGACATCCCAGGTAGGACGTGACGAACTCGACGCTGTTCGCCATCAGCAGGACGACCCGGTAGCCCGGCACCAGCCCCGCCGCCGAGAAGCCCTGGGCAGCCTCGTCGACAGCGACGTCGAGCTGGCTCCAGGTCAGCCGCCGGTCACCGTCGACCAGCGCGAGACGTTCGCCGTGACGTTGCGCTGTGTCACGAAGAATGTCCGCGAAGTTGAAGTTCACCAGGCGAGTCTGCCACGACACCGCTAGGGTCCTCCCTGTGACTCGACCTACGTCGCGTGATCTGCGCGCCCGGTCGGTGCTAGCCGGTGAGGCCAGTGCGGCCGCGGCCGAGCTCGAGGCCGCCCTGCAGACACCGCCGGTGACCCATGCCGCCGCCTTCTTCGACGTCGACAACACGATGGTGCAGGGCGCGTCGGTGTACCACCTGGCCCGGGGTCTGTACCGGCGGAAGTTCTTCAGCACCGCCGAGATCGCCCGCAAGGCGGTCGACCAACTCCGCTTCCGGCTGCAGGGCGAGACCCCCGAATCGGTGGCGAACGCGCGCTCGTCGGCGCTGTCGTTCATCGCCGGGCACCGGGTCAGCGAAGTACAGATCCTGGTCGAGGAGATCTTCGACGAGTTGATGGCCGACCGGATCTGGCCGGGCACCAAGGCGCTGGCCCAGCAGCACCTGGACGCCGGCGAACGGGTCTGGCTGGTGACCGCCGCGCCGGTCGAGGTGGCCCGGTTGCTGGCGCGCCGGCTCGGCCTGACCGGAGCACTGGGAACGATTGCAGAGACGCGAGACGGGGTCTATACAGGCGCACTCGTGGGCGATATTCTCCATGGCCCGGCGAAGGCGGAGGCCGTCCGCGCGCTGGCGTCGCACGAGGGGCTGGAGCTGGCCTCCTGCGCGGCGTACTCGGACTCGGTGAACGATCTGCCGATGCTCGAGCTGGTGGGGAATCCAGTGGCGGTCAACCCAGACAACAAGCTGCGGCGACATGCGCAAGTGGCCGGTTGGCGGGTCCTTGATTATCGCGTCGGGCGGAGGGCGGCACGCCGCGCGCTGTTGACAGCCGGTGCCTTAGGCGTAACGCTCGGTGCTGTCTCAGCCGCTGTGGCCATTCGCGGGTGTGTCAGAAGTAGACGTGTCAGTTGAACGGGGAGAGAACTTGACGACGCCGGAGCCAAGCCCGGACGGGATGAGACGCGCAGAGCTCGTCGATCGCGCCCAGGCAGGGGACGTCGGTGCGTTCGGCGAGCTGTACGACGAGTACTCGCTGACCGTGTATCGCTACATCTACGCGCGAGTGTCGTCGTCGGCGCTCGCGGAGGACCTGACCAGTGAGACGTTCGTCCGGGCGCTGCGCGCGCTGGACTCGTTCCGCTGGCAGGGCCGGGACTTCGGCGCCTGGCTGGTGACGATCGCCCGGAACCTGATCACCGACCACTACAAGTCGGGCCGGGTCCGGCTCGAGGTGGTCACCGACGAGATCGAGACGCACGACCGGCAGACCGAGGGGCCGGAGGTCGACGTCCTAGCCGCCGCCACCGCCGAGGTGCTCCGGGACGCCGTCGCGGCGCTGCCGGAGGAGCAACGCGACTGCCTGACGATGCGGTTCTTCGCCGGCCTGTCGATCGCCGAAACGGCCAAGGCGCTGGAGAAATCCGAGGGCGCCGTCAAGCAACTGCAACTGAGGGCCGTACGGCACTTGGCGAAGGTTATCCCCAAGGACTTGAGGTGAGGAGGATGACAACGAATGTCTTTCGTAACCCGTCAGGGAGTTTCCTCGTTTGCCTGGTGAGGACCTGTCGGTGACCCCGACTGGCCATTGAGGAGAACGAGAACTCATGAGTGACCTAACCAGGGCTCGAGCGCGCGCGGAGTCATTCGCGCACGCCGTCGATCACGGGCCCCGTCACTCTTCGCGACTGAGCGATGACCCCGAGCTGACGGAAGCTGTGGAACTGGTCGGACGGCTGAGGACCGCCGGCGCAGTTGCACCGCGGCCGGAGTTCACTGCCGAGCTGAGGCACCGCCTCCTCGAGCAGGCCGCGGCGCGTGCCGCGACGACGACTCCGACCGTGGTACCCAGCAGGCCGGACAGCCCGGACGAACCGCCTCCGCGCGAGGACGACGACGCGTCCGTGACAGAAATCCGCCATCGTCACGGCCGGCGTATCCGGCTCGTGGCCAGTACGGCGGCGCTGGTCCTGCTCGGAGGTGGCATCGGTTCTGCCGCCGCCGCCCAGCAGGCAATGCCCGGCGACACGTTGTACGGGATGAAGCGCAGCATCGAGAACGTCTCCACCCAGGTGAGCGTCGGTGACGACTCGCGGGGCCGGCGCGATCTGGAGCATGCGATGACCCGGCTTTCCGAGATCCGCGCGCTGGTCGGTAGCGGTGGTGGCGACGTGGCCACCATCAACGGCACGCTCGACGACTTCTCCGCGCAGGCCCGCAAGGGCGTGTCCCGGCTCGTCGCCTCCTACCAGCAGGATGGCGACGTCAGTTCGATCACGGCAGTCACGACGTTCATCACCGGCGCCCGCCAGGCCATCGGTGAGCTCGCTCCGAAGCTGCCGCCCGAGTCGCTGAAGGCCGCGGTCGAGGCGCTGGCGACGATCGAGCAACTCGCCCAGCACACGACGGTCGCGTGCCCCAAGTGCGAGAAGCCGACGCCGGCCAAGGGCGCGAACCAGCCGAACAGCGTCAACCCCGGCACCGAGCCGTCGACACCGATCAAGGGCGGACCGTCCCCCGCGGCGACGACGAAGCCGAGCACCGGTACGGCGCCGAGCACGGTTCCGTCCACCAGCACGAAGACGGGCGACCCGACGATCGTCGAGCAGCCCACCACCAAACCGACGGATCTGAAGACGCCGCCGAAGCCCTCGAGCACGCCGAGCGCGACACCCAGTGTTCCGCTGCCGAGCCTCCCGACGCCGTCCACGACAAGCTGGCCCTGGCCGTTTCCGACGCTGAGCCTGCCGCTCCCGGCCATCAATCTCCCGGGCGTGGTCCAGACTCTGCTCCCACCCTGGAAGTAGCTCCGGACATCCGAAGGGTCCGCTCCGCACACCGCGGACCGGACCCTTCGTCGTGTGCAGCGCGACGCGTGCGGCGCGACGTGGATGCCGGCTCAGAACCTGGCGAGGTGGGCGGCGAGTCCGTCCAGCAAGTTGGGGCTATTCGAGGCGGAAGACGTGGACGATGTGAGGTGCGTCCGCGAGGGTGTGCGGCGCCAGGGCGTGGTAGGCCCAGACGTGAACCCAGGCGTTGCCGGTTCGCAGGGTCAGCACGGTTTTGAACATGCCCGGGACGAAGTAGGTCAGGAGCAGGAAGCTGACCGAGAGGACGGCGTTGCCGGGCGAATCGAAGACCGTCCAGGCGTCCCAGAGGTGGAGCGCCGTATAGGTCAGTCCGCCCAGGATCACGGTGGCCGGAGTCGATCCGGTCAGCCGGAGGAACCGGGGCACCAGGATCGCGTAGACGAAGATCATCGCCGGCAGCACAGCGCCCGCCAGGTACAGCGCGAAGGTCAACGGAACCCCGACCAGGAACTGGTGCGGGGACAGGTCGAAGATCTTCGGATCCAGTGCGGCGATCTGGACGAGTGACTCGACCAGCAGGACGGCAGCGATCAGGACCGCGTCCGCCCGGCGATCACCCGAGCGGAGGTTGAGCTGTGCCGCTGAGTAGCGCCGCCGGAAGTACAGCAACGGAACCACCGCGTAGACGATGAGGTTGTACGACGCCCAGGTGATCGCCTCGGCCGGGCTGACGTGCTGGTGGGTTCCGTAGATCGAGCCGGCCAGGTGAAGCCCGAACGGATGCCAGCCCAGCAGTCGGGCCAGCAGACAGCCGATCATCAGTGCGCCGGCTCCATAGCCGAGCAGGAACAAGGTTTCGCGACCCGCGGTGGCTCGGTCCGGCGCGCGGTCGGCGAGATCGGGCCGGTCCCGCTTGCGGGTCAGCCAGTACGTCAGGCCGATGAGCAGAAACACCTCCAGCAGGGCCAGGTTGGCATCCACCAACCGTCCGACAGGGGTCCGCTCCGCGGTGGCCGGCCAGTCGAAGGGCAGGGCATCGCCCGCGACCGCGGCCACCACACCGTTGACGACCAGCCAACCCGCGACAGCGAGCCCGACACTGGGCCGGCGGAGCACACAAGCCGCGACGCGACGCGACCGATCGGCGTTCAGCAGCAGGGGCACGAGGCGCTCCGAAGTTTTGGTAGCACGACTGTGCTAGTTGGAATCGAGAGCGTAGCACGACTGTGCTATAAAAGGTCTATGCCCATCGTGGTGGATCCGGTCCAGCGCCGGCTGGACGTGGTCGCCGCCGTGGTGCGGGTGATCCGCCGAGACGGCATGGAACACGTCTCGGTCCGCAACGTCGCTCGGGAAGCCGGGCTGTCGATGGGATCGCTGCGGCACTACTTCGTGAGCCAGTCAGAGTTGATGATCTTCGCGTTCCAGACGATCATAGACCGGATCGAGGCCCGCCTGGCAGCCCTGCAGCCCGCGGCTGATCCGCGACAGCGAGCGGAACAGGTGCTGGCCGAACTGCTCCCGCTCGATGACGAGCGCCGGGCCGAGAACGAAGTCTGGTTGGCCTTCACCGCCCGGGCGACGGCCGATCCCGCGCTCCGGGAACTGCGCGCGGGCGCTTACGACAACCTCCGCGCCGGGTGCCGGCACCTCATCACGGGACTCTCGGCGGCCGGCCTGGCACCCACTGACATTCCCGCCGAGACGGAGCGACTGCATGCCTGGCTGGACGGTCTCGCCGTGCATGCGGCGATGCGTGCCGACCTCCACACCCCGGAGTCACTGACCGCTGCCATCGCACGCCACCTCGACGCCCTGGCGATCGAGGCGAAGGCCTTGCGGCTCACCTGAGGGAGCCGGAGCGGGTCAGAAGAAGACGCTGCGGCGCTGCATCAGGAGGGCGTACAGGGTCTGCTGGATGGTTTCGCGGACCTGGTCCGTCACGTTGAAGACCAGCATCGGGTCGTCGGCAGCGCCCTCGGCGAAGTCGTCGGTGCGAATCGGCTCGCCGAACTCGATCAGCCACTTGGACGGCAGCGGGATCAGGCCAAGCGGGCCGAGCAGCGGGAAGAACGGCGTGATGGGGATATAGGGAACACCCAGCAGCCGGGCCAGGGACGCCATGTTGCCGACCAGCGGATAGATCTCCTCGGCCCCGACGATCGAGCACGGAACGATCGGTACGCCGGTGCGCATCGCCGCGCTGACGAAGCCGCCGCGGCCGAAGCGCTGGAGTTTGTAGCGCTCGCTGAACGGCTTGCCGATGCCCTTGAAGCCCTCCGGCCAGACGCCGACCAGGTTGCCCCGGCTCAGCAGCCGTTCGGCATCGTCGTTGCCGGCCAGCGTCGCGCCACCCTTGCGGGCCAACTCCCCCACGAACGGCGTCTGGAACACCAGGTCCGCGGCGAGCGTGCGCAGCGGGCGGTGCGCGTGGTCGGCGACGATCAACTGGGTGATCAGGCCGTCCAGCGGCATGGTGCCGGAGTGGTTCGCGACGATCAGGGCGCCGCCGGTGTCAGGGATGTTCTCGACGCCGCGCACCTCCACCCGGAACCACTTCTCGGCGAGCGGGCGCAGGACGGACAGGATCACCTGGTCGGTGAGTTCGGAGTCGTAGCCGAACTCGTCGACCTCGTACTCCCCGGTCAGCCGGCGGCGCAGGAAGGCGAGGAACTCGGCGATCTTGGCCTCGCCGTCGGCGCCGAAAGTCTCCCGGACGAACTTCTCGAAGCCGGCGAAGTTCTGCATCTCGCCCGGATCGGGCTCAGCAGCAGCCTGTACTGCGGGCTCCGGCGGCGGGGGCTCGTCGAGCTTCCGGCGGGATTGGGACTTGGCGGCGCGGGCCTTGGCGGCCTCCGGTCCGGCGAGGGCGCGGGCCGCGGCCGACGGCGTCGTGCGGCGACCGCTGCCTCGGCCTGGGCGTCCACCGGAACCGATCGGGATGACGTCCGCGTCAGCCACGCACGGCCCCCAGTCCAGCGGCCAGCAGGCGCGAGGCTGCGGTCATCGCGCCGGTCCCCAGCGTGGCGCGGAAGTCGTCGAACGCGCCGGCGGTCGTGTACTCCGGTTCGAAGCCGAACTCGCTCCGCATCCTGGTCGTGTCGACCGCGCGCCCGTAGGTGAGGAAGGTGATCTGGTCCGGCGAGAAGTCGGCGATCCGGGCCCGGCGGACGACGGCCGCGGTACTGGCGGCGGTGAAGGTGGGCAGCCGGAGCGCCGGGCGGCCGAGGCGGCGGATCGCCTGGGACAGCGAGAGCACCCCGTCGCCCGCCAGGTTGAAGGTGCCGGGCAGGTCGTTCACGGTGGCGTGGTGGATCGCCCGGACGCCGTCGTTCTCGTGCAGGAACTGCAGCCGGGCGTCGTGGCCGAGAACAGTGGGGATCACCGGCAGCGCGAAGTACCGGGTGATCGGGGAGTCGATCTGCGGGCCGATCCAGTTCGCCATCCGCAGGGTGGTGACGCAGACGTCGGGGCGGCGCCGGGCGAAGCCGCGCACATAGCCCTCGACCTCGACCGCGTCCTTGCTCAACCCGGTCTGGTGGATCGCCCGCGGCGCCATCTCCTCGGTGAACATCGCCGGGTCACGCGGACCGGCGCCGTACACGGTGGTCGACGACTTCACCACCAACTTGCGTACGCCGGGCGCCTTCTGGCACGCGGCGAGCAGTTGCATGGTGCCGATGACGTTGATCTCTTTCATCGACGACCGGCCACCGGCGCTTCCAGGGGTCGCCACGACCCCCGTGTGGACGACGGTGTCGACGTCCTCGCCGGCTATCACCTTGGCGATCACGGGGTTGCGAATGTCGGCCCGGACGAACCGGACCCGACCGAGCTCGGCCCGCGGCGGCACCACGTCGATGCCGATCACGGTCTCGATCTCGGGATCAGCTGCCAGGCGGCGGGCACAACGAGCACCGGCGTCCCGGGAGACGCCGGTAACCATCACTACCTGTGCCACGAGTGACCCCCAGCCAGACAGCAACTCCGCTTGACGCCGCTCTGGACCCCAGAGCGGCGGACAGCGCCATTTGTGGCAGCAGGGCCTACTTGCCGAGCTTGCGGCGCTGCACCCGCGTCTTCTTCAGCAGCTTGCGGTGCTTCTTCTTCGCCATACGCTTACGGCGCTTCTTGATAACGGAACCCACAGTGGACCTTCCAAACTTAAAGAGAGCGTCGGCAAAGCCTACCCGCACGGCACCTGTCTGACCTAAGTGAGGCCTCCCACGCGCTGGCTAGGCTGGTACTTCGCCGACTGGGGAGGCCGCGAATGACCGCTCGTTACAACGGCTTGGCCGACTGGTACGACGCCCGGTTCGTGGCTGGGGCGCCTCGCCATCAGCCCTCGCTGCCGGAGCTCCTCGGGCCCGGTTCGGGTCGTTGCCTGGACCTCGGGTGCGGCACCGGTCGCAATTTCGACACCATCCGTGACAGCGGCCGTTCCGTCGTCGGCGTGGACCACTCGGCCGACCAACTCCGGCTGGCGCGGACCAGGACCGACGGTCCGCTGATCGAGGCCGACGCCGCGATGCTCCCGTTCGACGACGCTTCCTTCGACACCGTGCTGGCGATGTGGATCTCCACCGACCTCGACGACTTCACCGGCGCCCTAACCGAAGCCACCCGCGTACTGCGCCCCGGTGGGCTGCTGGTCTGCTACGGCGTCCACCCGTGCTTCAACGGCCCTCACATCGAGTGGAACGAGGACGGCTCCCGGCTGATCCACCCGTCGTACCGGACGTCCGGCTGGCACGAGGCGGCGCCGTACTGGGCCGACGACGGTATCCGCCGCCGGGTCGGCATGCGCCACCGCTCTCTCCCCGAACTGCTCAACGCCTTCCTCCGCCCAGAACTCACCCTCGAACACTTCGAAGAGCCCGACGCCATGCCGGTCCCCCACTCCTTGGCGATCAAGGCCCGCCGCAACTGACCCAGCCGACGGCGGCATATCGTCGGGGGCGGAGGAGGTGCTGGTGGAAAGCGATCCGTCGCCGCGGGAGCCTGTTGATTCGGATGTGGACCTGCGTCAGTCGGCTGCGGCTGCCTACGGGCAAGGTCGCGGCGGTGAGGCGGCCGTACTCGCAGCGATCGCGGCCGGTGGTGCGATCGGCGCCTCCGCCCGGTATCTGGTCGGGCTCGCCTGGCCGACGACCTCCGGGTCGTTGCCGTGGGCCACGTTGGCGATCAACGCGGTGGGCTGTCTGCTGATCGGGGTACTGATGGTGCTGGTGTCCGAGGTGTGGATCCAGCAGCGGCTGCTCCGGCCGTTCGTCGGGACGGGGATCCTGGGCGGGTTCACCACCTTCTCGACCTACTCCGTCGACATCCAGCAGTTGATCGCCGACGGGCATCCGGGCGCAGCGTTGACCTATCTGGCGGCCACGGTGGTTGGCGCCCTCGCCGCCGTCTGGGCCGCGACCCGAACGACCCGCGCTCTGGTCAACCGGAGCCGTCGATGAAGCTCCTCCTGGTGATCGCGGGCGCCATGGTGGGTGCGCCGCTGCGCTACCTGGCAGACCGCGCGATCCAGGCGCGGCACGACAGCGCGTTCCCGTGGGGAACGTTCACCGTCAACGTCGTCGGCTCCGCCATCCTCGGCTTCGTCGCGGGCGCCACCATCGCCGCCGAGGCCCCGCACTGGATCCAGCTCCTGGTCGGTACCGGCTTCTGCGGTGCGCTCACCACCTACTCGACCTTCTCCTACGAGACCCTCCGGCTGTACGAGCAGAACGCCAAGCTCCCCGCCGTCGCCAACCTCACCGCCAGCATTCTGGCCGGTCTTGGCGCCGCCTATCTCGGCATCGCGGTCAGCCAATCGATCTGGACCTAGTGTCCTGAGTCGGAAGTTCGTGCTTCAGCTCCGGTGTCCAGGTGCGTGCATCGCAAGGCGGAGAAGCGGC
>NZ_BAAAOS010000038.1:131305-167017 GCF_039530625.1 Kribbella sancticallisti | reverse complement strand
TATGCCAGGTTCTCGGTTTCCTAAACCGTGCGTCGCAGGTTCGAATCCTGCCGGGGGCACCGACCAGCGTCTGACCTGGGATAGACAGACTGTTTCCAGGTCAGAGCCGGACACTCTCGGCTAGTAACCAAGGCCATGCACACACAGTTTCGGGTAAGCGGATCGGTCCGTCCGACACCCGAGGAGCACCAGCGCATGACCACCGTTCCAAGCCGCGCGCCGCACAGACCGGCGCGCACCCTGCGGGCCGTGCCCGACACTGCGGGCCGGGCAGCCCGCGCCCAACAGCGCGACCTGTTCGCCGACTCCCTGCGGGCCGAGAACAGCAAGCGCGGTAAGCCCTACAGTGAGCGCACCATCGGCGCATACCTGGATGCCGTCGATTCGCTCGGCCGCTGGCTCACCAAGACCGACCACCCCGATGGATTCGACACCATGACCATCGGCCAGTTCAACACCTACCTCGCGGACTACCTGAAGGGCCACACCCTCGGTGGCACCGTGACCAAGCAAGGCAACCTGCGGATGTTCCTCAAGCACATCGCCGAGGAGTACGACACCGACAACCTGTGGACGCATCCCAAGAGGAACAGCTATGGCCGACAGGAGGCGCACCCACCGATCTTGGTGCCCGACCTGATCGCCGCCTTGCTCAAGGTCACCAGCGGCAAGAGCTTCGAAGACCGGCGCGACCATGCGCTCATCCGAGTCCTGCTACACGGACCCCGTCGAACCGAAGTGACCAGCATGCAGGTCGAGCACCTGGATCTGACCTCGGTCATCCGCACGTTCGCCGTGATCGGCCTGAAGGGTCGGCCGAGCCGCCGCAATGAACTGGGCGACCGCGACGTGCTCGCCTTGAAGAGGTGGCTCAACCAGCGCGCCAGGCACCGCCGCATCCGGAGCACCACTGAAGGTCCTCTGTGGATTGCAGAGAAGACCGGTGCAGCCCTCAAGGGTGATGGCATCTACCAGATGCTGCGCCGCCGCGCGGTCCAGGCGGGCTACCGGCGTGAGGCGATCCGGCCGCACCTGTTCCGGCACACCATGGCGCATGAGGCCCTGGCGTCCGGCATGTCAGAGTCCGAGGTCATGGCCAAGGCCGGTTGGAAGGATCGTGCGATGGTCGACCGCTATGGCGCAAGCATGGCCGAACAGCGAGCCCTGGAAGCGTTCGCGCGGTCAGGCTTCAGCGACCGCTACTGAGCCCAGTCACAGCGCCCTGGTGCCCGACATGCGTCAGGTACCGGGGCGCTGTCGTGTCCGGTCCCGTTGCGCCCCTAAGCGGGCTGCCAGCGGCTCGCCTAGTCCTCGTGTCAACCGTTGCCTCTCAGCAGCTCAGATCGGCGCTCAGGCGGCGTGAGCGTCGGATCGGGAAGGGTGGGGGCACCTCTCGCGCGCGCGAGAGTGCACACCACTCCCGGCCAGGCATTTTGATGCGGTCGTAGGTTATTGAGCGTTCAACTTGGACGTGAATCGTTGCCCTCGGCCTCTTTCTCGGCCCTCTTCGTCCGGAAGTACCAGAGACTCGCCTCTGGCGGCGCTGGCGGGAACTCCACCGGGCCTAGCGGTGCCCAATGCTCGGCTTGCGCTCGCCTCCCGCCAGGAATCTCTACCGAGCCGTCCGACATCCACTCCAGTGCGGGCTCCCAGTACTGGCCACGCTCCTCAGGTGGATAGTGGCGCGCTATGTACTGCCCCCACTCGGCAGCCCGCTTGGCCACTTCCTCGATGTCGCGTCGGCGCTGCATGACGGCCTGCTGACGTGCTTCACCGCTACCTGCCGAATCATCCTCGGTTGGCAGTTGGGCAGGCTGGACCGCGTCAGCCACCGCCTCCGCGAGCAGGGCGGAAGGGTCGGCTTCGAAGGCGACGCCACCCGGGCCGGTCCCACGTCGCACGCGATCGACCAGCCGTGTGATCGGCTTGCGCTGCGTGAGGAGGAGTAGGCCGACGATGATCGGCCAGTACGCCTTCGTAATGAGTTCGGCGGCGAACTCCCAACCGTTCACCGGCGCTCACCCTTGCTCGTGATCCGCTCCGAGAGACGGGTCTCCGGCTGTTGCTGCGGATCATCCACGTCATACCCACCCCGCTGGCCGTAGGTGATCGCAACAGAGCCGTCCGGGTGCCAGTCGAGCTTCGGCTCCCAGTAGACGCCCGGCCGTTTGTTCGGCATGTAGTCGGACATGTACTGGCCCCACAACGCGGCCACCTTGGCAACTTCGGTCACCTGCCGCTGACGGTTACGCCGTTCCTCCGCTAGCAGTTCATCGACCCTCGCGGCTACCTCGGGTGGCAAGTCCGGAGAGCCCTGGTCAATGGCCTTCGCATCCGCCGCAGGCTCGACGGCGGCTACCTGCTCCAACACTGCTCGTGTCTGCTCTGCCTTCGTGGCCTTGAACTTGGTACCACCAGGCAACTGCCCCTCGTAGATGCGTCCAATCAGGTCCGCGATCGGCTTGCGCTGCGTCAGGATCAGGATGCCGACCAGGACGCCGACAGCTAGCGGCCAGGCCAGATTTCCGGTCATCTCCGCGATGAACTCGCGCCAGTTCATGCGTGGGCTCCCTTCGGTCAGAGTGTGAGCGTAGGCCTGACTCATACCGGCGAGGCGTCGGCGCGCCGCTCCCGAACAGGAGGGTGCCGCCCTAGCCTCAGACGGTGGGGATCTTCTGCGCGATCACTGGCTTGCTGCTAACGACAATCGGAACTGTTCTGGCTGCCATAGCGCTGCTGCAGGACTGGCGAGACCATGCTGGAGGTGAGCCGCTGGTACCGGTCCTGGCTCGTTTGAAGAGATGGTTCGTCAGGCGGGTGTTGCGCCGCCCTCCGGGAAAGCACGTTGTCGGCGCCGGGGTTGCCCTGAGCTGGGGAGTCGCTGCCTCAGCCAAGGGCTACGCGGCTCCACCGAGCAACGCACCGGTTGATGTGCAGATGCGGTTCGTCCGCGAGCGCCTGCTGGCGCTGGAGGCGAGGATCGGCGAGGAGCGTCGGGAGATCGATCAGAGGATAGACAAGGTCCAAACGGCAGCGCAGGAGGCCGACGCCAGATCGCAGACCGCGATCGCCGAGGTCGAAGCCAAGGTTCGCGAAGTCGCCACCGGCAGCGTTCGGATGGAACTTGTCGGGCTGGTCCTCGTCGGCTTCGGCTCGATCGTGTCGACACTGCCCGCTGTCTTCAGCTAGCAGTGATACCCCTAGGTCCTGGCGCCCGATGTATCAGTCCCGGCCCGGGATCTCCAGCCGGTAGGACAGTAGGTAGCGGGCCGACGAGACCACGATGTCGGCTGTCTCCACTGGCCGGTCCTCCACGTAGTAGGTGCGTTCGATCACCAGCACCGGCACGCCTTGCGGTACCGACAGCGTCTCCGCCTCGTAGGGCCGCGCTGCCCGGCCGGTCACGTCTTCCTTCACGTGGGTGATGTGCAGCCCGATCCGGTCGAACCGCGGCACGACCCCGGTCACCGGGCCAGACTCTGGCTGCTCGATCTCGGTGCCTTCGGTGATTGCTAGCGGCTCGAAGGACGTGGAAAGCATCACCGGCTCGTCGTCGGCGAGGAACCGGTACGACGTGCGCATCACCGGATCCCCCGGCGCGATCCCGAGCCGGTCTGCGATCACCTTGGACGCGGTGGTCTTGCGGGACTGGTAGTCCCACTCCGGGCGCTGCCCGCCGGCCGAGGTGACGGAAGCGAATGGTGACGACTGCGGCCGCTCGTTGTAGAGGTGGCCGATCACACGGCGGGTCGGAGGCCGGAGCGACCGCACGTACGACCCCCTGCCCTGCTGCTTGACGATCAGCCCCTCGGTCCGCAGGACGTCGAGTGCCTGTCGAACGACGATGCGCGATACGCCGTAGTCAGTCATCAGTTCCGGTTCGCTGGGCAGCTTGTCGTCGGTCTTGAGAGTGCCGTCGAGGATCTGCGAGCGCAGATCGTCCGCGATCTGAAGATAGGCAGGGCGACCCGAGAACGTGCTCACGCATGGCCTCCTCACACCCGGACTACTCGGTATGACGAGTCTCCCAGACCGGGCATGCCGACGACCCCCACGGCCGCCGCGTGTCCGGGGGGCGAGACCTTGGTTACTCATCCTACTCATTATAAAGTGTTGCACTCGGTAGAGATTCGGCAAGCGGGGAGTGACTGAGCGTGGATGACGTGAGGCAGGAGGTCGAGAAAGACAGCAAAGGCTGGCCGATCCTGCGGTCGGCCCAAGACCTCGACTGCGACGGCAAGAACCCCACGACCGGCCGGACGTGTGTACTCGGATACCACCGGGGCAACCACCGCGATGAGACCGGTACCGAATGGCTGGACGACGAGTGAAGACACGGAACGTCCGCGACCGGCGCTTGCGCCGTTGGGCTCTACGAATCTGGGCCATCGATCTGCGGAACGGCGTACAGCCTGACGGCTGCGACGATCGGCACGTGGGGCAGGTTCTACCGTGGTGTGTCGAGGCGTACATGTCGAGGTGGCCGGTCACTCCCAGCATGACTACCCGCAGGTTCCGCGCCACCGAACGGCGGAGACTCGCGCCCGCTCGACAACGGGCGCACTGATCCGGCGCGGCTGGCGTGCTGGTGGTTCCCTACACACCCGCGCCGGTCGCGCCGCACGACCCCTGAGGGGTGCACAGCGTGCCCTCGCTCCCGCTCCTCAATGGGACCGAGGGCATGTGCTGTTACGGCGCAGGCGTGACCGTGACCTGGCGGATCGCCTTGGTCGGGTTCGGGACACCGACCCCGAACTGACCGGAGGTCCGCAGAGCCACCGAGTCCCGCTCGTACGCCGGGGCGTATTCGCGGCTCGGGGTAATTGTGAAGTCCTCCGCGACCACCCAGAACACTTCGGTCCGGTCGTAGACCAGCGCCTCACCCGTAGCCAGCGAAGGCACGGCCACCACGTCGAGGCCGTTGTACCGGGTCAGGCCGTCGCGGTAGATCGGGTAGCCGTTGGCGTCGATCCGGCCCTCCTCCTGGACGACCGCCACCGGGTCCAGGGCAAGGGTCGTCGGCGTACCGCCAGCGGCCACAATCTCGCCCTTGGCAATCGTCACGGCGTCCCAGAGGTCGTCACCGGCCGCCGCGTCCGGGGCGACCGAGAACACACCCTTGGGGTTCGGGGCGACCCCGTTACCGTGGAGCAGGCCGTCATCGAGTCGGCGCGCGAAGAACTCCCGCATGACCCGCTGGACCTCGGCCACGATGTCGGTACGGGAGTCGCGGATCATCCGGTCCGAGAGCATCGGGATGCCGGCCAACTCTTCGGCCTTCACCAGTACGCCTTCGGTGTCGATGGTCATGCTGGGCTTCACGTCGCCCTCGTTGATCCACGCAGCCCCGGACATGCCGGTGATGGTGCGGAACACCGAGTCGGTCTGGCCCGAGTCCCAACGGGTCAGACTCTGGGCAAAGGGGTTGCCCCCGGCAATCGCGTTCAGAATGACGGGGTACACCTCGGCCGGAAACTGCCCGTCGAAAGCCGAGGTAGTCAGGATGGTGGGCATTGCTGAGAGTCCTTACGTGCAAGGCAAAACGCTTGCCCTGCACGCGGCTACTCAGCCAGCGGCTCCGGCCGGTCGGCTCCATCAGCGCGACCTGCCCACCATCTTCCCACGCAACTCCTGAGCCCGTACGAGTACCGCGGCCAGGTCGTCACCTTCCAGCAGATCCAGGTGATCGCCGGTCGCAAGCAGCAGCGCTGCGACGGCATCGATGGCGCACCGCTGGTAGTGATCCCGCTGGTTCGCCACCCGTTCTAGCTGTCGCCGGTACCGCGCATCGCGACCGCTCAGCGGTTCAGGCATCGTTGCCCTTCGGCTCCATCATCTCGGCGACGACGCCATCCAGCAGCACGAGCGGATCGGTCTCGGTATTGGCGGCCAAGCTGTCCGCGAAGACCGCCACGAGGCTCAAGCTGGCCGCGACCAACTCATGCCAGGGCATGCCCTCCAGCCGATCCCGGGCCATCCGCGCATCGCCGGTCATCCAGTACCGCGCGGCCGTGGCAACCGCGCCCAGGTACGCATCCCGGTGCGGGTCGATGTTCCTGTTCATGTCGTTCTCCTTGTTCGATGGGACGACGACGAGATGTTGTTCTTCCTCGTGAACACCACTTCGTCGTCGCTCGTTTCTCGCAGCCTGGGAAGGTCCCGGCTGATCCCTCCGCCACAGCGGCGGGCGGGGTAAGTACTTAGGGGAGGCAAGAAAGGGGGCAGGAAAGGGAAAGATTCCGCACCCTTTCATGCCTCTTTTCCTGCCCCCTTTCGCCGGGGATCGGTCCGGCAGTCGGTGCAGGTCGACGGAGACGACGGAGTGACATAGTGGTAGACCTGCTGCTGACCGTTGAAGCCGTACCGGTGCAGCTTCAACCAGCCCGCATTCTCGGCCCGCCGCATCTGTCTACGGACGGTGCTCTCGAACACTCCGCACAGCTTCGCCAGTCGGTCCCTCTTGATCGCGTGCTCGTTCATCGCGTCGTCGTGGTACTGCCCGTGGCCGGACTCGGAGTGCTTGGTCAGCGTCAGCTTCACCCCCGACGGCAGCAGGGACTGCTGGACCGCCCGACGCCACTCCTGCCGGGTCTTCTCGCTGCCCACCGGCTCACTCGTCCGGGTCGTAGCTGTGGAAGGCGGTGACGTACGTCCCGCACTGCGAGCAGGTCAGCGGCAGCGGCGTACCGATCCGAAAGGGAGCCCTGCAGGGGATGCCGTCGCGATCAACACCAGGGCATTCCGGTGGCGTTGTTCGGCGCGACCGCGCGGCAACGATGCTGCCAGCCTGCTGGACGTCGTAGCCGGCCTCCCTGAGATCGGCGGCCACCTTCTCCATCCAGTAGGCCGGGACGGACCACTCCTTGTCTTCCGTCAACCACTCCCACGGCGTACACCGCTTGACGATCTCCTTCGCGGTTGGTGGGCATTGGATGCGCAGGTAGTCGCCAGCCTCCCGCAATACCGCTCTACCAAGTGGCCGCACCGACCTATCGATGCTGTGGGCAACTAGATTGGCGACCGGTTGGAGATTGTCGGTGGCGTCGTGCAGACTGGCCTCGGAACGGTTCTCCTTACTCCTTCCTTCGTTGGGTGCGGATCGGGGGCCGCCTCCCCCGTGGGGGCGGCCAACCGCGCTCATGCGGCACCACCACGCCTCCTGGCGCGGGCCAAGCGCATCTCGGCCATGTGCGCCTTGAGCGCGTACTCAGCCAGTTGTTGGCGGCGATCGGCTGGGAGCAGGCCGTCCGGATCAACCTGGGTTTCGAAGCGACGCCACAGTGCGCGGGCCGCTGCCTCGCTCTGCTCATCGCGTGCTGTCGGCCGTGCCCACCTGCTGTTGATCGCCTTCAGGGCGCGTTCGCGCCTCTGCTCTGGCGTCACAGGGCTGCCTCGCCTCGGCCTTGCTCACCGAGCACACGGTCCAACTGATCGACCGGGTAGAGCAGGCTCCGCCCGACGCGGACAGGTGTCAGCAGGCCGTCTTTCGTACGGCGCTTGATCGTGTCCACCGACGTCTCGTACGCGGCTGCGCACTGCGTCCGAGTCAGGTATCCCGGCACCGGCGGCCGGATGGTGATGCCCTGATCGGGCATGGCTGTGCCTCCACTTCGTTCAACAGAACGACGGAGGATCGGCGAACCTTCGGACGGGGCTCTGACCCGCCTCGATCCTTCGTGCTGCACCCATATTGCAGACCCGAGCAGAGCGGGGCAAGCGGGGCAGAACCCCTTGAAAATAAGCGTGTCCGACTCTGGCCACTATTTGAGGACAACTGACGACAAGGTGTGCCAACTGACGCCATTAGGGGACTTCCGGGACAGAAGATTGGCAGAAATTTGCCGAGGGCAAGGAAGCTGTCAATGCAGGTGGCCGAGGGCGCAGACCACCAGCGCGCGCGCCTTCGCCTCACCCATGAGCGCATCAGTCGGCCGCCGACCTACCCGAGTCCGATGCGGCCCAGCAGTCCGGTAGTTCGCGTGCAGCGCCACCGGGTGCGGCCCGGCCATCGGGTCGAGCGCGACCACCACCAGTGGCCGGTCAGCCGTCGCGACACCGGCCAGGGCTGCCGATCCAACCTGCCAGCGCGCGGCCCACCGGCAGGCGTCCGGGCCGTCTGAGCCTGTGTCGTACTCCTCGCCGTGCGGGTCGTCGTCACCGAGGGCCAGGGCGTCACCGGGCAGGCAATCGCGGTGATCGCCCAGAGCGTGCGCATTGTCCCGGTCGAAGGTGTGCCAGCACCCGTCAGACAGGCGAGGATGCCGCCGTAGCGGGCACAGCAGCGCCGCACATCGGGGACACTCGGATACCCGCCATTCCCCACGTCGCAATTCCATTCCCCACCCCTGCATTCTTAGACACACAGTTTCGGAGTAACTCAGTAGTCATTACCCCTACATTCTCGCAGGTCAGAGGCGTGTTAGTATCTAAGCAATACCGATCTATTTCCTAAACCGTGCGTCGCAGGTTCGAATCCTGCCGGGGGCACTGCCGGGGGCACAAATCGGCCTCTGACCTGGGCAAACACCACAGTTCCCGGTCAGGGCCAGATTCCGGGCCAGCAACTAAGGGCGTAGATACACAGTTTCGGGAGCGGTTACCAGACCGATCCGGAGGACTGTTCCCATGACTACCGCTCCAATCCGCGCGCCTCACCGGCCAGCGCGTGCCTTGCGCGCCATGTCCGCCACACCAGGACAGGCCACCCGCGCCGAGCAGCGCGACCTGTTCGCAGACACCCTGCGCGCCGAGCCGAGCAAGCGCGGCAAGCCCTACAGCGAGCGCACCATCGGTGCGTACCTGGATGCCGTCGATTCGCTCGGTCGCTGGCTGACTACCACCGGGCATCCCGATGGGTTCGACACCATGACTGTTGCTCAGTTCAATTCGTGGAAGTACGTGACGCGCTTGCCCAATGCGTCGGCGTACGCGATCTCGCGGCGGGTGGCCTCCCCGATATAGCCACCGGGGTTCACGATTCGCACCTCATCCGCGAGGTCGATCCGGCGGAGGTGTAGCTCTCCCAAGGCGCGGACGAGCAAAGGGTCCAGCACAGGCGCCTCGATGGCCTCCGGAACCAGGACGATCGCCAGATCGAGCGTCAAGCGCGTGCGCTCGGTCGCAAACTCCCTGCTGAAGCGCAGGGAACCGCACAGACAAACGATCTTCGGGCGAGCAACCGGCACGCTGGACATAGACACCCTTCAAGAGCCAAAGGTCTCCCAGCATCCCATGCTGCCGATGCCGGCCAGGCACTTATGCGCGCCCGTAGGTTATTGACCACTCAACTCTGACGGGACTTGTTGCTCTCGGCATCGTTCGCCGGTTCGGCCTGCGGGTCGTCGGACCACTCGTCCCAGCTGAATCGCGGATCATCCGGTCCGACAGCAGCGGGATGCCGGCCAACTCCTCGGACTTCACCAGCACGCCTTCTGTCTGGATCTCCACAGTGGGCTTCACGCCGCCCTTGTTGATCCACGCCGCGCCGGACATGCCAGTGATGGGACGGAACACCGACCGAGTGTTGCCACTGTCCCAACGGGTCAGGCTGTTCGGGAACGGATTTCCCCCGGCAATCGCCCATGGTGGAGGCCGAACCACACCACGAGCCGGGGCCATCGATGGGAGACCTGGTGGCAAGGCTCACGGATGCCCTGCCGCGGGCGCAGTATGTGGCGTTTACGGCTAGCCGTCTGACACCCGCCTTGATGAACCCGGATGTCGTCGACCACGAGTTTCCTCGTGACTTCATCGTTTCGATGCCGCGGCCCGAGGGCTACTTGGTCACATCCGGCGCCTCTGGTGCGGTACGGGCTTGACCTAGCCCGGGCGAGGTCGTGGCCAGCATGGTTCCAGCGCTGGTTTGCGGTGAGAGGTCAGGCGTTGTCTGGGCTGTGTTGAAGCCCTGTTGGCGGCTACTGGGGTTGGGGCGGGTGGGGAGTTGGATTACTAGGACTGCGGTGAGGACTAGGGCTCCGCCGATGGACTGTAGGGGGCCCAGGGACTCGTGGAAGATGGCGGCGGCTAGGGCGACTGTTACTGCGGGTTCGAGGGTGGAGAGGATTGAGGCGGTTGAGGGGCCTACTCGGGACATTCCGGCGAAGAAGGTGAGGATGGCGGCGACTGTGCTGATTAGGGCGATTGCTGTCAGCCAGAGCCAGCCGGTGGGGGCGAAGGTTAGGTTGGGGCCGCCTTGGGTGGCGGAGGCTACGGCGAAAGTAAAGGTGGCGCCGGTGCAGACCAGGGCGGATAGGGCTGTGGGGGGTAGGGCTGCGCCTACTCGGTCACCGGCGAGGATGTAGAGGGTGTAGGCGAGGGCGGCGCCGAAGCCCATCGCTGTGCCTAGGGGGTCGAGGGTGCCTGAGGCTGCGCCGCCTAGGACTAGGGCGGTGCCGGCGGAGGCGATTAAGAGGGCTGCGATTCTGCGGGTTGAGGGGCGCTCGCGGCCTAGGGCGATTGCGCCGATCATCACCAGGGCTGGATAGATGTAGAGGATCAGGGCTAGCAGGGACGCGTCCATGCGTTCTAGGGCGCCGAAGAAGAGGCCGGATTGGGTGGCGTAGCCGATGGCGCCCATGGCTAGGCCGGCTGCTATCGCGCGGCGGGGTAGGCCGCGCAGGGCGCCGGTGGCGCGGGATATGGCGAGCAACACGGCGGCTGCGAGCGCGAAGCGGATGAGTAGCAGGTCTCCGACGTCGACCCGCGCGTCGTACGCGAGTTTGCCGAAGATTGCCATGGCACCGAAGCAGATGGCTGAGAGGAGGCAGAGGAGCGGACCCACGTGACGATGCTGGCATCGTCAACTATTCACGTCCATCTCCGATTTATGCATGAAACCGGGTAGCGTTGGTGAACGATGCTTGATCTTCGGCGGTTGCGGTTGCTTCGGGAGTTGGATGCTCGGGGGACGGTTCATGGGGCCGCTCGAGCGCTTGGGTATACGCCGAGTGCGATCTCTCAGCAGCTGGCGGTGCTCGAGCGTGAGGCGGGGGCGAAGTTGCTCGAGCGGACTGGGCGGAACGTGCGACTCACGGACGCAGGCAGGGCGCTTGTACGGCACGCGGGCTTGCTGCTCGATGGGATGGAGGCGGCTGAGGCGGAGGTTGCCGCGATCGCCGCGGGGCAGCCGGCTGGCGTCGTACGGGTGTCGGCGTTTCAGTCGGCGTTCCTGAGAATTGTTGCGCCTGCGGTCGCGGCGCTCGCACAGAGCCATCCTGAGATTCGGGTCGAGGTGACCGAGGTGGAGGTTGAGGAGGCTGTGCCGGCGCTTCGGTTGCGGCAGCTTGACGCTGTGGTTGGTGACGAGTACTCCGGGCAGCCGCGTCCCGTTCACGGGGACCTCGCGCGTGAGTCGCTGGTGCGCGAGCAGGTGCGGCTGGTCCTGCCGGAGACTCATCCGCAAGCGAGCAGTCAGCGAGTGCGGATGGCGGAGCTCGCCGGGGCTCGGTGGGCCGCCTGCCAACCGGGGACGGGACATCGGGACATGCAGATTCGCGCGTGTCGGGAGTTTGGCGGGTTCGAACCGGATCTGCGGTACGCGTCGGACGACTTTCTGATTCTCGTGGAGATGGTTCGCACGGCGGGAGCCTGTGCGCTACTCCCCGACCTTGTGCTCGGGTACGGCGTACCGGGTGTCGCGGTGCGGTCCTTCGCCGAGGGGACGATCGATCGCGAGGTCTTCCTGCTCACCCGCGCGACCCGGACACCCGCGGTCGAGGCCGTTGCCGCCGCACTCCATCACGCCGCACCCTGACCGAAGATTGAGTTACGCCTCGCTCCGGAAGTCTGGTGGGCGTTAAGGTGTGCAAGGCGATCGCGACGCCGGGAATTCCGTTGCTCTACAGGCTTTCGTCCACGAAGACGATCGACGCAGTGCCCCTGCGACGGGGGCACATTCAGGGCCGGCTGGGGGCGGCTGGATCTTGCCTGAAGGACCTGATTCGAGGAAGGCATCACAGTGGGAACGATCACGACCAGCGACGGCATTGAGATCTTCTACAAAGACTGGGGCAGTGGGCAACCGATCGTGTTCAGCCATGGCTGGCCGCTGTCGGCTGACGACTGGGACAACCAGATGTTGTTCTTCCTGCAGCAGGGGTACCGCGTCGTCGCCCATGACCGCCGCGGTCACGGGCGATCCACCCAGACCGGTGACGGGCACGACATGGACCACTACGCGGACGACCTGGCGGCCGTGGTCGAGCACCTCGATCTGCAGGACGCCATTCACGTCGGGCACTCGACCGGCGGTGGCGAGGTCGTGCACTACCTGGCTCGGCACGGGGAGAGCCGGGCTTCCAAGGCCGCGATCCTCTGCGCGGTGCCGCCGCTGATGGTGAAGACCGACGCCAATCCGGACGGTCTGCCGAAGGACGTCTTCGACGGTCTGCAGGCGCAGTTGGCGGCCAACCGCTCGGAGTTCTACCGTGCGCTGCCCTCGGGGCCGTTCTACGGGTTCAACCGGCCGGGCGTCGAGTCGTCCGAGGCGATCATCGAGAACTGGTGGCGCCAGGGGATGATGGGCGGGGCGAAGGCGCACTACGACGGCGTCGTCGCCTTCTCCCAGACCGACTTCACCGAGGACCTGAAGAAGATCACCCTGCCGGTGCTGGTCATGCACAGCGAGGACGACCAGATCGTCCCGTACGGCGCCTCCGGGCCGCGGTCGGCCGAGTTGCTGCAGAACGGGACGCTGAAGACCTACTCGGACCTTCCGCACGGCATGCCGACCACTCACGCCGACGTAGTCAACGCCGACCTGCTGGAGTTCTTGCAGTCCTGATCGACGTCATCGCGATGCCTCGAGGGCATTGGTCAGCAGCGCGACGAGGGCCTCCAGTTGGATGTCCGACGAAGAGGAGAGGTCCTCGTCCGAACCGTCCAGTGCCTTCGCGGCCAGGCCTGCCTTGCTGTCGATGAGTTCGGCGATTCTGGTGTCGATGGTCTGGGCGGCGATGATGCGCCAGGCCGTGACGGGCTCGTCCTGGCCGATGCGGTGGATCCGGTCGATCGCCTGGGTCTGCTCCGCGTCGGTCCAGGAGAGCTCGGCGAGAACGACGTTGGAGGCGACCTGGAGGTTGAGGCCGACGCCGGCTGTCAGCAGGGAGCAGACGGCGATGGAGACGTCGGGATCGTTCACGAAGGCGTCGATGTTCTGCTGACGCTTCTTGGCGGACTGGTCGCCCCGAATCGAGGAGTACTGGATGCCGCGGTCGGCGAACAGTTCCTCGGCGGTGTCCATCACCTCGATGTGCTTGGCGAAGAAGACGACCTTGCCGACGTTGTGCGCGAGTTGCGCGGCGTAGTCGGCGGCCAGGCCGGCCTTGGCCTTGCCGATGCGGCGCACCAGGCTGAACACGTTCTCGTCGATCTTCGGCCTGGTCGGGTCGGCCCGCTCCCAGCCGGCGACCTGGCGGACCAGATCGTGGTCGATGCCGTCGATGGTCGAGCCGGAGGTCCGGGTCTCGAGGGCGCTGCGATACCGCGCCACCAGGTGCTCGGCGAGCTTGCGCTCGGCTTCCCGGATCGAGCGGCCGACGGCGTCGTCGAGTTCGACGGGCAGATCGGCGATCCGTCGGGCGGGGATGTCGGCGGCCACGTCGACCTTGCGCCGACGGACGATGCCCAGATCGACCACCCGAGCGCGAGCGGCCGGATAGAAGGCGGGATCGGCCGGCGTCAGGCCGATGTCCTCGAGGGACTCCATCAGGTCGGCGCCCGGTGCCTTCTCGTTGATCCAGCCGAGGAACTGCCAGATGGCCCGGAAGTCGTCGATGTCGTTGATCAGCGGAGTGCCGGTCAGCGCCATCAGCAGCGGACGCGGAGTACGGGTCCGGATCCGCTCGGACAACTGCAGCACGTTGCGGGAACGCTGGGACTTCTTGTTCTTGATGAAGTGCGCCTCGTCGACGACCATGCCACGGAAGCCGAGGTCGCCGAGCCAGCCGACGTGGCGGTCCAGCACCTCGTAGTTGACCACGACGATGTCGGCGAAGCCGTCGATCGTGTCACCGTCGCCGTGGATGACGGTGGCGGTCCGGTTCGGCGTCCACAGTGCGGCCT
Source organism: Kribbella sancticallisti (assembly GCF_039530625.1). Classification (NCBI taxonomy): domain Bacteria; kingdom Bacillati; phylum Actinomycetota; class Actinomycetes; order Propionibacteriales; family Kribbellaceae; genus Kribbella; species Kribbella sancticallisti. Next base: position 152,956 of record NZ_BAAAOS010000038.1, on the reverse strand, counting down.
CGCGGGCCCAGTTGGCCTTGACCACATTCGGTACGACGACCAGCAGCGGGTACGCGTCCGCGGCCTGCGCGGCGAGCAACGCCTGAGCCGTCTTGCCCAGACCCGGCTCGTCGGCCAGCAGGAAGGTTCGATGGCCGGCCGCGGCAGCCGCGACAACCTGGGCCTGGTGCCGCATCAGTTCCAGCCCACCCGGCACTCGAACCACCGACGGCTCGGGCAGCGACTTGCCGGCCGACGCCGCGGCGGCGTACTCGAACGACTTGAGCAGGGGGCCGATCAGCTCCCAGCCGGTCAGGCGCCGCATCTGCTGCTGGCGCGGTCCGCGAGACTCCGCGGACGAGAAGTCGGGCGCGAGGAACGGATTGGCGAGCTGTCGCGAGACCACCGACTGCGGCACGACCCGGCGTTCGGGTTTGACCTCTGTGACCGTCGGCTCGACGATCGGCGCGGCCTCGGGGGCCGGCTCGATGCCGGCGGACGTCAGCAGTTCGCGTTTCAGCGCCGCGGCCGCCTCGGAGACGACGGCGTCCTCGGCGAGCAGCGCGAGCAGCGAGGTGTCGCGGGCGGCGGACTTCGCCAGGATCGTCGCGACCCCGTCGAGCCGCCTGAGCTGCTCGTCGCGGCGGGCGTCGCCGGCGGTCTTGTCCGCCTTCACCCGGGCACGCTCCTCGCGGACCAGCAGCGCCACCACCTGGAACTTGGTCCGCAGCGACGACTGCGTGGAACCACGCTGGACAGCCGCCTCGACCTCGCGCACGGCCTTGGCGAGGACCGGAAGGATGCCTTCGTTGTCGGCATCGCGGACGCGACGCCGACGTGGCGGAACGGTACGGGTAGCGCCGGACTGGCGCTGGCCTCGACGGGCCAAAGAGTCCTCCTCTGACGTGCCATGGCATGTCGCCATGGCGGCCTGGCAACACCCCGCGGCCCATCGGGTACATGATGAGACGTCGGGTGGAATGAGCCAGCGTGGCCGTTCGGCGACACGGTCCGATCCCACCGCTACCGCGAGCGATCGACGTGTCGGACTCCGACAGAACCACCCGCGGTATGAATCCGACGACCGACGGTCGAGGGCCGAGGGCGGGGGCCACGAGGCACAGCCGTCACTGACGATCGGCGTTACCAAGTTTGGTGCTGGACCAATAGTAGCGCGCCGGCCGTGTCATGTGCGGTCGAGGCGGCCTGCCCGGTCGGTGGAGTGGTCGAACTCCGGGACCAGGGGGATGAGGTCAGCGGTCGAGGTGGTCTCGCAGCGCGTTCAGTTGGTGGTCCCAGTCGCGGGCCATGGCGGCGAGGAACTGCTGTGCCACCTGCATCGGGGCGGAGCGGAGCCGGTAGCGGACTCGGCGGCGCTCGCCTGGTTCGGCCGTCACCAGGCCGGCCTCGGACAGCAGGTTGAGGTGCTTGGCGATCGCCTGCCGGGTGACGGGCAGGCGATCGGCCAGGTCCGTGGCCGTGGCGGGGCCACCTGACGCCAGTTCGGCGAGGATGCCGCGCCGGGTCGGGTCGGCCAGGGCGATGAAGACCTGTTCGGCGATCGCCTCGATGTCAGGAGGCATCGAGGTACTCGACCAGTTCACCGAGTTCGCGCGTCCAGCCCTCGGAGTTGCCGCCGTGCGCCTTGCGGAAGGACTCCTCCGGCAACTGGGCGAAGCCCGACTCCACCACCGTGAGGCGGGTGCCCGCGCCGACCGGCTCCAGGGTGAATTCGACGTACGTACGGCGGGGGTCGCCCTCCGGCAGTCCGTAGATGCGCCAGGTGAAGCCGAACACCGTCGGCTCCTCGACCCGCTCGATCCGCAGGTCGGCCTTGTCGCCGCTGTCCCAGCTCAGCCGGGCCGCCCCACCCGGCCGCAGGTCGATCGTCGCCTGCGTGCCGAACCAGGTGCCCAGTCCCTCGGCCGTGGTGATCGCCGCCCACACCTTCTCCGGCGGGTGGGCAAGCTCGAGGGTCCGCTCGATCCGGTCAGGGAAGGGCATCAGGCGTCTCCATTTATAGCAACTTATCAGTTGCCATCAATCTATGACGACTGACCGACCGCGTCAACTCCCCTGGCCGTGGGGCAGTTCTCTTGACGCAACCCCAGGGTTGCCATACGTTGATAGCAACCGAGGAGTTGCCATAAGTCTCAGCGAAGGAGCGACGATCATGTTCATCCCCAGCTCAGCAGTAGTCGACGCAGTCACGAGCACGGCGCGATCCGCGCTGCCCGACGCTCCGATCGTGCCCAACGAGCAGTCCAACCGACTGGCTCACAGGAGCCATGCGCTCCGAGGCAGCATCGCCCGTCTTCTGTCAGCCGCGGCCGTTCGCATCGATCCGTGCCCCGCCGCCAAAGCCGTCGATTGCTGAGTTGTGGCCGCCCAGAGGAGGCGGAGAAAGCGCCGTACCCCGACGCTGCACGCGATTCCGAGGCGGGAAGCGACTACTTCATCGTCGGGCCGGCTTGGGCGAAGGTCCAGAGGTGGCCTTCCAAGTCAGTGGCTTCGTAGCCGCGGTATCCGTGCTGGCTGATCTCGGAGACGATGCTCGCCCCCTTCGCCGTACTGCGGGCGAAGTGCGCGTCGAGGTCGTCGACGTAGACCCAGATGCTGTGGTCGACAACGCGCGGAGTGGCGGGACGCTCCTTCAGTTCGAAGAGCATGATCGCCGAGGAACCGACGCGGAGTTCGAGCCAGGAGGGATGCTCGCTGTCCGCGGGGACCTGCAGGGAATGTTCCAGGCCGAACACCGTCTCCAACCAGCGGGCCGCAGCACTCGGGTCCTCGTAGTACAAGGCGACGTTCAGCCGATCGAGGTCGCCACGGGCCGAATCTCGCCGCGCGGCCCAGGTGGCGAGCCACGGGATCACGTTCGGCCAGAAGTAGAACGCCTTCTCGCCGCCCTGCACCAGCGACTGCTCGACGCTGACCCGCGTTCCGCCGTCGAAGGACTCGAAGCGGATCTCCGTCTCGGTGTCGTCCACCGAACTGCGGTAGGCCAGCCGGGATCCGGGCTCCCAGGCGGTGATCCGGCCGAGTTCGAGCACATCCTCGTCGACCGAGCCGCTGCCGGGCCGGTAGATCTCCAGGATCCTGCCGCCCTCCCCCGGCTCGATCTGCATACCCATCGCCCGGGAGGCGTCGAAGAAGTTGATCGGCCCGCGAACCCACCACAGGTCGATCTCGTCGGTGAAGATCCGGAACGCCGTCGCCGGATCGGCGGCGACCTCGACAGACGCGGACGCGGACTGCTTGGTCACGATGTCTCCTTCTGCTCGACGTGCTTCTTGAAGGCCCCCAACTGCTCCTGCCAGTGCGCCTGGACCTGGTCGAGCCAGGCCTGTACTGCGACGACGGGCTCCTGGCGCAACCGGAACACCCGCAGCCTGGCGTCGTCCGGCACCCGCTCGTCGGTGATCAGCCGGGCGGACAGCAAGATCCGCAGGTGCCGGCTCATCGCGGGAGCGGACGCCCCGGTCGCGGCCGCAAGCTGTCCGGCTCGCTGCGGCCCCTCCCCCAGCAGCCGCACCACCTGCCGCCGGGTCGGATCCGCCAGCACCTCGAAGAAGCGATCCACCTCGTCGTCCGCCATGAGCTAATAGTTACTCCTAGCGTTAACTATTATCAAGCCCCTGAAGCAGTCAGCGGGCGTACTTCGCGCCCCAGTTGAGGTACGCGGTGTTGGCGAGGAGCCAGCCGAAGCCGATCGCCTGTTGGCCGTCCACCTCGGGCGTGGGTTGGTAGCGGTTGTAGAGAGCAAGGCTGTGCTGGAACACCTGAGGGTCATAGAGCGCGGCCTGCATCCAGCGCGGTGCCTGATGGGCGATCGAGGCGGTGCCGACTCCGGCGCCGGCGACGGTGGTGTGGAGGGACGGTTGACCGGTCGCGTCGGTGAACGCAACGTTCTGGGTGTAGGTCTTGGCGATCCGGCTCATGTCCTGTCCGGTGAAGCCAAGCCGCGCACGATGAGCCCGTACTGCGAACTCGACGTCGATCGCGCCGTGACTGATGTCCTCGAACTGCTTGGCACCACCGACCGACGGAGTGAAGATCGAGACGTCGGTCTCGGGTGATCCCGTCTTCGCGAACCCCTCATGAACAAGGCCGCCCGTCGGCCAGTAGTGCCAGCGGTAGGCACCACCATCGTCGACAGACAGTTGCCCGGCGAACATCGTCGCCAGTTCCGCAACCTTGCGTCGGTAGCCGCGCTCGCCGGTGATGAGAGCGAGTTCGACCAGAGTTTGGCCGAGCCCGAGCGACTGGTTGATCGGCTGCTCGCATCCGTCGTACGCGAGCGGCTGACCCTTGGGCCAGATCAGGTGACCGTCCTCGCGATACTCCCAGTCGTGTACTGCGACCGCGGCGCGGCAGGCGGCGAGGTACTCCGTCGCCTTCGCTCGATAGCGGCGCAGGAGCACCGGAGAACTCCGAACCAGCCTGACGAAGCCGGCGATCGGGTAGGTGATCATCCCGGTGTGCACGGCGAAAATCACCGGCTTGGTCAGCATCGGGAAGTCCCCGGTCGCCGGAACACCGCCCGCGGCGGGCGCAGTACGGACGTCGCGTGCGGTCAGTTGCAGTGGTCCCGGGGCGGCCGCGTAGATCCGGCTCACCGCGTAGTCGGGGCTCGCGGGGTCCATGGTGAGATCGGTGTGGGTGACGGTGCGGTTCACGAACACGTTCACCAGGCGGAGCGTGAACGCGTCCGGGCGGGAGCCGGCAAGAACGCTGACGGTGGTGTCTTCGGCGTACGGCAGTGCCTGGCGGAGCTCGAGGCTTGGGTGACCGTTGCCGTCGGCAAGTGTTGTGAAGCCGGTCGTGTACGGATGGTCGGCGCGCCAGGCGGGGAGCGACAATCCTCGATAGTCGGTGACACCGCGTTCGCTGTCGCGGACCGCGAGGACCTGGTCGATGTTCTCGATCAGCCGGTCGAGGTAGTGCGTGTCTCGGTAGGTCTCGTACATCCGGACCAGGCCGAGCAGTACGTACGACTGGCTCCAGGCCAGCATCCCGGATCTGCCATCGGCATTGGTGTTGTCATTCGGCTGGTCCGGCTGACCGGGTCCGCCCTGCTGGAACAGGCGATCCCAGTCGTCGAAGGTCTTGCGGGCGGTGTAGTCGATACCTGCGGCGTGGGCGGGGGTGGCGGCGAGGCCGGTACCGACGACTGCGCCGGCGGCGGTCAGGCCGCTCACCCTCAGGAAGTCGCGACGGGTGGAGCTGTACATGCGGGCGCCTCCAACTGCTCGTGGGCGGGAACGTGCGGCAGGGGGACTCCACCCTCTCGCACGTTCCACGCCCAGGCAGCTCAAGACGACCCGGAACGAGTCGGCCCCCGGCCGTCACCGCGTCACGTCGCCGGAGCGTTTACTTCTGGCCGGGGTCGGTGATCTCTCCGAGCCGGTCTGTTGCGTTGCCGGCGACGTCTTGGCCGAGGTCGTTGATGCCCTCGGTCGCCTGACCCACCTGGTCTCCAACGCCATCGAGCGGAAGCTCGACCCCCGTGGCCTCGGTGACCTGACCGCCCGCGGCATCGGCATAGCCCTGCGCGGTGTCACCAAGACCCTGCGCGGATTCGGCGTAGCCCTGGGCTGTGTCGCCGAGGCCTTGCGCGGTTTCGGTCGCCTGGTCGGTCACGTCACCGATGGGCAGGTCGATCCCGGTCGCCTCACTGACCTTGTCACCGGCGCCCTGCAACAGCTCGGACGCCTTGTCTTTCAGCCTGTCGAACACGCTCATCTGGAAACCCTTCAATCGCACAGCGGTCAGGTGGTTGCAAGCCGGCGTCGGTTGCTCACGCACTGTCGCCAAGCCTAACGGTGCACCCAAGCGCCCAGGGACCCAGAGCGAGATCAGGCCGGAAGCTCAACGGACACGTGCGGAGCCAGCGCCCGGAGGAAGTCGGCCGCGTCGAACATCGCGCCGGCAGACGCGACGCCCGTAGTACGAGTGCGGCCGGTCAGGATCCGCTGAACGGCCTCCACAGCAAGCGGCGCGGTGACCGCGTAGATGTCCTGACCGCGGGCGATCGCACGGCGCTCGGCATCACCCGCGCGAACCACCACGTCGACGACGAACGTCTGATCCGAACGGCCGGACCCATCGACCGGCGCGGGCGCCGGAGTGTCCTCATCGGCCAAGTCGCGAGCGGCCTCGACAGCCATGTAGGTGCGCACTTCGGGCACCGCCAAGTGACTCGGCACCGTCACCACATCGGCCATAGTGAACTCGGCGATCACTGCTCTCCGACCCAGCGGCTCCGGGAAGTCCCACTCCTCCTCGGAGGCCTTGTCGTCGTGGTACTGCAGCGCGCCATCCCTGAACCGAACTCGACGCCCCGCGCGACGTTCATGCGACACCTCACCCGCAACCCGCGTACCGGGCGTGGGATGCCAACTGCTCAGCCCGTACGCGACGTGCACCTCGTCCGCAGCGGTCAACTCCCCCATGGCCGCGGTCACCAACAGATCGCCCAGCCCACCATAGAAAGCCATCGCCGGTACTACGGGCGTCGCCGCCTCGCGGCCGAACATCGCGACGTTCGCCTCGATCTCGGCCGCGACGTCGACGTACGGGATCCCCGCGCGGACGGCTGCCTCGACCACCGGCCCGGCTGTCACCGCGAACGGTCCGGCGGCGTTGATGACCGCAGCCACACCCTCGAGCGCCCGATCGAGGGCGCTCGGGTCATCGACTGTGGCGGGCCGCGCCTCGACGCCCCATTCCTTGGCCAGGATCTCCAACTGCGCCGCGTCCCGGCCGGAGACCACAGTGGTGAAGCCGCGCTCGAGCAGTTCGGCGACGACGAACCGCCCGGTGTGCCCCGTCGCGCCGTAGACCACCACTGCACCTGTTGAACTCATGACTCTCCTGACTCGAGGTTCCGACGAGGTCAACTCTGGCCGCGGTCGATGCCGGAGCGTGATAGTCCGGAACGACGCTATGCGTACACTTTCGGACATGCACACTGTCGCGCTGGCGACCGCCGGTCAGCTGCTGCACTTCGAGCTGGCGGTGGCCTACGAGATCTTCCGCAATCCCCCGGTCGACGTCACCAGCAGCTGGTACGACGTACTGCTCTGCGGGCCTGGTTCGTTGCAGGTTGGTCCGTTCGTGGTCGAGCCGGACCACGGACTGGATCGTTTGGCCAGCGCCGACACCGTGCTCGTCCCTGCCTGCGCCGACATCGACGACCCACCGCCACCGGAACTCATCGAGGCCGTCCGCGCGGCCCACGAGGCCGGCGCGCGGGTCGCCTCCCTCTGCACCGGCGCGTTCGTCCTAGGCGCCGCGGGCCTGCTGGACGGTCGGCGAGCCACCACGCACTGGGCTCACACGGACGAGTTGAGTGCGCGCCATCCGCAGGCCGTGGTCGACCCGGACGTCCTCTATACAGACAACGGCAGCGTGCTCACCGCCGCCGGCAAGGCCGCCGCCGTGGATCTCTGCCTGCATCTGGTCCACCTGGACCACGGCGCCACCGTCGCCAACTCCGTGGCGCGCCGCCTGGTGGTGCCACCTCATCGCGCCGGCGGCCAGGCGCAGTTCGTCTCCACGCCGATGAAGGTCAGCGGCGACCACATGCTCGCCGGGCTGCTCGCCTGGACCCAGGAGCGCCTGGACCAGCCGCTGACGGTGACCGACCTGGCGAAGCGGGCCAACCTCAGCCCTCGCCAGCTCAACCGGCAATTCCGGTCGGTGACCGGGCAGGCTCCACTCCAATGGCTTCTGGTCCAGCGAGTCCGCCGCGCCCAACAGTTGCTTGAGGCAACCGATGACAGCATCGAAGGGGTCGCCGTCGCCACCGGGATGGGCACCGCCACCACCCTCCGCCGCCAGTTCAAGCGCGTCGTCGGCGTTCCACCCGACACCTACCGCCGCTCGTTCCGCAGTACGCGAACGGCTTGAGCTGGCTCAGTACCGCGTTGAACCGCCTTGCAAAGCCGGAAGGACGGTGGTCGAGCGGCCATCGACCGAGGCGCCGGCGTATTGGAGCATGGGCGCCAAGGCCCGGTTGTTCTCGGCTGGGAAGTTCAGGGTCGGCGTCGACACCTCATCCAAGGTCTTGAGGTGGTCGGCGGTCAGCGTGACGTCGAGGGCAGTCAGGTTCGCCTCGAACTGGTCCATCCGGCGCGCGCCGATCAGGGTGGAACTGATCCCCGGACGGCCTTGCACCCAGGCCAGAGCCACCGCGGCCGAGCTCACGCCGAGTTCGCGGGCGACCTCGTTCACGGCGTCGATCACGACGTAGTCGCTCTCGCTGGGACCTCCGACGAACCCCGCGCGTGCGGTGTCGACCTCGCCGGTGTTGGAACTGGAGTACTTGCCGGACAGGAAGCCGCTCCTCAGCGGGCTCCACGGCAGGACGCCCATCCCCAGCGCTTGAGCCATCGGGATCAACTCGCCCTCCGCGGTGCGTTCGAGCAGCGAGTACTCCAGTTGCAGCGCGATGATCGGAGCCCAGCCGCGGAACCGGGCGATCGTGGCGGCCTCGGCGGTGGCCCACGCGGGGACGTCGGAGAAGCCGACGTACCGGATCTTGCCCGCGCCGACCAGGTCGTCGAGGGTTCGCAGTACCTCTTCGGCCGGCGTCACCGGGTCGAAGTTGTGCAGCCAGTAGATGTCGACGTACTCCGTCCGCAGCCGCCGCAGCGAGTTCTCCAACTGTTGCACGATCGCCTTACGGCCGGGTCCGCCGCCGTTGGGGTCGTTCGGGTAGAGGTTGCCGAAGAACTTCGTGCCGAGGACGACCCGGTCGCGCAGCGAGGACCGGCCGGCGAAGTACTCGCCGATGATCGCCTCGGAGTGGCCGTTGGTGTAGATGTTCGCGGTGTCGATCGAGTTGCCGCCGCGGTCGAGGTACGTCGCGAGGATCTTCTGCGACTCCTCCGGGCTGGTTCCCCAGCCGTGGTCCTCGCCGAACGTCATCGTGCCGAGGGTGAAAGGGCTGATCCGCAGGCCGGACCGGCCGAGGGTGAGATAGGAATCGAGTGACATGTTTCGATTCCAGCAGCACCGGCCCGAAAGTCCTAGACCATTAGGCGTACCGCGTTGCACGATCCGCGCAACCTTGCTCAGATCGTGTTCACTGGGCTCATGGACCGAATGGCGGAGTTGCGCAGCCTCATCAGCCGGCTGGCAGCGGGCAGTTCCGGGCCGAAGTGGCTCGACGGAGTGATGGCGTTCGCCACCCATCAGGTGACCGAGCCGCTCGGCAACATCACCGAGCCGGCCTTCGCTTTCGTTGCCCAGGGCACCAAACGGTCCATGCTGGGCAACCACGTCTTCGACTATCACGCGGGCCAGTACCTGGTGGTGAGCGTCGACCTCCCCCTCACCGGCAACATCATCCAGGCCAGTACCGCGGAGCCGTTCCTCGCACTCGGCCTCCCGCTCCAGGCAGACGTCATCGCGCAACTCCTCCTCGAAGCCCGCCCGTACTCCGGCCCCCGCCCGTACTCCGGCGCCGGCGCGAACGCAGGCGTCGGCCTGGCCGTGAGCGACGCGGACGACGACCTGCTCGACTGCTTGATCCGACTGCTGCGCCTCCAGGAGCGCCCGGACGATCTGCGGATCCTCGGGCCGGCGGTGAAACGGGAGATCCACTGGCGGCTGATGACCGGCCCGCAGGGACACCTCGTCCGCCAGATCGGGCTGGCCGACAGCCGGCTGTCCCTGGTCGCCCACGCGATCCGCTGGATCCGGGCGCGCTACGACCAGGTCATCCGGATCGACGATCTCGCCGACGACCTCGGCCTCAGCGTCTCGTCGCTGAACCGGAACTTCCGGGCGGTGACGGCGATGAGCCCGGTGCAGTACCAGAAGCAGTTGCGGCTGCAGGAGGCGCGGATCAAACTGCTCGCCGCGCCGGACGACATCGCGTCCGTCGGGTATGGCGTCGGCTACGACAGCCCCTCGCAGTTCAGCCGGGAGTACCGGCGGATGTTCGGGGCGCCGCCGGGCGAGGACGCGGCCCGGCTGCGGAACCTGGTCACAATTCAAGAGTGATCGCCCTTGGGTGGCAATCGTTCGCGATATATCGTCGACTTATCGCCAATGGCTCTTCGTGAGGGACGGTGGTCGACATGACCGGATCGACGTACGCGGCCGGGTGGCCCTGGCAGCGGATCGTGCGGCAGCAGTGCGCGTTCGTGGACGAGTTGAAGGACGAGTGGGTCGCCGCCATGACCGGGCGGCGGGGGCATCGGGGTCAGCATCCGTTCGGGGCGCAGTGGGGGACGTTCGGCGTCGGGCCGATGTTCGCTCCACCCTGGGGACCGGCCGGTCCACGCGGATGGCGAGGGCCGAAGGCGCGGCGCGGGGACGTGCGGGCCGCGATCCTCGCCGTACTGGCCGAGCAGCCGATGAACGGCTACCAGATCATCCAGGAGATCGCCGAGCGCAGCGGCGGCGTGTGGAAGCCGAGTCCCGGGTCGATCTATCCGACGTTGCAGCAACTCGAGGACGAAGGGTTGGTGACGGCCGATGCCGCGACCGGGCGCCGCACCTTCACGCTGACCGACGAGGGTCGCGCGTACGTCGCCGAGCACGCGGACGAGGTGTCGGCTCCGTGGGAGGCGATGAACGCGACGGCCGAGGACGACGAGAGCGGGATGAAGCCGCTGCTCGGACAGGTCGGCACGGCGTTGTGGCAGATCATCGCCGTCGGTACTCCGGAGCAGCAGACCAAGGCCCGCAAGGCGTTGGTGGATTTGCGCCGCACGCTGTACGGGATCCTCGCCGACGACGACGAGCAGGACCGGTCATGAGCCAGCACCTTCCGGATCGCACCGGGCCGCTCCGGATCGGCGACGCCGAGCGGGACCAGGCGGTCGCAGTACTGAGTGAGCACTTCGTCGCGGGGCGGCTGACGCAGGACGAGTTCGAGGAGCGCAGCGATCAGGCGACGCGGGCGCGGTACACCGACGATCTGACGGCGTTGTTCGTGGATCTCCCGGACAAGGCGGTGGCCCAGGCCACACCCGCCGCTTGGTCGCCGGCAGCACGTTCCGGACCACCGCGGCGGCGTACCGGTCCGCCGCCGATCATGTTCCTGGCGCCGGTGCTGATGATCGGGTTGGTGATCGCCGCCGTCTCGTTCGCCGCTCCGTGGATCCTGTGGATGTTCTTCTGGATCGCCTTGTTCAGCGGGCCGCACCACCACCATCGCCGCCACCATCCTGGTCGACGCTGACCGCCTTCACCGGCGGGTTCGTCGCCTCGGGATCTCCTGGGCGAGTTCGACGACGAACCCGTCCGGGTCGGCGAGGTGCACGGTCCGGTGACCCCAGGGGCGATCGGCGGGGCCGCTGAGGACTGTCGCGCCTGAAGCCGCGATCCGGGCGGCCTCGGCGTCGACGTCCGCCACGACGAGCACGATCTCGGCGGCCGGCCCCGGCGTCACCGGCTGTCCGGTCAGCCACTCGGCGCGGCGCCGCTCGTAAAGGGCGAACCGGGTGCCGTCGGTGCCGAACTCCGCGTAGCCGGCATCGGTGAACTTGTACGGCAGGCCGATCACGTCGCGGTAGAACGCGATGGACACGTCGAGGTCGGAGACGTACAGGATGACGTAGCCGATGCTGTCCACGAGGCAACGCTACGCGGGCCGGGTACCGTAAGGGGCTCTGTTCCGGCTGGGTCGGCAGCCATGTCAGGAAGGCATTGATGAGCTCCACGAAACCGCGGCGCCGCTTGAGGTCGCTGGTCATCTTTCTTGTCGTCGTGGCGCTCCTGGGTTTCGCCGCGGACCGCGCGGCCGAGGCCGTCGCGGAGAATCGGCTGGCGGCGCTCGCGGTCGACGAGGCGGCGAAGTACGACGTACGCGCGGCGGACACGTCGGCGGAGGTGGACGGCTTCGCGTTCCTGCCTCAGGTGGCCAGGGGTGAGTTCTCCCGGATCACGCTGACGATGCAGCAGCCGACGGTCGAGTCGATCGCGGCGGAGGACCTGAACCTGGTCATGAACGGGATCCACGTACCCCGCGAGGTCCTGACCGGCGGCGGCGCGGGCGCGAAGATCACGGTCGACACGGCCGACGTCCACCTGAAGGTCTCACCGGCCGCGCTCACCAAGCTCGTCTCGCGAACCAGCAACTTCGGCGATCTGTCGCTGCGCATCGCCGGCTCCAAGTTGCAGGCGACGATGACCGTCAACGGCTACCAGGCGAGCGCCAGCGTCAAGCCACAGGCCGCCAACGGCCGGATCAGCCTGCTCGCCGACGACCTCCCCGAGGTCCCGTCCGCTCTCCGCAGGACTGTCCAAGAGTTGCTCGCCCGCGGCATTCGAGTCCCCAACCTGCCGTTCAACGCTTCCCTCCAACAAATCGCGATCCAAGGCCAATCCATCACCCTCAGCGCCACCGCCACCAACCTCCAACTAGCCGGCTGACCAAGCCGCTTCGTCATCGCCGGATCCGAAGAAAGTTGCCCGGGATGTCAAAGGGGGTGGGGGTGCTTCGACCAGGGGGTGGAAGCACTCTGGGAGCAGGAGGAGAGGTCATGGCCAAGGTTCGGGTTCACAACTTTTCGGTGACGCTGGATGGGTTTGGGGCGGGGACGGGGCAACGGGTGGAGGCGCCGTTTGGGGATGGGGTGGAGGGGCTGCATGACTGGATGTTCTCGGCGATGGAGGACGGGGCGACCGGGGTCGACGCCGAGCGGGTGAAGCAGTGGGACGTGAACGTGGGGGCGACGATCATGGGGCGGAACATGTTCGGGCCGGTGCGGGGTGAGTGGGAGGACGAGTCGTGGAAGGGGTGGTGGGGCGACAACCCGCCGTACCACCACGATGTCTTCGTGCTCACGCATCACGCGCGTCCGTCGCTGCCGATGGAAGGCGGGACCACGTTCCACTTCACCAACGAGCCGGTGGAGAAGGTGCTGGAGCGCGCGGTCGAGGCGGCCGGCGGAAAGGACGTAGTCGTAGCGGGTGGGGCGGCGACGATCCAGCAGTATCTGCGCGCCGGGCTGATCGACGAACTGAACCTGGTGGTCGTCCCGATCCTCGCCGGCGCCGGTGAGCGCCTCTTCGACAACCTGGAAGGCGCCTCGGAGAACTACCGCGTCGCCGAACAGGTCAGCTCCCCCAGCGTCACCCACGTCCGCCTGGTCCGCCGCTGATCCTCAGAGATCACTGGCAAGAGCAGTCAGTACTGCGTGAGCCGGCGTCCGCTGAGCCTGTTGGTACGCGGTGCCGGACCAGAGGTGCAGACGGGTGGAATCCCCCGCGGCTGCTGCCGCGGCGCGGAGCGGGCGAGTCAGGTGATGGATGGCTGGATAGCCAAGCGGCGCCGTGGTGGCGTGGCGGGTGATGAAGTCGTTGGTGAGGGCGCGGGCGGGTCGGCCAGTGAAGGCGTGGGTGATGACGGTCCGGGCCGGGCCGGCGGAGGCCAGAGCTTGTTTGTGGGTTTCCGAGGCGCCGCTCTCGGGAGTGCGGAGCAGCACGGTGCCGACCATGACAGCGGCGGCTCCCGCTTCGAGCAGGGGTGGGATTTGGTGCGAATGGCCGATGCCGCCGGCCGCGATGACGGGGACGTCCAAGGCGGCCACCTGACGCACGAGGTCGCCCAGAGGGACAGCAGGAACCGGGACCTCTGGAGTGTGCGTGCCGCTGTGACCACCCGCCTCGGTGCTCTGGGCGATCAGGCCGTCTGCTCCCAGGTCGCGAGCGGCTTGGGCCTCGGCCGGGGTAGTGACAGTGATGAAGACCTGTGAGCCCGCTCGTTGAAGAGCTGTGACGGCAGCACGCTCGGGCAGGCCGAAGGTGAAGCTCACCACCGGTGGCGGGTTCTGCAGCAGGAGATCGATCTTGGCCTGCCAATGATCGTCGTCCTCGACCAACGGCGCGGCAGCCAGGTCGAGGCCGTAGGGCTCGCCCTCCGCGGCCAGCTCGGCGGCGTACCGGCGGAAGTCGGGCTCGATGATCGGGACAGCAGTGGGGACGAACAGATTGATGCCGAAGGCAACATCCAACTGCCGCAACTGCTCCGCCTCCGCGGCCAGCGCCTCAGGAGTCTTGTAGCCACCAGCCAGGAACCCGAAGGCCCCTGCAGCTGCCGCCCCGGCCACCAGCGCCGGCGTGGTCGCGCCTCCAGCCATCGGCGCGGCCACGATCGGCAGATCTGACGCTGTCCACTTGCTCATGCTGTCCTCCGGTGACGCTGGCTGGCGGTCGTTCCCCTCGATGATTGCCTAGGGTTATCGGCGAACCGCCAGTTGACCGAGTACGGCGTGGGCCGCGGCCTCGGCGGAGGCCGGGTTCTGACCGGTGATGAGGTTGCCGTCGGTGACGATGTGCGAGCCCCAGACCGGGCCGGCGTCGAACCGGGCGCCCTGCTGGACCAGGCGCGATTCGAGCAGCCAGGGAGCACGGTCAGCGAAACCGGCCTGGCGCTCCTCCTCGTCGAGGAAGGCGGTGAGCTTGCGTCCGGCGAACAGCCACTTCCCGTCGCGCGTCGCGCTGACGAAGCTGGCGGGTCCGTGGCAGACCGAGGCGACGACCTTGCTCGGATCGTCCACCATCGCCGCCAGGATCCGGGCGATGTCGGGGTCGGTGGCGAGGTCTTCCATCGGGCCGTGGCCGCCGGGGATGAAGACGATGTCGAAGTCGGCCGGGTCGACGGCCGACAGCGGTACTGCGCCCGCCAGCACCTCCTGCGACTTGTCCAGATAGCCACGCAGGTCCGCGACGAGAGCCTCGTCGTTGTTGTTCATCGCCGGGGCGAGGCTGAGCTCGTCACCCACCGGCAGGACGCCGCCCGGTGTCGCGATGGTGATGGTGTGCCCGGCCTCGGTGAAGACGCGGTGCGGGGCGGCGAACTCCTCGACCCAGAAGCCGGTCGGGTGCTCGGTGCCGTCGTTCAGGCGCCAGATCCGGGCTCCGCTGAGGACGATGAGGGTGTTGGTCATGACACTGCTCCAGTTACTAGACGAACGGTCGACTATTCACACTAGACGACCGGTCGTATACTTTCAAGCATGGGACGAACCAGTGACGCGCGACCGAAGATCCTGCAGGCCGGCCGTGACCTGATGGCCCGACGCGGCTACACCGCGCTGGGCGTGGCCGAGATCTGTGCGACGGCCGGAGTGCCGAAGGGCAGCTTCTACTACTTCTTCGACTCCAAGCAGGCGCTGGCGGAGGCCGTGATCGAGGAGCACTGGGCGAACCAGGGGGCCCAGTGGGCCGAGCTGCTGGGTGGCGACAAGCCGCCGCTCGAGCGTCTTCGCGACCTGTTCGACGCGACGACCGAAGTACAGCGGACTGCTCAGAAGGACACCGGCGCGGTCACCGGCTGCCTGTTCGGCAACCTGACCCTGGAGCTGAGCACTCAGGACTCGGCGATCCGGGAGCGGCTTCAGGAGATCTTCGAGGCACAGATCGAGATGGTCGCCGCTGTCGTGGAGCTCGCGAGGCAGAACGGCGACATCAAGGTCACCGACTCCCGCGAGGCCGCCCGTTCGCTGGTCGCGCAACTCGAAGGCATGGTTCTCTTCGCCAAGCTCCTCAACGACCCGGCCCAGCTGGACCAGATGTGGTCGCACAGCCTCGCCCTGCTCGGCGCCTGAGCGCCTCAGCATGACGGTGCTCAGGGTCTCGATGGAGAGCACCGGGCGTGCTTACACTCCCCGTTATGGGCGAGATGAGCATGAACAAGGCGATTCATGGCGCGTTCCGGCGGGATCTGGGGCGGTTCGTCGCGGCGCTGGAGACGTTCCCGGCGGGTGATCGGAAGCGCGCGGCCGGCCTGGGAGCCGCCTGGGAAAACTTCGACGACCAGTTGGTGCACCACCACGAGGGCGAGCACGAGATCGCGTGGCCGGCGCTCGAAGCCGTCGGCGTGAGTCGCGAGTTGCTGGTGCAGATGGACGCCGAACACGAGACGATGGCCGCCGCTTTGGCCGGTGCCCGGAAGGCGATGGAACGGCTGACCAGCACTGCCGCCGCCGAGGACGCGGCCGCGGCACTGGTGGCAATGGCGGAACTGCGGCGGGTGACCGTGCAGCACCTCGAGCACGAGGAAGCCGAGATCGAGCCGATCTACCAGGAGAAGCAGGGCTCGCCGGAGATCAAGGCCATGGGCCGGAAGTTCGCACAGGTCAGCCCTGCCCGGGGCGGCCGGTTCTTCGCCTGGGCGACCGATGGGGCCGACCGCGAGGAGCTCGCGGCGATCACCGGGACGGTCCCTCCTCCCGTGCTCAAGGTCATCACCGGAGTGTTCGGGCGCGGCTACCGCAAGAACATCGCTCCGGTCTGGCGCTAGTGTCCTAGCTCGGCCCGACAGCACGCTTCGACAGAGCCTCGACAGCGGTGGCGACCGCCGCGGGGTCGGAGATCAGCGTGAGGTGGTTCGCACCCTCGATGAAGGTGGGAGCCGGGGCGCCGACCCGGGCGGCAGTTTCGGTTGCGGAGCCGCCTTGAGTGTCGAGAGAGCCGAAAACGACGGCCTTCGGCACCGGTACGTCGTGAAGCCGCGCCAGCCGATCAGGCTGTACTGCGGGAACGTCGCCGCTCGACAGCATCTCCCAGATCGCCCGTTCGGCGCCCGGCTGACGAAAGGGCCGGGTCCATTCGTCGACGTTCTCGAGCGGCGGGCACCCGGGTGAGCACGAGTCGTCGTAGAGCTTGCGGATCAGGCTGTCGGTGTTGAGGAACAGACGGATCAGCGTCGTGCGGTAGGGCGGCACGATCAGGTGCCGCAGAACCGAGTCGCCGCCCGGGAACGGGAGTCCGTCGCCGTCCAGGAACATCAGGCCGGCGATCCGCGAAGGAGCCTCCAGGGTCGCTTCGGCGGCGATCCCGGCGCCCAGGGAGTGCCCGACCAGGATCGGGCGAGGCTGGCCCACGCCACCCAGGTGCATGGCGTCGAGGAAGCCGAGGAGCTGAGCGGCCAGGTGCTCGACGGAGTACGGGCCTTTGCGTTCGCTGTAGCCGTAGCCGGTGATGTCGTACGCGTAGACCCGATGTGTTGCCGCTAGCAACGGAATCACCCGCGACCAGGTGCCGACCGATTCCGCGGAACCGTGGACGAGAACGACCGGCGGGCCCGTCGTACCCCAGACCTGGTAGCGAGTGTTGATGTCTGCGGCCTGCACGAACTGCAGGCCAGGTGGCGGCGTGGCCCGGTCGTCGGTGAAGACGTTGTAGCCGAGCGATGCGCCGGTCACGACCAACCAAAAGACGAGCACGACCAGCAGGACGCGGCGCAGGAAGCGTTTCATTGTTCGAACAGCATGGCAGTCGTGCCGGCGTCGACGAAGAGTTCCACGCCGGTGATGGCGCGAGCTTCCGCGGAGAGCAGGAAGGCGACCGCGTTGCCGATGTCGATGGCTTCGACGGCGGTCGGGAGCATCTGCTTGGTCGCGACGAAGTCGGCGAGCAGGTGTTCGTTGCCGCGGCTCTCGACCGCGCCGGGGTGGACGATGTTGCGGCGGCCGTAGTCCCGCGCGATCCCCCGGGTCAGGGCGGCCAGCGCCGCCTTCGTCGCGGCGTACAGGGTGAAGGTCTCGGCGGCGCCGGCCGCGTGCACCGAGCCGATGTTGACGATCGCGCCGCCGCCGTTCTCGAGCGGGATCGGCAGCACCTCCCGGATACAGGTCCACGGCCCGCGGTAGTTGATCGCGTGCAACTCGTCGAACTCCTCCGGCGTCGCCTCCGCACCGGGCTTGCGCAACCCGACACCGGCACTGTTGACCAGCGCATCCAGTCGCCCGAACTCGGCCAGGGTCGCAGCCACCACTGCCCGCACTGACTCGGCGTCGGTGACGTCCAGAGCCATCGGTACTGCGCTGGCCCCGCCTGCCCGCAGTTCATCGACCACCCCCTCGGCCGCCACCAGATCCCGGTCCGCGACCACCACGGTCCATCCCTTGGCGGCCAAGGCCCTGCAGATCCCGCTGCCGATCCGTACGCCGCCCCCGCCCGTGACGATGCAGACATTCATCCCCGTACACCTTCCGCCGCTGTCGCTGGTCGACACATTCCATCAGGTGGGCAATGCTGACCGGATGGGGATCACGGGCCGGGGGCGGGAGCTCAGGGCGTTGCGGGAGTGGCTGGACGAGGCACGGGGTGGCGCCGGCCGGTTGGTCCTCTGCTCCGGCGAGGCGGGCATCGGCAAGACCCGGCTCGCCCAGGAACTCGCCGGTACTGCGCTCGCGGCCGGCTCAGCCGTTGCCTGGGGCCGCTGCGTCGAAGGCGAGGGTGCTCCCGCGTATTGGCCCTGGCACCAAGTACTGCGCTCGCTCGGGGCTGATGCCGCGGACGTGTTGTCCGGGGACGCCTGTTCGCCCGAGGGCCGGTTCCAGCTGTTCGAGGCGATGGCCGGCGCGATCCGGGAGGCGGCGCGCAAGAGCGGGCTGCTGGTGATCCTCGACGACATCCATCGGGGTGACGAGCCGTCGTTGCTGGTCCTGCGGCACCTGGCCGACCAGCTCGGCGAGCTGCCGGTGCTGGTGGTCGCGACCTTCCGGGATCCGGGGAGTCCGCGGTTGGTGGGCGAGTTGTCCCGGGTGGCCGAGCGGCTCGAGCTGCGCGGCCTCGACCTCGCCGGGCTGCGGGAACAGTTGCCCGAGGCCACTGACGAGGAGATCGACCGGGTTCACCAGGTGACCGGCGGAAATCCCCTGTTCGTCAAGGAGGTCGCCCGCGCGATGGCGGACGGGACGTGGCGTCCTGATCGCCCGCCGGCGACCGTGCTCGACATCGTGGCCGGCCGGCTCGGCCGGGTCTCGGCGGACTGCCGGCGGCTGGTCCAGGCGGCCGCGATCGCCGGGCGGGACTTCCAGCTCGAGGTCATCGCGGCGGTACTGGACCTCCCGGTGGCCGACTGCCTGCCGCTGGTCGACGAGGCCGTCGCGTTCGGATTCGTGGACCATGTCGGGGACGACCTTCGGTTCGTGCACGCGCTGACCAGGGACGCGGTCGAGGCTTCCCTGACGATCGCCGATCGGGCCGCCCTGCATCGGGCTGTCGCCGAGTCACTGGAACGGCAGTTCGCCGACGACCTGTCCGAGCATCTGGCCGACATCGCCCGGCATCGGGCCGAGCTGGCGCAGTACGGGGAAGGTGAGGCGGCTCGGCGGTGGTTGGTGCTGGCGGCGGACGACGCCGTACGGCGAATCGCCCACGAGGAGGGCGTCCGGCTCTATCAGGCGGCGTTGACCATCGGTCCGGTACCGCCGGAAGAACGTTGCCGAGTGCAAGTAGCGCTTGGCCGAGCGGCCTATCTCGCGGGTGATCTGCCGACGTGTGTGGCTGCGGCGGCCGGCGCGGCGGAAGCGGCGCAGATCCCTGAGCAGAAGGCCGAAGCGGCGTTGGTGCTGGAGGCCGTTCCCGATCCGGGGATCAACGCGACGGCGAAGCGGTTGTGCGAGGAAGCCTTGACGGGCGAGGTGTCTGATGCGTCGCGAGCCCGGTTGCTGGCGCTGCGGAGTCATCTCGCGTTCTACGACGGTGAGCAGGAGCGGCTGGATGCCTTGAGTTCTGAGGCGCTCAAGCTTGCCCGCAGCACGAAAGACGATCAGGCGTTGGCCGATGCGTTGCGGGCGCGGCAGGAAGCATGTCCTGGACCAGCCGGTCGCGCCGAGCGGCTGGGGCTCGCAGCGGAGATGCTGGCGCTGGCGCAGCGGACAGGCAGCGCGCGCTCGGCGATGTGGGGTGAGCTCTGGCGACTCGACGCCCTGATCGAGAGCGGCCGGCTCACCGCCGCAGCGGAGGAACTCCCCGCGCTGAGAGTCGCGATCGAGCGCGTCGGCGGACCCGTCAGCGCCTGGCACCACGATCGCCTCGCCGCCTGCATCGCGCAGGCCCGCGGCCGGTACGACGAAGCAGCCGCGGTCGGGCGGCGCGGATTCGACCGGATGCGGGTGGTCGAGCGGGCCCCCGCGACCGGCGCGTACTTCGCCCTGCAGACCTCGCTCGCAGGCCACATCGGCGTCACCGACGAAGCCGCCGCGTTCGCACGCCAGACGTTCGACCCGCCGCCCCGGTTCGCCACGATGGCCCGACTCTCTCGCGCCTACCTGCTGACCTGCGCAGGACTCCCGGACGAGGCGGCGGCGTCGTACCGGCAGGCGGGGCCGCTCGAGACCTGGTCGCTACCCGCGTTCTTCGTCCTGCCTGGCTACGTGTACGCCGCGCTCGCGTGCGCGGGAATCGGCCGGCACGACGATCTCGCCGCGCTCCTGGACCGGCTCGAACCGTTCCGCGGCGAGTATGTCGTCGGGAACGGGGTCGCCTTCATGGGCCCGGTGGAACTCGCGCTCGGCCGAGGCGCCGCGGTACTCGGTCGGCTGGATGCCGCGATCGCCGACCTGGTCGTCGCGATCAAGCAGGCCGATCGCGCGGGGGCTCCCGGGTTCGTGGCGGAGGCGCAGTACTACTTGGCGAAGGCCCTCGTCGATCGCAACAGCCCAGGCGATCGCGACCAGGCGAAGTCGGTCGCGCAGGAGGCCGATCTGCAGGCTAGGTCACTGGGCATGACCGCCTACGCCGAGCGGACCGCCTCCTTGCTGGCCGGCTTCACCCAGACCACCCGTACTGCGCTGAGCTCGCGCGAGGCGGAGGTGGCCGCGTTGGTGGCGGAGGGGCTGACGAACCGGCAGATCGCCGAGCGCCTGGTCATCTCCGAGCGGACCGCGCAGAACCACGTGCAGCACATCCTCACCAAGCTGGGCTTCGCCACCCGCAGCCAGATCGCCGCCTGGAGCACCCGCGCGGCGAGATGAGTACCCCGATGAGTGATTCGGCGGATTCGGGGTCGGCAGCGGATTCCTAGCGTTGTTCGTGCGGCCGGACGGGTCGCACGAACAGAGGAGAAGACCATGCAGTGGATCGCAGTCGCCACCCCGCCGTTCGCGTCGATCGAGCAGTTCGACCGAGTGACGAGCCAGTTGGGCGAGGAGCCGGAAGGCCTGGAGGCCCGGTACGCCGGAATGTCCGCGGAAGGGCTCCGCGTCGTCACCTTGTGGGAGTCCAAGGCCCACGCCGACCGCTTCTTCGCCGACCACCTCGGCCCGGCGCTGACCAGGGTGCTCGGCCCGGAACCGGCCGGCATGCCGACCGTGCTCGGGATCGACGTCGCCCGCACCTACACCCGTCAGCCGGTCGGCTGAGCTAGGCCGTGTCCCGGTCCAGGGCGTAGCGGAAGTTCGGGGCCCAGGGGGCGTCGTTGAAGCCGACTCGGGTGACGGCTTCGGCGGTGAGTTGGGCCAGATGTTCCAGGGTGGCGACCCGGTCGGCCGGAGGGGTGCCGGTCCGGGACCAGTAGGCGCCGATGGCCGCGACCGGGGGTGAGCCGACCGGGACCATGACCAGGCTGCGGACGAAGGTGGTCCGGTACGCCTCGATCGGGATCCGGGGGTCCGTCTCGATGTCGGGGACGATCGCGGTCTCGTCGTGCAGCATCGCCCAGCCGCTGATGCAGGCGGTGAGCGGGAAGCGCTGGCCCTTCCAGAGCGGCGCGATGGCGTCCTCGTCGGCGTAGAAGCAGTTCTCGTTCTCGCGCAGCACGAAGGTGGCGCCCTGGGCGCCGGTGACGTCGCGGGCGGCACTCCGGACGATCCGGGCGATGGCCGCCAGGTCGCCGGCCCCCGCCAGCGCCGGCTGGAAGTCCTGAACTGCTTTCATGCTCAACATCATGACCGATGACCGGCCAGTAGACGAGGC
>NZ_BAAAOS010000038.1:89031-131256 GCF_039530625.1 Kribbella sancticallisti | reverse complement strand
CTACTGACCGCTGAAAGTGAACGAAGAGCCCGGTTGGGTGACGATGTCACCGTCCGCGGAGTTGGTGACGGTCACGTTGGACAAGATGGCGTTCCCGCGGGCGCCGCCCATGGCGAGGATGCCCGCGCCGTTGTTCGACCTGTCGATCCGCACGTTGGTGATCCGGACGTCCTGCATGACGCCACCACCGGTCTTGAACTGGATCCCGTCGTACGTCGAGTCGATGATCTCGGTGTCCCGGATGGTGACACCGGGGATCGGCAGGTTCTGCGGGAACAGCGTGATCGCACCGAACTCCTGGTCCTCGTTCCAGAACACACCGCCACAGCGGTAGAGCCCGTTGTTCGCGATCAGCGTGGTGCCGGAGAAGGGCAGCGGGTCGTGGTCGGTGGCCAGCATGATGCCCGGGTAGTTCATCGTGTCGTAGATCAGGTTGTTCTCGATCTTGTTGCCGTAGCCGCCGTAGATCGCGATGCCGTTCGCGCGCCAGGGCAGTTGCACGGTGTTGTTGGTGAAGGCGTTGTCGTGGCCGACGTCGACCGACTGGTCCTTCACGTACTTGTTCGCCCAGACGGCCAGCGCGTCGTCGCCGGTGGTCCGGAAGGACGAGTTGAACACCTTCGAGTTCCGGCTGCCGTTGCTCAGGTTGATGCCGTCGGCGTAGGTGTTGCGGATCCGCATCCCGCTGAACTCCAGCCCGTCGGCCGGGCCCCACAGGTCGGGGATGTTGTCGTAGTCGCGGCCGACCCAGACCCCGACGTTGGCGTGCTCGATCCAGACGTTGGTGATCTTGGTCCCGGTGCCGAACCGGCCGTTCAGGCCGACGCCACCCTCGGCGTTGCCGTCACCGCCGCGGATCCGGCCGGACCCGAAGATCGCGAGGTCCGAGATCTGCGTGAACTTGTCGATGTCGAAGCCGAAGTTGCCCTCGTGCGGGTGGTTGATGCCGTTCGCGTTCTGCGGCTCGATCGTCGAGTACAGCTGCGAGTGCCACATGCCGGCGCCGCGGATGGTGACGTTGCTGATCCCGACCTGGTTGAACTGACCCCGGTTCAGCGGGTCGTCGGTGAGGATCTTCTTCTCCTGCCGCCACTGGCCGGCCGGGATCCAGACGCAGCCGATCACGCCGTTCTGGTCGTCGGTGACGGCCCGCTGGATGGCGTCCGCGTCGTCGATCCCGTCACCCGGGACAGCGCCGTACTGCGTGATGCTGGTGCAGCCCGCGGGCTGGCTCGACGCTCCGGCCACCTGCTCGAGGTCGATCGTGTCGATGATGTAGAACGACGCGGTGTCGCCGGAGTCGCGCTGCAACTTGAACTTCGTTCCGGGCGGGTACGACTGCGACAGCAGCGCGTGCGACTCGTCGAACAGCCGGCGGGCGTCGCCACCCGGGGTGTTCGTCAGCGCCTCCGGACCGTCGGAGTTGCCGTAGAGCCAGCTGTGCCGCGAGGACAGCGTCAGCTTCCGCGCGAAGGTGCCGTTGACGTACAGGCTGATCGTCGCCTCGAGGCCCTGGCCGTTCGCCGAGTCGGGGATCGAGTTGCGGACGACGATCGAGTTGGACTGGTTGGTCGAGGTGAACTCGACGAACTGGCCCGTGCTGTTCAGCCGCACCGACTGCCGCCCCGAGGACTCGGTGGCGAAGTTGGTGTGCCCGAAGGTGCGCAGCGGGTCGCTGACCAGCAGGGTGCCCTGGTAGCTGGCGGCTTCGGCCTCGTAGGAGACCCACGGCACCGCCGCACCTCGCCCGACCACGATCGACCGGGACAGCGAGTTGTTGGTCTCGTTGGTCTCGGCGACGACGTTCGCCGAGTCCGCGGTGGCGTTGAGGGTCGCTCCCCCGCTGGTGGCGGTCCAGCTCCCGCTGATGGCGACGCTGGCGGTCGCTCCCGCCGCGATTGACGCAGTACTGCCGGTGAGAGTGCTGCTGCCGACGGTGAGCCGCGTAGTACTGGCTGCTGCTGCCGCCGTACCCCGGTTGTTGACTGCCACGGTGAAGGTGACCTGTGCACCGACGGCTGGGTTCGGCGGGTTGGAGGTGATGCTGAGGACCTGCAGATCGGGGCCGGGCGCCTGCGCGACCACCAGTTGGGTCGGCGCGGTGAAGGTGTTGTTGTCGTTGTTCTGTTCGACGATCGTGTTGGTCGGATCGACCACGGTGGACACGCTGTAGGTGCCCTCTGCCCGCGGCCCGGCGGTGAACGAGACAGTTGTCGAGGCGCCGGCGGCGAGGGCGCCTACCGCTGCACTGCCGACGACCGTGCCGCCGAGGTTGAAGTTGACCGTGGTCGCGCCCGCGGCGGCGGTGCCGATGTTCTGCACGGTCGCGGACAACGCGATCGGGCTCGTCTCGTTGGGCGACGCGGGAGTCCAGTTGGTCGAGGTGACGACGAGGTCCGGGTTCGGGGCCGCGGTGCCGATGACTTGCAGTTCGGCGACCTGACCGCCGGGTGCCCCGGTGTTGCTGAACATCTGCAGCCGGAGGTCGGCGACGCGGCCGGCGACGGGGATCGTCACCGTGTTGCCCGACGCGGGACTGAAGTCGTAGTTGGCGCGGGCCTTCAGCGTTGTGAAGCCGGTGGCGCCTTGGTCGCGACCGAGCACCTCGATGCTCTGCGTCCGGGGTCCCCACGCCTGGTCGGGGTTCAGCTTGACCACGACCGAGTTGAGGTCGGCGTTCGAGCCGAGCTTGACCGTGAGGGTCGACGGGAAGCCGTTGGACTCCCAGTAGGTGGTGAGGTTGTTGTCGTTGGCATTGGTCGCGACGAAGTTGTGGATCGTCGAGGACGCCTCGATAGGCTTGCCGTTGGCGAGGTTCGAGCCGTCGACCTGGCCGTTGCGGCGAACCCGGTTGCTCTCGGCCGACTGGTTGCCGGCGGCGTCGCGGGCGCGGACGTAGTACTCGACGGTCGCCGAGGCGGGCTGCGACTCGGTGAAGGTGAGGACGTTGCCTGCGACGGTGGTGACGACGGCGTTGTTGCGGTAGACGACGTAGCCGGTCACCCCGACGTTGTCGGTAGAGGCACCCCAGGCAAGCCGGATCTGCCCGGAGGTCGGCTCGGTGAGCGCGAGGGTGCCGGGGGTCGTCGGCGCCTGGTTGTCGCCGCCGGTGTCCGGGCCGTGGAGCTCGAACTCCGAGAGCTGCCCGGCGGGCCAGCCGGTGTTGCCGGTGATGTTCAGCCGCACGTAGCGGGTGGTTGTCGCCGGGAAGGTGATCGTGACGGTGTTGCCGCCGGCGGGCGTGAAGTTGTAGCCGGCGCTCGCCACGCGATCGGAGTACGAGGTGCCGTCGGTGCTGGTCTGGACGGCCAGGGTCTGCGTCCGGGCGCCCCACGAACTGGGCAGCTTCAGGACCAGCCGGTCCACCGCGACGGATCCGCCGAGGTCGGCCCGGATCCACTGCGGGAACGCGTTGTTGCTGGATTCCCAGTACGAGTTCTGGTTGCCGTCGCCGGCGTTGCCGACCGGGTAATCACCCAGTGAGCTGCCGGCGGTCAGAGTCTTCGTCAGGACCGCCGTGGCGGCCGCGGAGGCGGAAGTGGGCACGAGCCCGGCGAGGATCAGCACTGCCACCAGGCCGGCGCTGATCACCCGCCAACTGAGCTGCTTGCGTTTCATGGGCGTCCTAAGGGCGGAGGGACGGTTGACCTAGCCGCCGCCTCGAACCTGCAGAACACTCTGTGGAACTTGCGTCATTTTTGCAAGCTTTTTGCGAGGCGGTAGCCAAAGGTTGCAGCCCAGGAACCGGTTCGTCAACGGCTCGGCAGCAAATCAAGCGCTGGTCAGCCGGGTCCAGCTGGGGATGTCCGACCAGAGGGAGTGCGGACTGAGGTACGGGCGGAGCAGGGCGGTCAGGACCGGGGAGCCCTCGGCGTGGAGTTCGGTGACCGCGATGTGGCGAGCGGCGCCGGCGAGGAGGTCGGCAAGTTGGACCCGGGGGTCGGTGCGGGAGTCGACCATGGTCAGCCCGAGCAGGGGCGGTGGACCCTGAGTGGTGTCGGCGAGGAGCGCGCTGATCCGGCCGACGCGATGCGGTGTCAGGGCGCTCTGCTCGTCGTGGACGATGGCGACGGAACGGCCGCCGGCGCTCCAGTGGCGGGCGGTTTCGAGGAGTGCCGGGAGGAGGGGTTCGAGCGGTGGAGGCACACTCGAGCGTTCGCCGAGGAGTTCGGTGAGGACCTTCTCCACTTGCGGCCGGGCATCCCGCAGGCAGGACAGGTCGAGCCGGTCGGAGTCGAGCAGGTCGAGGTGGTAGAAGAACGCGTCCACGGCAGGACTGTTGATCACCCGGTGGCGTTTGGTGCGCATCATCGCCACGAACGCGGTGAGGAAGGCGTTCCACTTGACCTGGCCGAAAACCTCGGGGCCCTGGCGGTGCAGGGTCAGCGCCAGCGAGCGGAGTTCCGGCGCCAGGCTCGTGCCCGCGGCGTACGACGGATCGCCGATCAGCAGGTCGACCAGGCGGGTGACGACGAAGTACGACTTGTCGGTGAGGTGGACGTGGCCCCGGCCGGTCAGGGTGCGGAGCAGCCACTCCAACGCCGGGCCTTGCCGGAGCAACTGGGTGGACTTGTACTCCGTGGCCGAGTACCGGTATCTCGACCGGATCAGCGCGACGCACTCGGCCGCGGTCCGGGCGTCGACGTGGACGCTGGCGTGGGTGATGACTTCGAAGTTGGGGTCGAGGAGGTTGGTGCCGGAGAATCCGGACTCGTCACAGGCGACCTCGAGACGGCGCGACTGCATGAAAGGGTCTACTCCCTTGGGAAGGGCTGCACGCTGAGGGGACCCGGCGGGTGGCAGGGTCGTGGATCACGCGGGAGAACGCGGATCAGAAAGCGGCAGCAGCCTTCGCAGCAGACATGGGCTCATCATCGGCGAACCGGCAGACCTGCGCCACCGGTTTAGAACTCGCCGCCCCTCAGAGCTCGCGGGTTCAGAGCTCGCGGGTTCAGGTCTCGCGGGTTCAGGGCTTGCGGGTTCAGGTCTCGCGGGTTCAGAGCTTGCGGGTTCAGGGCTTGCGGGCGAGGCCGACCTGCAGGAGGCGGCTGGCTCCGGTCGGCGTGATCCGGTTGGGGCCGGCGGGCCACCAGTCGCTGACTCTGGTCAAGCCGGGCTCGAGCAACTCGACGCCGGCGAAGAGGCAGCGGATCTCTTCGGGAGTACGGAACGTCATCGAACCCCACGCGTTCCTGAGCTTGCCCTCCACCGCGTCCGCGAACTCGGCCAGCCGGCTGCCGTCGTGCGGATTGCTCAGGTGGGTGATCGCCAGGTAGGAGCCGGACGGGAACGCGTCCAGGTACGCGGCGACGATCTGGCGCGCCTGCTCGGTCTCCACGATGTGGTGCAGCGACATCCCCAGGATGATCCCGGTGGGCCTCGCCGATCGAGCGCGTTCGCGATGACGGGATCGGCGAGCACGGCCTCGGGCTCACCCAGGTCACCGGCGGCGAAGTGCACGTAGCGCTCGTCGGCCAGCAACGCCAGTCCGTGCGAGATCGCCGTCGGGTCGTTGTCGAGATAGACGACGGTCGCCTTCGGGTTGCACCGCTGGGCGACCTCGTGGGTGTTCTCGTTGGTGGGCAGGCCGGAGCCCAGGTCGAGGAACTGGTCGATCGCCGCCTCACGCGCCATCCGCTCCACCGCTTCACCGAGCCAGCGGCGATTCGCCCGGGTGACCTCGGGTGCTTCGGGAGCAACCTTCAGGACCTGCTGATAGACGTACCGGTCGACCTCGTAGTTGTCCTTGCCGCCGAGGAAGAGGTCGTAGACGCGGGCGATGCTCGGCCGGTTGGGGTTGACGTCGGACGCGCGCCGGCGGTCGCGGTCGTCCGCCTGGTCCATCAGACCGCCCTCGCATCCGAAAATCTCGATTACCGGAGGCTACCGCAGCCTCGCTCTCCGCAAACGCCACCCTCTCACGCAGGCCTTCCTGACCAGCACCGACAGACGTCGTTTCCCAGGCCTCCTTGAGATCCGCGGGAACCTCCCCGCCCCGTCAGACACAAGCTGGACGCAAGGGCAAAGCGTGTCGACGAGGGATGGGAGCGCGCGGATGGGCAGCGTGAAGACCGGGAACAGCTCGTGATCAGTCTGCGGGCCGGGCAGACTGGCGAGATCATGGCGACGAGTTCGGACCGGAGTCTGTGGGAGCGGGCCGCGGAGGGGGACTCGGAGGCCTTCGGGCAGTTGTACGACCGGCATGCCCGGGCGATCTACAACTTCCTCTACCGGCGAACCGCCTCGTGGAGCGATGCCGAGGACCTCACCTCGGCGGTGTTCCTGCACGCGTGGCGACGGCGTACGGAGGTCGTGCTCGATCGTGACTCCGCGCTCCCCTGGCTGCTCCGGACGGCCGACTACACGGTCCGGAACGAGTGGCGCTCCAAGCTGCGCTATCGGCGCGCACTGGCCGCCGCGCACCTGATCGCCGACCACGTCCGGGACCACGCCGACGACGTCGTCGGCCGGGTGGACGACGACCGGCAGATCCAGGCAGCCCGGGACTCGCTGAAACGCCTGCCCAGGCAGGAACGCGAGATCGTCGAGCTGTGCATCTGGGCCGGCCTCGACCAGCAGGCTGCTGCCGCCGCCCTGGACGTCCCGCTCGGCACGGTGAAGTCCCGGCTCTCCCGGGCCCGCAAACACCTGCGCGAGCTCGACCCTTCTTTCCCCCTGGAGACGCGATCATGAACAGCCAACTCATTCCTCCGCCGGACCACGACCTTCGGCCCGCCACCCGGGCCCGCCAGCGCGACGAACTGGTCGCCATCGTCGACCACGAGTCCGCCGCGGGCACGCCGCACCGGCGGTTCGTCCCGCTGGCCGCCGCCGCGGCAGTCGTCGCGGTCACCGCGGGCCTCGCGCTCGCCGTACCGGCACTGCGAGGCGAGGAGGCTCAGCCGCCCGTGGCCGGCCAGGACACCGCAGCCGCGAAACCTGCTGTCGAGCCATTGTCCGAAGCCGAGCAGGCGACCTATGGGAAGAGCTGCGTCGGCAAGGAGTTCCGAGGCCCGAAGGGCGATCAGACCTACACCGTGATCGACGGTTTCAGGTGGGTGAAACCTGCCGACCCCGCAGCGAGCGGCGTGGTCCTGATCCGACGGTCGAAGGGGATCCAGGCTTGCGCCGTCGATTCCAAAGGGCAAGCCAGGTTGATCGCCTTCGCTTTCCCCGGTGAGACCCAGGGGATGCCGGTGGTGGGGTCCGTTGCGGGCACCTACACGAAACAGGTGACCCGGATCACGGTCGCGGCCGGCAGCGGACCGACGACCGAGGCCGTTCTGCGCCACGGGTTCTTCTTCGCCCCGCTGAAGCGGGTGGACTCCCAAGGCCGGCCCGCTCCCGACTCCCCGCCTGCCTACACCGTCCGTGGCTACGACGCCGATGGCAAGCTGATCTATGCAACGCCCCAGACCTACCGGGGACAGCAGGCCGAGATCGACGCCTGCTTCACCGACCCCGAAGGCAAGCGGGTCGTCTACAGCAACATCGACATCCTGAAGAACCCCACCGTCGACCAGTGCAAGCGCGGCGTCGCCTGGAACTGGTGACACCCCCGCGATGAGTTTCTCCGGGCCGGCTCGTCTCTACTGAGGCAGAGCCGGTCGATCGGAGGAGACGCATCATGGCGAAGTTGTTGTACTCGGTGACGATGTCGCTGGACGGGTTCATCGCGGGTCCGGGCGGGGACATGTCCTGGATGACGGAGTACCTCGGGCCGAATCCCGAGGTCGACGAGTTGATCCCGCGGATCGGCGCCCTGCTGATCGGGAAACGCACCGCCACGGGCGACGATCCGCTCAAGGGCCAGGAGGGCGAGGGGAAGGCCTTCGGCGGAGGCTGGGAGGGCCCCGAGTTCGTCGTCACCCACGACATCCCCGGCACCGAGTCACCCGGTACGACGTACGTGGGCGACCTCCCCACCGCGGTGGCGCAGGCCAAAGCGGCGGCCGGCGACAAGTACGTCAACATCCTCGGGGCCAACGTCGCCAAGCAGTGCCTGGAGGCCGGCGAACTCGACGAGGTGCTCACCTTCATCGCCCCGGTGATGCTCGGCGACGGCGTCCGCCTGTTCGACCACCCGGGCGGCCGAACCGTGAGGCTCGAACGTCTCAGCACCAACCAGACGCCGATGGCAACAAGCCTGTGGTTCCGAGTGCTCTGACGTTGCCGTCACCGAATGGACGGTCCCGTCGACTCGCGTACGACGAGCCGCGGGACGAGGGATTCCTGCCGGCGAGGTGACTCCGGAGACGCAATCCGCGCGCGGAGGAGTTCCACCGCGAGCCGGCCGACCTCCAGCTTGGCCGGGGAGACGGCCGTCAGCGGCACCTCGGACAGGTCGGCGACCTCGTCGTCATAGCTGACCACCGACAGCTCGCCCGGTACGTCGATCCCCCGCGCCAAGGCGGCATTCAGCAGCATGGTGGCCTCACGATCGGCGAAGCAGATCACCGCGGTCACCTTCAACCGCAGGGCTTCGGCGAGGAACCGGTCGACCTCCGCAGCGGTCCAGCGATCAAGTGAGTCGATCAGCACCGGCACATTCCCGAGGCCCGCCCTGACCTGTGGAGCGGTGTGCGGACTGACGCGTTCGAGGTACCCAATCCGGGTATGGCCGAGCCCGCGAAGATGCTTCAGCGCGGCGCGAGCACCGGCCGCATGATTCGAGCCGACGAACTCGTGCAGCGTCGCCGGATCCTCCAACCCCCGCTCGACCAGCACGATCGGCAACTCGAGGTCCTCGAGCTGGGCCAGCCTCTGCTCGGCCGGCCCTGGTCCAGGCTGGTCAGGTGCGAGGATCAGACCGGCCACGCCCGCACCGATCAGCCCCTCGATCGCCAGCCGCTCCTCCGCCGGGTCCCACTCCGTACTGCGCAACAACATCTGCGCGCCATGCTTGGCCAGCTCCCGCTCGATGCCGACGATGATCCGCGGAAAGTAGTACGTCATCGACGGCACCGCGACGCCGATCAGCGGGCCGGTATCCGTGCTCGCGATGTACATCCCGGAACCCTGGCGGCGATAGACCAGCCCGTCCTGGACCAGCAGATCGACCGCCCGGCGCACCGTGTTCAGGCTGACGCCCCGCTCGGTCGCCAACTGCTGCTCGGTCGGCAGCTTGCCGCCGGGCCAGCGCAGCTCGGCGATCCCCCGCCGCAACTCCCCCGCCAGATGCCGCGCCTTCTGTCCGCGCGCCACCGCCGGCCCGGCCGCGGCACCGTCCGCCGGCACTTCCGATGCGCTCACAAGTCTCCCGTCGCCCACTCTGACCGCTGACTCTACTGGGTCACCGCGGGAAATTCATTCGCATGAATCCATTGACCCAAGGGATGACTTGCCACAGACTCATTCGACACAAGTCCTCAGTGAACCCGCCCCGCTGAAGGAGATCTCCCGTGAAACGACGGACCTTTCTTGCCGCCGGCACCGCTACGGCCACGGCGGCCATGACAGAGTTGACCATGAAGCTCCCCGCCGCGGCCGCACCCGCCGACTTCGCCTCGCTCAGGGCGAAGTGGGCCGCCGGCCTCACCGGCGGAGCTGCCCTCGAACCCACCGATCCCGACTACGCGGCCGCACTGACCCGCCTGGACACCGCGGTGCGGGCGTCACTGGCGAAGCTGGACCGCACAGCCACCCGCATGCTCGTCTTCAGCGACTACCCGCTGACCGCCGACCCCTCCGTCGCGAACACCTACGTCCGGTTGGAGCAGCTCGCGACCGCCTGGGCCACCCCCGGGTCGCAGTACTACGAGGACCCCGCGCTGCTGGCCGACGTACAGGCTGGGCTGGAGTCGATGGACCAGCTGATCTACAACCCGACCACCAAGGAGTTCGGCAACTGGTGGTCATGGGAGATCGGTGGCACCAGGCCACTCGCCAGCACGATGGTCCTCCTGTACGACGTCCTGCCGCCTGCCGCACGTGAGCGGTACTGCGCGGCCATCGACCACTTCGTCCCCGACCCGTACTGGATGTTCCCGACCGAGCGCAGGGTCCTGTCCACCGGCGCGAACCGCGTCGACCTCTGCCAGGCGATCATCGTGCGAGCCCTGGTCACCGAGGACGAGGCGATGTTGACCCATGCCCGCGACGGGCTGAGCGACACCTGGCAGTACGTGACGAGCGGCGACGGCTTCTACCGCGACGGCTCGTTCGTGCAGCACACCTGGGTCGCGTACACCGGCACCTACGGCCACGTACTGCTCAGCGGCATCGGCAAACTCCTTGCTCTGCTGGCGAACTCGCCCTGGGCGGTGACGGACCCGAAGCGGGAGATCCTGTTCGACTCGGTCGCCAAGGCGTACCTGCCGGTGGTCCACGACCTACGGATGATGGACTTCGTCCGCGGCCGGGCCGTGTCCCGCCACAACGCGTCCGACCACAACGACGGCTACACGGCGGCCGAGGCGATTCTCCGGCTCGCGGCAGGCGTCGACTCCACCCTGGCGACGCAGTGGCGGTCCGCGGTGGCCGGTTGGCTGCAGCGCGACACCTTCGGCAGCATGTTGTCAGGAGCAACCATTCCGCGGGTGTCCCTGGTCAAGTCGTTGCAAGGCGTCACGCCCGCACCCGAGCGGGACGGCCACACCCTGTTCGCCGGGATGGACCGGTCGGTGCACCGCCGCAGCGGCTGGGCGTACTCGATCTCGATGGCCAGCCGCCGCATCGCGTACTACGAATCCGGCAACGGCGAGAACGAGCAGGGCTACCACACCGGCTCCGGCATGACCTATCTCTACGACCACGACAACGGCCAGTACGCCGACGCCTTCTGGCCGACCGTCGATCGCTATCGCCTACCTGGCATCACCGTGGACAAGCTGCCGCTGCCGCCGAAAGCAGGTGGCGAGTGGGGAGCGGCCAGGCCACCGACAGCAACCTGGGTCGGCGGCAGCACTCTCGATGGCTACGCGGCCGTCGGCCAGGACCTCGAGGGTCCTGTCTCGCCGATGCGGGCGAAGAAGTCGTGGTTCTGTCTGGACGAGTATGTCGTCGCCCTGGGCGCCGGGATCACCGGAACCAGCGGGCATCCGGTCGAGACCGTCGTCGAGAACCGCAACCTGCACAGCGCCGGCACCAACGCCCTGACAGTGGACGGCCTCACTCGCGTCCCGCAACTGGGCGACACCGACAGCGTCAGCCGTGCTCGCTGGGCACACCTCGAAGGCGTCGGCGGCTACGTGTTCCCCAGCGGCTCTGACCTGCAACTCCGGCGAGAGGCCCGGACAGGTTCCTGGCGCGACATCAATACCGGCGGTCCGACGACCTCGATCACCCGCCGCTACCTGACTATGTGGCTGAACCACGGCACAGACCCGACCGCGGCGACGTACAGCTACCTGTTGGCACCGGGAGCATCTGCCGCCCGGACCAAGCAGCTCTCCCAAGCCCCTGGCGTCCTGGTACTGCGGAACACCGCCAAAGCCCAAGCCGTGCTCCATCTCCCCCAAGCGCTGACCCTGGTCAACTTCTGGCTGCCCGACCGAGTGGCCGATCTGGAAGCGGCTACGCCGTGCTCGGTGATCCGGCGGATCCGTGGCCGCGAGATCCAGCTGGCCATTTCGGACCCGACCCAGCTGGCGACCACCGTCCGGCTGTATGTGCACCTGCCGAGCCTGCGGGTGGCCGACGCTGACACGGGGATCACCACTCGTCGCACCGGGCGTAGTACGGAGGTGATCGTCGACGTGACCGGCGCGGCCGGTGCCAGCCGCTACCTCACCTTCAGGATCTAGTGTCCTGAGTCGGAGACGTGCACGAACTTCCGACTCAGACACTAGCTACCCTGAGCTTGGCACTCAGGGGGTGGAATGCAGCCAGGGCCGGGTCTTCTCGAACGGGATCGACCGATCGCGGAGCTGCTGGCTGCCCTCGATCACCCCGGCGGCTCGGTAGCCCTGGTCACCGGCGAGGCGGGGATCGGCAAGACCAGCGTCGTCCGGTCCTTCCTCGATCATCTCCCCGAAGGCGTTCGAAGCTTCCGCGGCGCCTGTGACGATCTGCTGACGCCGCCTGTCCTCGGCCCGCTCCGCGAGGCGTTCCGGGGCTCGGGCGGCGCCGCCGAGAAGGCCTTGTCGGGCGGGTCTCTGGACGTCGTGCTCGAAGGGATCACCGCGGACGTCAGCGGCTCCAAGCTGAGCGTGCTGGTGATCGAGGACGTGCACTGGGCCGACGACGTCACCATCGACGTACTGCGGTACCTGGCGCGCCGTCTCGACCGGACTCGCCTGCTGCTGGTGCTGAGCTATCGGCCGGACGCTGTCGATCGAACCTCCCTGCGAGCTTTGCTGGGAGACCTCCGCGGCGACAGGATCATCCGGGTCGAGCTCCCGCCGCTGTCACTGGCCGCGGTTCAGTCCCTCGCCGCGGGGTCCGCGCACGATGCCGACGAGCTGCACCACCTGACCAAGGGGAACCCGTTCTATCTGACGGAGACCCTGGCTGGTCCGGCTGGGCACGTCCCGGTCACGGTGGTGGACGCAGTACTAGCTCGGCTCGGCAGCTTGAGCGAACCCTGCC
The DNA here is from genome assembly GCF_039530625.1 of Kribbella sancticallisti. Lineage (NCBI taxonomy): Bacteria > Bacillati > Actinomycetota > Actinomycetes > Propionibacteriales > Kribbellaceae > Kribbella > Kribbella sancticallisti. The sequence continues at coordinate 118,728 of NZ_BAAAOS010000038.1, read as the reverse complement.
TGCGGTTGGTCGAGCAGCTGTCGGTGATCCCGTCGCAGCTGCCGCTCGCCTTCGCAGAAGACCTGCTGGGCAAGGACTTCGAGCGACTCGCGGAGGCCGAGCAGTACGGAGTACTGGTTCTGCAGGACGGTGCGATCGGGTTCCGGCACGAGATCGCTCGCCGGGCCGCGGAGCAGCAGTTGCCCGAGATCAGGCGCCGTGCCCTCAACAAGTCGGTACTCAAGGCTCTGCTGTCGGCGGACGAACCTGACCTGCCCAGGCTGATCCATCACGCCGCACAGGCTCGCGACGTCGACACACTGGTTGCCTATGGCCCTGCTGCCGCCCGCGCCGCCTCAGCGGCCGGATCCCACCAGCAGGCCGTGACCACCTTCGAGACAGTCACCCCGTACGCCGATCGGCTGCCGCCGGCCGAGCGGGCCGCGTTGCTCGACGACTATGCCTGGGAGCTCCACATCGCCCACCGGTTCGTCGACGCCGTCCAGGTCGGCGAGGAGGCGATCAAGCTCCGCGAGGAAGCCGGGGAGCCCGCTGCCCTGGCCGAGACGCTGCTGCGGGTCTCCCGCAGCCAGTACCTGTCCGGGCACACCGAGCACGCGATGACCGGGATCACACGAGCCGGCCGCCTCGCCGAGACCACTGATTCCAAGGACGTGCTCGCCTCCATCACGGCGTACCAGGGGATTCTGATCTCGGAGACCAGAGCTGGTCACGCTGTTGAGGAGCTGTGGAGGGCGCGGGAGCTGGCTCTGGAAGTCGGCCGCACGGATCTCGCGGCACTCTGCCTGAACTACATCGGTCTCAGCCACGCGTTCGACGGGAAGCCGGACGGGCTGCCGCTGATCCGCGAGAGCCTGCAAGCGGCGCTGGAGACGGGCGACCACGAGTCAGCCGCCCGCGCGTACACGAGTCTCGCCTTCGTGCTGTTCCGTGAGTACCGCCTCGACGAACTGGCCGAGTGTCTGGAGGCCGGCCTGCAGTTCACCCGCAAGCACGGCATCTGGGCGCACTCCTACAGCCTGGAGGTCCATCAGGCCCAGCTGGACCTGCGGCGCGGGAGTTGGGCCGACGCGGCGGCGAGACTCCGACGACTGCTCGACCTGAACGACGACCCGGGCATGTACGAGGTCTACAGCACACCTGTCCTCGGCCGGCTGCTTGCACGCACGGGCGAACTGAATGCTGCCGACCCGATGCTCGCTACGTCCTGGCGGCGGGCTTGGGCGCACGAGTCGCTGCCTGGGATCCTCTACACCGCCGTGGGTGGCGCGGAGTGGGCCTGGCTCGCAGGGAACAGCTTCGTCGCCGAGCACCTCTACAAGTCGGCTAGAGACCGCCCGACGCCTGGCGGCCTCGGGCACTTCATGGGCGAGCTTTACTACTACCTGTGGCTCGGCGGCATCGACGTCGAGTTGTTCGAGGGGTGCGCGGAGGTCTACCGAGCCGCGATCGCCGGTGACTGGCAGCGCGCCGTCGCACTGACCGACGACCCGTACGAGAAGGCTCTCTTCAAGATGGGCTCGGGCGACATCGAGGCAACCACTCAAGCGATCTGGGCGCTCGACGAACTAGGCGCCCGACCTGCGGCAGCCATCGCCCGGGCCGAGCTCGCGAAGCTCGGCGTCAAGCGCCTGCCTCGCCGGCCGGCAGCGTCCACCCGGGGCAACCCGGCCGGCCTCACGCCGCGCCAGGTCGACGTACTGCGCCTCCTGGCCGACGGCAAGAGCAACGCCGAGATCGCCGCGGAGCTGGTGTTGTCGGTGCGTACGGTCGATCACCATGTCTCGGCGATCCTGCTCAAGCTCGAGGTTCCCAGCCGCCGGGCGGCCGCGGCGGTCGCCGGACCGCTGCTCTAGTTCGTTCGTCCTAGAAATCCGCGGCGGCCGAGAACATCACCGGGCGGATCTCGACCGCGTGCCCGTCGATCCGCGCGTCCGGCAAGAGATCGGCCAGCTCGATCGCCCGCTGCCTGCTGTCCACATCGACCAGGTAGTAGCCGCCCAGGAACTCGTCGGCACTCTCACCCGCCAGCACAGCCGGTACGCCGCCGCTGCTGCCGCGTACCACCGTGCTCGTCGACGGATCAGCCAGCACCTGCGCACTGATCAGCTCACCGGCCTCAGAGGCGAGTTGCTGGAACTCCCGGCGCCCGGCGTACAGGGCGGTGCGTTCTTCCTCGGTCTGCTTCTCCAACACCGCGGTGCTCACCTGCAGCATCAGCAGGAACCTCATCGGCCGCCTCCATCCCGGCCGCCCAACGCGGCCCCTCACAGGAAGTACGGATCCACCCTCCGTTTCTTGACATACTCGGTCGGTGATCTCGACCCGGTGACTGGCTTCCGGCCGCCGAACACCTGGTTCAAGAACGAGTGGACCGGCGACCTCCTCTTCGGCCTACTCCGCAGCGGCTGCCCGGCCGCGGACCGCGTAGGCCCTGGCAGTCAGTGAGATCGAACCATCCGATGCCGTGCGCAACCGCTCCCTGAGCAGGTCCCGGATCGCGTCCTGGTCGGACTCGGCCAGGCTCCGCAGATAGGCCGGCGCGACGCCCTGCCCGCCCAGGAACGGCTTCCAGTAGGCGTCGAACGACTCGAACACCGTCGGTACGACGATCGAGCGGGTGGTGACGTCGGCGAAACCGGCTTCGGTGAACAACGCCTCCAGGCCGGCCGGGGTGCAGAACGGGAACCGCAGTCCCTCGTCCTGGTCGCTGTCCTCCGGCTTGATCTCGGCCGCGGCATCCCAGAAGTACTTCATCAACTCCATGCCGTCGGAGTAGTCCCAGACGTAAACCGCGACGGTGCCGCCGATCGCGTGCATCCGGCGGAGCGCGTCCTGCCGATCCGGGATGAAGTTGAGGACGAGTCCCGAGACCACGACGTCGAAGGACTCATCGCCCAGGTCCGCGGCCGACCGGACCTCGAACCGCGCGCGATCGTCGTCGATCGTGCCGCGGGCGTACTCGACGAACCCCGCGGACGGGTCCACACCGACCACCTCGGCCGGCGCCGCAGTACGGAGGATGGTGCTGCTCAGAGCGCCGGTCCCACAGCCGACGTCGAGCCACCTCAGTCCCTCCGGCTGATCCAGCCAGCTCAGGAACTCCGCGGCGACCAGCCGACTCCAGCGCCCGACGTACGACTCGTAGATCTCCCCACTCGACCACTCGTTCATTCCCGCACAGTAGATGCCCGGGCTATCCAGCAGAAGGGATCCGGTCCAGGAGGGATACACCGGTGAGGCGTTCCGCGGCCTCCCAGAGGCGTGTATTGGTCTGGGCGTCGAGTGAACGCCTCGGCGCCTTGGCGAGCTTGGTGGGCCCGACCAGACCGAGGCGCTTGCTCGGACCGTAGTACGCGCCGGCTGCGGCCTCCCGGCTCGTCGCCGCGAACAGCAGCGGCTCCGCACCTTGCTCGACTCCCTGCTTGGGCAGCGGGTTGAAGTGCTCGACCAGGGTGTGCCACCACGGCAACTTCTCCCGGCCGAGGCTCGCACCGGCCGACTGCAGATTGGTCACGGTGTAGCCGGGATGCGCCGCGTTGCTCATCAGGTTCCAGCCGCGGTCGGCCGCGATCGCCGCCAGCTGGTGGGAGAACATCAGGTCGGCGAGCTTGGACTGCGCGTACGACGCGGCCGGCCGGTATCCCTGCTCCCACTGGAGATCGTCGAACCTGATCCGGCCGAAGTTCGCCGCTCCGCTGCTCATCGTGGCCACTCGCGGCGCCGGCGCGGAGAGCAGCAGCGGCAGGAGCCGCAGAGTCAGCGCGAACGGGCCGAGGAAGTTGCTGCCGAACTGCAACTCGAAGCCGTCCGCCGTGGTCATCCGGGTCGGCGGCGCCATCACGCCCGCGTTGTTGACGAGCAGGTCGATCGGAGTGCCGTCCGCGATCAGGCCCGCGGCGAACTCCTCGACCGAGGCCAGGTCGGCGAGATCGATCCGCCGTACGTCGAGGTGCGCGTCCGGGTACTGCGCCAGGATCTCGGCGCGCGCCTGCTCCCCCTTCGCGATCGTGCGGACGGCCATCACCACCCGGGCTCCGGCGCCCGCGAGGCGGCGGACGGTCTCCTTGCCGGTGCCGCTGTTCGCGCCGGTCACCACTGCGTACCTGCCGGTCTGGTCCGGGACGACGTACATGAGGCTCTCCTTCAGTAAAAGACTGCTGGTCTGTTATGCTTCGAACGTATCAGACCGCCGGTCTGATGACAACAGACCATCGGTCTGTAGACTGTGACCGTGACGACTTTCCGGCGGGCTCGCAGCGAGGAGCAACGGGCCGAGCGGCGGCGCGCGATTCTGGACACGGCGGCGGCGATGCTGGCCGAGATGCCGGTCGCCCAGCTCAGCCTGAACGAGTTGAGCCGGCGGGTGGAGCTGGCGAAGTCCAACGTGCTGAACTACTTCGAGTCCCGCGAGGCGGTGCTGCTGGAACTCCTGGACGCCGAGTCGCGGGAGTGGATGGCGCAGCTCGATGCCGAGCTCACCCGAACGGTCGACCCGGAAGCGCCGATGGACGAGCGCGCGGCGAAGCTCGCGGACGCAATCGTCGAGACGGTGGCGTCACGGCCGATGCTGTGTGCGCTGACCAGCGCGCAGGCCGCCGTACTGGAGCACAACATCTCCGTCGAGATCGCGCTCCGGTTCAAGCGCAGCTCGATCCAGAACCTTGGGGAGCTCGTGCGCCAGGTGACCGGCCGGATCCCGGAGTTGGGCGGGGACGGCGCAACCCGCTTCATCGCGGCGATGATCATGCTGACCGGCGCCATCTGGACGCACACTCATCCCGCCGCCGCGATCACCGCGGCGTACGAGGCGGACCCCGCTGTCGCCGTCTACCGAACCGAGTTCGCCCCCGCTCTCCGCGCAGCGCTGGAGACCCTGCTGCACGGCGCCTTGCCGCGCTAGCGGAGCTCCTCGACGCCCGCTGTTCTCGCTGGTCGAGACTGCCCGCGGCGCATGTCAGTAACGAGTTAGCTTGACGCACATGACCTGCGCCACCGAACCGGCTCCCCTGCTGACCCCCGCCCGTCCCCTGTGGTCCCCGAACTTCCGCCTGTACTTCGGGGCGCGGACCACCTCGCTGCTCGGGGACGCGATGCTGCCGGTGGCGCTGTCGGTCGGCGTACTGCAAGCGGGGTACGGCGCCAGCGGGGTCGGGTATGCGCTCGGGTCCTGGCTGGCCGCGGTCGCGCTGTGCATGCTCGTCGGCGGCGTGCTCGCCGACCGGTTCACCGCCCGCCGGATGATGGTGCTGGCCGACCTGGTCCGGTTCGTCATCCAGGCCGGCATGGCCGTCCTGTTCGCGCTCGGTACGCCGTCGCTGGCCACGATCGTGGTGCTGCAGTTCCTCAGCGGCGTGGCGAGCGCGATGTTCCAGCCGGGCGTGGCCAGCATGGTCCCGCAGGTGGCGGACGACGTGCAGCGCGCGAACGGAATTCTCCGGATCGCCGAGTCGATGGCCGGCGTGCTCGGCCCGGCGGCGGCCGGAGTACTGGTGAGTGTGTCCGGGCCGAGCGTGGTGTTCGGCATCTACTCGGCCACCTACGCGATCAGCGCGATCTGCTTGTTCGGTCTGAGACTGGACACCGCTCCGGCAGCCCTTGCGGCCTCGTTCGGGAAGCAACTGATCGAAGGCTGGCAGGAGTTCCGCGCCCGGTCGTGGCTGTTCAGCGTGATCACGATCTTCTTGCTGTACGGCTGTTTCGTGGTCGGGGTGTCGCTGCCGATCGGGGCCGACCTGATTGTCACCAACCTGGACTCGGCCGCCCTCGGCATCGGCCTGGCAGCCTTCGGCGCGGGCGGAGCGATCGGTGGAACCCTGGCGATCCGGATCCGGCCGACGCGCCCACTCGCCGTCGGGTCGATCGGCTGGGCTCTGTTCGCGATCTACCCACTCATCCCCGCGCTGCGCCCGAACCTCGCCGTCCTGGTGATCGGCTGGGCTGTCGCCGGGGCCGGCATCGCCTTCTGGTCGGTGATCTGGTCGACCACCGTCCAGACCCAGGTCCCGGCGGACCTGCTCAACCGCGTCTACGCGTACGACGTGGCCGGGTCGCTGGTGACGATGGCACTCGGCCGAAGCGTCGCCGGCCCACTGGCCTCACTGACCGGCCAGCGCCCGCTGATGATCTTCTCGTTCGGCCTGGGTCTGGTCTGCGCGGCTTTGCTTCTGATCGTCCCGGCGACCCGCAGGCTGCAGGTGGTCAGAGCTTCTTGACGTAGCGGTGGCATGGCACCGGGATCGGGCCGTCGTCGGTGGTCGCCGGGTAGTCGAACGCGCCGCTGTCGGTCCAGCCGCTGCGCTCGTAGAACCGCCGCGCCCTGGCGTTCCCGGTCGCGGCCGCGAGCCACGCCTCGTCGTACCCGTTGGCCTTGATCTGCCGCTCGGCCTCGGAGAGCAGCGTGTCCGCGACCCCGGAACCTCGGTGGTCGCCGGACACGTAGACCTGCTCGACCTCGTCGTCCACCACCATCACGAACCCCGCGACCTGGTCCCCGACCAGCGCGACCGTCGTGTCGGAGATCCGCCCCCACCCGCTCCCAGAACGACTCTTTGGTGCGGATGGCAACCAACTCGTCCGGCACGTTCCCGAAGTGCCCGTCACCCCAGCCGGAGTACCAGATGAGCGCCACCGCATCGACATCAGCCGCCGTGGCAGCCCGCAGGGAAACAGTCATGCCGTCACTGTGGCATTCAGTCCGGGTCGTAGGCGAGGTTCGGGCGGAGCCAGCGCTCGATCTCGGCCAGCGGGAGGTTCCGGCGGGCGGCGTAGTCCTCGATCTGGTCCTTGCCGACGCGACCCACCGTGAAGTACTTCGCGGCGGGGCTGGCGAAGATCAGGCCGCTGACGGCGGCCGCGGGAGTCATCGCGAAGGACTCGGTCAGGCCGAGGCCCAACTTGTCCGCCTCGAGCAGGTCGAACAGCAACTTCTTCTCGCTGTGGTCCGGGCTCGCCGGGTAGCCCAGCGCCGGCCGGATACCGCGGAAGCGCTCCGCGTGCAGGTCCTCCAGCAGCGGCTCGGCGTCCGGCTCGAACCAGGCCTTGCGCGCCTCCAGGTGGATCCACTCGGCGAAGGCCTCGGCCAGCCGGTCGGCCAGCGCCTTCACCATGATCGCCCGGTAGTCGTCGTTCTCCGCCTCGTACCGCGCTGCCAACTCCTCGGCGCCGTGGATCGCCACGGCGAAGCCGCCCAGGTGATCCCCGGACGGGGCGATGTAGTCGGCCAGGCAACGGTTCTCGCGACCCTCGGGCTTCTGCGTCTGCTGCCGAAGCATCGGGAAGGAGACCCCCAGGTCGTCCAGCAGGATGTCGTCGCCCTCGCTGTGCGCCTTCCAGAACGCGTAGGCACCCTCGGCCGTGAAGGACTTGTCCGCGACGATCTGGTCGAGCAGCGTGTTCGCGTCGTCGAACAGCTCGCGCGCGACCGGCTGGTCCAGGATCGCCGGGTACTTGCCTTTCAGCTCCCAGGCGAGGAACAGGAACTGCCAGTCCACCATCGCCCGCAGCGTCTCCAGGTCGGGCGACACCCGGCGGAGTCCGGTGAACTCCGGCACCGGGATCTCGCCGTACTCGACCTGTTCGCGGTTCGCGCGGGCGTCCTCGATGGTCAGCAACGGTTTGCGCTGCTTGTTCGCGTGCTGCTCGCGCAGCGCCTCCTGAGCCGCTTGGTTGCTGATGGCAAGCTCTCCCGCGCGCTCCTCGTCGAGCAGGTCCGAGACCACGCCGACCACCCGGGAGGCGTCGAGCACGTGCACCGTGGTGTTCTCGTACGCCGGTGCGATCCGGACCGCCGTGTGCTGCTTCGAGGTGGTCGCGCCGCCGACCAGCAACGGCAGCTTGAGGCCGCGTCGCTGCATCTCGTCGGCCACCGAGACCATCTCGTCCAGCGACGGCGTGATCAGCCCGGACAGGCCGACCACGTCGGCCCCCTCGGCGATGGCCGTGTCGAGGATCCGGGCCGCGGGCACCATCACGCCCAGGTCGATCACCTCGTAGTTGTTGCACCCGAGCACGACGCCGACGATGTTCTTGCCGATGTCGTGCACGTCGCCCTTGACCGTGGCGAGCACGACCTTGCCCTGGCCGCGGACCGCCTCCTCGCGGCCCTCCAGCCGGGCCTGCTCCTTCTCGGCCTCCATGAACGGCTCCAGGTAGGCGACCGAGCGCTTCATCACCCGGGCGCTCTTCACCACCTGGGGCAGGAACATCTTGCCCGCGCCGAACAGGTCGCCGACGATCTTCATCCCGTCCATCAACGGACCCTCGATCACCTCGAGCGGCCGCTTCCGGGTCAGCCGGGCCTCCTCGGTGTCCTCCTCGATGAAGTCCACGATGCCGTGCACGAGCGCGTGCGACAGCCGCTCCTCGACCGGGCCCTCGCGCCAGGACAGGTCGACCTCACGCTTGGTGCCCTTGCCCTTCACGTTCTCGGCGAAGCTGACCAGCCGGTCGGTGGCGTCGTCGCGCCGGTCGAAGATCACGTCCTCGACCAGTTCCAGCAGGTCCGGCGGGATGTCCTGGTAGACCGCGAGCTGGCCCGCGTTGACGATTCCCATGTCCAGGCCGACCTGGCCGGCGTGGTACAGGAAGGCCGAGTGCATCGCCTCGCGGACGATGTCGTTGCCGCGGAACGAGAAGGACAGGTTCGAGATGCCGCCGCTGATATGGACGCCCGGACAGCGGTCCTTGATCAAGGGCAAGGCGTCGATGAAGGCCTTGGCGTAGCCGTTGTGCTCGGACATGCCGGTGGCGACGGCGAGCACGTTCGGGTCGAAGATGATGTCCTCGGCCGGGAAGCCGATCTTCTGCGTGAGCAGGTCGTAGGCCCGGCCGCAGATCGCCACCTTGCGCTCGACGGTGTCGGCCTGGCCCTGCTCGTCGAAGGCCATCACCACCACGCCGGCGCCGTAGTCGCGGATCCGCTGGGCCTGGGTGAGGAACTGCTCCTCGCCCTCCTTCAGGCTGATCGAGTTGACCACGCCCTTGCCCTGCACGCACTTCAGCCCGGCCTCGAGCACGGACCACCTCGAGCTGTCGATCATGATCGGGATCCGGGCCACCTCGGGCTCGGTCGCGATCAGGTTCAGGAAGGTGGTCATCGCCTGCTCGCTGTCGAGCAGGTCGGCGTCCATGTTCACGTCGAGCAGGTTCGCGCCGCCGCGGACCTGCTCCAGCGCGACGTCCACCGCGGCCTGGTGGTTGTCGGACTCGATCAGCCGGCGGAACCGGGCCGAGCCGGTGACGTTGGTCCGCTCGCCGATCATCACGAACCCGGTGTCCGGCCCGATCGAGAACGGCTCCAGCCCGCTGAACCGGGTCTGCCCGGACGGCGCGGCGACCTGACGCGGCGGGAGTCCCTGGACCGCCTTGGCGATCTCGGCGATGTGCGCCGGCGTCGTACCGCAGCAGCCGCCGACGATGTTGACCAGCCCGGACTCGGCGAACTCGCCGAGCATCCCGGCGGTCTGGTCCGGCGTCTCGTCGTACCCACCGAAGGCGTTCGGCAGACCGGCGTTCGGGTGCGAGGCGACGTAGGTGTCGGCGAACCGGGCCAGGTCGGCGACGTGCGGGCGCAACTCGGCGGCACCGAGCGAGCAGTTCACCCCGACGACCATCGGCTTGGCGTGCTCGATCGAGTTCCAGAACGCCTCGACGGTCTGGCCCGACAGCGTCCGGCCGCTCAGGTCGACGATCGTCACCGAGATCCACAGTGGCAGGTCGGGAGCCACCTCGCGGGCAGCGGCGATCGCGGCCTTGGCGTTCAGCGTGTCGAAGATCGTCTCGACCAGCAGCAGGTCGACACCGCCCTCGGCGAGCGCGGAGATCTGCTCGGCGTACGCGTCCCGGACCTGCTCGAACGACACCGCCCGGTACGCCGGGTCCTCGACCCGCGGCGACAGCGACAGGGTGACGTTGAGCGGGCCGATCGACCCCGCGACGAACCGGCCACCGGCCTCGTCCGCGGCCTGGCGGGCCAACTGGGCGGCCTGCAGGTTCATCTCCCGCACGAGCGACTGCAGGCCGTAGTCGGCCTGGCCGATGCTGGTGGCGGTGAAGGTGTTGGTGGTGGTGATGTCCGCGCCGGCGTCCAGGTACTGCCGGTGCACGTCCAGGATCAGGTCCGGACGCATCAGGTTCACCAGGTCCGGGTCGCCGGTCACGTCGTGGCTGTGGCCGGTGAAGCGGTCACCCCGGTAGTCCTCGGGGGTCAGCTTCGCGCCCTGCAGCATCGTGCCCCAGGCGCCGTCCAGAATCGCCACCCGCTGGTCCAGCAGGTTGCGCAACCTGGTCCGTCGATCCGTCATCTTCGGCCACCTCCAGAAAAGTCTCCGGAGGCGCCCTTTCGTCACAAACTCCAGGTCGAGCGTGGCGGAACCCTCCGGGCCCGTCGCAGCGCCTCTCGAGCTGGACTGCCATCTTACTGATCGAGACGAGCGATGCAGAATCCCCGACCGAGTACTGAGACCCGGTTGCTAGGTAGTGAGATGCCCTGAAATGGGTAGGCACCACCGATGCCCGCACCACCCACCCCCGACGACGCTGGAGACCACGTCACAAGGGGGAAGCCATGATCTGGAAAATCGTGGCGCTCGGGGTGGTCGAGAACTACACGACCGGCTGGGTGCTGCACTACGTCTATCTGCCCGGGCGCGCGGAAACACATCACGCGCTCGGGGCCGTCGGAACCCACAGCACCGTCGGGACCCACAGCGCCGTCGGGACCCACAGCGGGCCCGGCCACGGCGGTCCTGCCCACGGGGCCGGTGCCGGCGCGCACGGTTCGCACGAGGCCGCTGCGCAGGAACTCAGCCCACTGCTGCACTTCCTGCGCGATTCCACCCTCGCGCTGCCGGTGACGATCGCGATCCTGCTGATCGTCACGCTGGCGGTCCGGGCGATCGCAGTACGGGTCGGTGCGGACGCTGGTACCGCGCGGGTCCGGATCGCCTTCGCCTGTGCGGCCGCGATCGCCGCCGCGATGGCCAGCGTGCCTGAGGTACTCGCGCACGGCCGGCTGTTCGACGAGCAGATCGCCGGGGTCTCGATGGCCTCGCACTTGACCGGCGTCGCGCTGGTCACCCTTCGCTACACGTTCGCGCTCACCTTGATCGCCGCCGTCCTGTTCGGCGTGCCCTGGCGAGCACCACGCAGTACGGTCCGGCCGCTCGGGCTACCGATTCACGGAGAAGCATGATGCCCAAAAGAAGAGATGTCCTGAAGTACGGCCTGCTGGCCGGTGCCGCGGCGGCCCTGCCGGTCGAGCGCCTGACCAGCGCGTTCACCCGGACGGCGACGGCAGCGGTCACGTCGCCCGCGGCCCCGCTGTTCGCCACCCCGCTGGTGGTTCCGCCGGTGCTGAAGCCGACGCTCAGCATCGCCGGCACCGACTACTACGACATGACGATGCGGACCGCGCAGCAGCAGATCCTGCCCGGCGCGAAGACGCCGATCTGGGGCTACAACGGGATCTTCCCCGGTCCGACCATCCGGGCCCGCAAGAACCGCCCGATCGTGATCCGGCAGCACAACAAACTGCCGGCCGACGCGGCGGTCCACCTGCACGGCGGCAACGTCCGGTCCAGCTCGGACGGCCTGCCCGGCCAGGAGATCAAGCCCGGCAAGAACCGCGTCTACATCTATCCGAACCGGCAGCAGGCCAGCACGCTGTGGTACCACGACCATGTCCACCACCACGAGGCGTTCAACACCACCCAGGGTCTGACCGGGCTCTACCTGATCACCGATCCCGCCGAGGACAGACTCGGCCTGCCCACCGGCCGGTACGACGTACCGATGGTGATCCAGGACCGGTCGTTCAACCCCGACGGGTCGTTCCGGCTGCCTGATCCGGGCAAGGGTGAGTTCTTCGGCGAGGTCCCACTCGTCAACGGCCGGCCGAGCCCGTTCTTCGAGGTGGAGCAGCGGCGCTACCGGTTCCGGCTGCTGAACGCGGCCTCGTCGGACTGCCTGCACGAGCTCACCCTCGGCGCCGGCGACAGCTTCCACGTGATCGGTACCGACGGCGGGTTGCTGACCGCACCGGTCCAGGTCAACAAGTTGCCGTTGGCACCTTCCGAGCGGGTCGAGGTGATCGTCGACTTCAGCAAGTACCCGGTCGGCTCGCAGATCGTGCTGGCCAGTTCGGTCTTCGGCCTGCCGATGAACCTGCTGCGGTTCGACGTGAAGAAGGCGAAGGGCCAGGACCGGCTGCCGGGCAAGCTGGTGCCGATCGAGCGGCTGAAGGAGTCCAAGGCGACGGTGCACCGGGACTTCCAGCTCAACCTGGACCCGGCCCGCGGCGAGATGGTGATCAACGGCAAGTCGTTCGACCCCGACCGGATCGACATCAGGCCCAAGCTCGGCAGCACCGAGGTGTGGACCATCCACAACGCCGAGTCAGCCGAACTGCCGATCCCGCACGTCTTCCACACCCACCTGGTCCGCTTCCAGATCCTCGACCGCAACGGCAACGCGCCGGCGCCGTTCGAGTCAGGCTGGAAGGACAGCGTCACCCTGCAGGCGGGTGAGCGGGTCCGCATCATCATGCGCTTCGGCGACTTCCCCGGCCGCTACCTGTACCACTGCCACCTCCTCGGCCACGCCGACGCCGGCATGATGGCGACGATGTTCGTCACCCCCTGAGGTGCGAGATCGGGCCCGGGCACTCTGAGGGGTGAGAGTGCGCCGGGCCCGATTGCGGTCCGCTGTGGGACATGAGGGGTCAGCGGACCGGTCCGGTGGTTAGTTCGATGGTTGCTGTGTGCTGGCGGCCGATTTGGTCTAGCCAGGTGACGGAGACCTTGTCGCCGGGGTGGTGCTGGTTGAGCGCTGCCGACAGGGCGTCGGGGCTGTCGATCGCCTTGCCTCCTAGGGCAGTGATCACGTCGCCGGTTGCGATCCCGGCCTTGGCGGCCTTGCCGTTGGCGATGACGTCGTTCACTGCCGCGCCAGAGGTTCCGTCTGCCTCAACCAAGACCGAGATTCCGAGCATCGGGGAGCCACCGATGTGGACGGTCGAGGAAGAGTTGCCTGCCTCGATCTGGTGGGCGACTTGCAGGGCTTGATTGATCGGGATGGCGAAACCGGTTGTCGCGGTCTGGCCTTGGCTTTGGCCTTGGCCTTGGCTCTGACCCGGCGCCTGGTTCTGACCTTGGCCGTCGCCGAAGCCGGTGCCGGGGCCGTCGCCGAAGCCGGTGCCGGGGCCGTCGCCGAAGCCGGTACTGGGGCCGTCGCCGGAGGCGGTCAGGGTGGCGGTGGCGGAGCCTGAGGTGACGGTGGCGGAGCCTGAGGTGACGGCGGTTTCGCCGGTGGAGCCGCTGGCGGGGTTGTTGGTGCCGCCGGCGGTGTCTATGCCGATGACTTCGCCTGCGGTGTTGGCGAGTGGGCCGCCCGAGTCGCCTGCCTGGATGTTCGCATTGGTCTGGATGAGGCCGGTGAGGTTTTCGGGGTCGGCGCCGGACTCGTCGGTGGCGGTGATCGCCTGGTTCAAGCCTGTCACCTTGCCGGCCGCGTAGCTCGGAGTACCGCCTACTCCGCCGGCGTTGCCGATGCCGACCACCTGATCGCCGAGCGCGACCTTGCCGGAGTCGCCGGTCTTCGCGGTCTGCAGCCCGGACGCGTCCGCCAGCTTCAGTACTGCGAGGTCGTGGGTCGCGTCGTAGCCGACTACCCCCGCCGAGTAGGTCTTTCCGTTGCCGATGTCAACGACCGAGATCTGCGTCGCGCCCTCCACCACGTGGTGGTTGGTCAGCACCTCGCCGTCGGACGTCAGCACGATCCCCGTACCGGCCGCGCGAGCACCTTCATAACCCAGCACCGTATTCACGTCGACCAGTCCGGGTGAGACCTGAGCGGCGACCTGCGCCGGGTCGAGCACCTGCGCGAACTTCGAGGTGTTGTTGGCGTTCGACTGCTGATCGATGCCCCAGGCAACCGATCCGATCGTCGTCACCACGGCCAGGCCGAGCACGCCGACCATCGCCACCCGCCGCTTCCGCCGCCGCGGCGGCGCCGGCTGGAACCCCGGCCCCCACTGCGGCGGCCCATACTGCCCGTACTGCGGCTGCCCGTACTGCGGGTACTGCCCGTACTGCGAATACCTCTGCTGCGGGTTTCCCTGCTGCGGGTAGCTTTGCAGTCCGCCACCCTGCTGCGGGTTTCCCTGCTGCGGGTAGCCCTGCGGTCCGCCACCGCGCTGCGGGTTTCCCTGCTGCTGGTTTCCCTGCTGCGGATAGCCCTGCGGTCCGCCACCCTGCTGCGGGTTCCGCTGCTGCGGGTTCCACTGCTGCGGGTTCCGCTGCTGCCCGTTCCCCTGCTGTGCTGGTCCTTTGTCGTTCATCTCCGTTGCCTCCTCAGCCCAACCCGTCCTGCTTCCGAGTAGATCTCGGCTCCCTGAGAAGTCCTTCGGGCCAAGCGATGAATCAACTGAGAAAACGTTGTGTCTCGCGCCACACCGCGATCACCCGCCGGCGACCAACCGCTCCACCGCCGCGACCACGGCCTTCCGGCGCCGGCTGAGGCCGGGCAGCAGGTCGGCGCCGTACTCCGGATTCATCGTCGACCAACTCGTCGCGATCGACTGGACCAGCGACAACAGCTCGATCGGGCTGAAGTCCGCGGGGATCAGCCCGTCGGCCTGCGCCTTCGTCAACGCCGCGAGCCGGTCCGCGTTCACCTCGAGCACCACCCCCAGCCGGGAGCCCTGCGGCCGCTCCAGCCGGAACCAGGTGGCCAGCCGCAGATGGTCCGGGTGCTCCTCGAAGTAGTCGAAGACGCGACCGGCATAGCTCGGCAGGTCGCTGGCGTCGAAGCCGACCTCGTCGAGATAGGCGTCCACGTAGGCACTGAAGACCGCGTCGAACAACGCGTTCTTGCTGCCGAAGTAGGCGTACAGCATCGCCTTGTTGCAGCCGGACACCTCGGCGATCCGGTTCACCCGGGCGCCGGCGATGCCCATCGCCGCGAACTCGTCGGTTGCGGCCGCGAGGATGCGCTGCCGGGTCCGTGCCGCGTTTCTCTGCATCCGGACAGCATACAACCAACCGGTTGGTTGCTTTTGCAGGCTCGGTGAGGTTCCATGGAAGTATCCAACCAGTTGGTTACTTAGGAGAGAGAAGATCATGAGCAAGACCTGGCTCATCACCGGCAGTTCCCGTGGCCTCGGCCGGGAGTTGACCCAGGCGGTGCTGGCCGCCGGCGACCGCGTCGTCGCCACCGCCCGCAAGCCCGAGCAACTCGACGACCTCGTCGCGCAGTACGGCGAGGCCATCCGCGCCGTCGCACTCGACGTCACCGACGCGAAGGCGGCCGAAGCGGCGGTCCAGACCGCGATCGACGAGTTCGGCGGCCTCGACGTGGTCGCGAACAACGCGGGCTACGCGAACAGCGCGCCGATCGAGGAGACCACCGACGAGGACTTCCGGGCGCAGATCGAGACCAACCTGTACGGCGTCGTGAACGTCACCAAGGCCGCCCTGCCGTACTTCCGGCAGCAGCGGGCCGGCCACTTCCTGCAGTTCTCCTCGGTCGGCGGCCGGGTCGGCGGTACGCCGGGCATGGGCGCCTACCAGACCGCCAAGTTCGCGGTCGAGGGCTTCTCCGAGGTGCTGAACAACGAGGTGAAGCCGTTCGGCGTCAAGGTGACGATCATCGAGCCCGGCGCCTTCCGGACCGACTGGGGTGGTTCGTCGATGGCGATCGCACCGGTCGGCGCGGACTACGAGGCGACCGTCGGCGAGATCAACCGGTACCGCGTCGCCGTCGACGGCCAGCAGCCGGGCGACCCGGCGAAGGCCGCGAAGGCGATCCTCGACATCGCCGCCCTGGACGAGCCGCCGCTGCGCCTTCTCCTCGGCAAGGACGCGTTGGAGCACGCCGACCGCGCCTCCCGCTCCCGCGCCGACGAGGCCGCCCGCTGGGCCGGCGTCACCACCTCGACCGACTACGAGTGATCGCGCACTGAGGCGACGGCGTCGGCGAGAAGATCGATGCCTTCGACAACGGCCGCCTCGGTGAGGCCGCCGTACCCGAAGACGAGACCGGCCGGACCTGCGCGGTCGACCCAGTACGGCGCGAGGCCGTAGACCCCGAGCCCGCGATCGAGCGCCGCCCGCATCACCGCGTCCTCGGAGAGGTCGGGCGGCAGCCAGGTCATCACGTGCAGACCCGCCGACACCCCGATCGGCTTCAGGTCCGGGAGCCGATCGGCCAGCCGGTCGACCAACGCGTCCCGTAACTCGCGGTACCGCGGCCGCATCCGGCGCAGGTGCCGGTCGAACTCGCCACGCGCCACGAAGTCGGCGAAGGTGAGTTGGTCGAGCACCGGCGACCCGCGATCGTCGACGACCTTCGCGGCCGCCATCGCCTCGACCAGCCGGCTCGGCAGGATCAGCCAGCCCAGCCGGAGCCCCGGCGCCAGCGTCTTGCTCGCCGTTCCCGCATAGACCACCCGATCCGGCGCGAGCCCCTGCATCGCGCCGATCGGCTCCCGGTCGTACCGGTACTCCGCGTCGTAGTCGTCCTCGATGATCAGCGCGTCCCGCCGGCCGGCCCACTCGACCAGCGCCGCCCGGGTCTCCGCCGACGCCACCGCACCCGTCGGGAACTGATGCGCCGCAGTCACCAGTACTACGTCCGCCCCCGACCGCTCGAGCGCCTCCACGTCCAGTCCAGACTCCAGAACCGGTACTCCGACCGTCTTCAACCCAGCAGTCTCGGCGACGTCGCGTAACTCGTTGTCCGAGGGGTCCTCCACTGCCAGCCGCTGGAACCCGGACGCGGCCAGCACCTGCAGCAGCAACCTCGACCCCTGGGCGAATCCGTTGCAGATCAACATGTTCTCGGGCAGGGCCGAGGTCCCGCGGACCCGGTTGAGGTAGTCCGCCAGCGCCATTCGCAACTCGTCGGCACCCCGCCCGTCGAGGTACGCGAAACTCAGATGCGGTGTCTCGTTCAGCACCCGCCGGATCGATCGCAGCCAGGCGGCTCGCGGGAATTGCGAGACGTCCGGGCGGCTGTACTTGAAGTCGATCCTGGGCGGGCCGCTGGGCTGCTTCTTCGTCCCGGCCTGGGGAGCGCGGGCCGCCGCCGGCGCGACCTGCGTGTAGCCGCCCGTGCGGCTGACGAGATACCCCTCGGCGACCAACTGCTGGTAGGCCTCCACCACGACTCCGCGGGACAGGCCGAGATCGGTCGCGAGCGCCCGCGTCGACGGCATCACCGTGTCCGCGCGCAGCAGACCCTGCCGGATCCGCTCCCGGATCCCGCTCTCCAACTGCTGGTGCAGCGGCACGGCCGTCTCCCGCCGGAGCTCGACCAGCAGTTCCCCGGCGCCCGAATTGGTCCTGGATCGGCTCATGCAACTGGACCTTATCCGGGTACCGCTTCGCTGTCAGGGTGGTGAGCACAGGAACTTTCCAGCAAAGGAGCCCGCCATGACCACCACCGAGAACCAGCCGCAGACCCAGCCGCAGACCCAAACCCGGAACCTGACCCTGCTGAAGGACGGAGACGCCGGATACGACGAGGCGCGCAGCGTCTGGAACGCGATGGTGGACCGCCGCCCCGCGGTGATCGCCAAGTGCCGAAGCACCACCGAAGTCGCCACCGCCGTGCGCTACGCCCGCGAGCACGGACTCGAGATCGGTGTCCGCTGCGGCGGTCAAGCATCGCCGGCCACGCCGTACCCGACGGCGGCCTGATGATCGACCTCACGCCGATGAGCGAAGTACGGGTCGATCCTGAGCAGAAACTCGCATGGGTCCAGGGCGGCGCTCTGCTGGGCGAGCTGGATCGGGCGGCGCAGGAGCACGGCCTGGCGACCACGGCCGGGAACGTCTCGCACACCGGCGTCGGCGGTCTCACCCTCGGCGGCGGGATGGGATGGCTGGCCAGGCAGTACGGGCTCGCCTGCGACAACGTCGTCTCGTACGAACTGGTCACCGCCGACGGCGAGGTGGTCCGCGCCAGTTCCACGGAGAACCCCGAGCTGTTCTGGGGACTGCGGGGCGGCGGTGGGAACTTCGGGATCGTCACGTCCTTCGAGTTCCGCCTGCACGAGGTCGGGACGCGGACGCTCGTTGCCGAGTTCACCTATCCGTACGAGGAAGGCTTCGCAGTACTCAAGGGCTGGCGCGAGCTGAACACCACGGCCCCACGGCAGGCGACTTTCACCGCGAGCGTGCGCGGCGAGGAGGTCTGCGTCGGGTTCGTCTGGGTCGGCGATCCCGCCGACGGCGCGGATCTGCTGACCGCCTTCCGCGCCCTGGGCACGGTAGTTGCCGAGAGCATCGAAGAGCTGTCCTACCCGACCCTGCAGACCCGCGACGACAACGTCCAGGGCCACCGCTACCGGCGCTACTGGAAGGGCCACTACTTCAAGTCGTTGCCCGACGACGCCATCCGCGCACTGCTGCGGAACCCCGGGGTCGGCGCGAGCCTGCAGGCCTACGGCGGCGCGATCTCCGACGTACCGGACGAGGACGCGGCGTTCAGCCAGCGCGACACCCTCTTCGAGTTCGTCACCGCCACCCGCTGGGAGGACGCCGACGACGACTCCGACCGCATCGCCACCCTCCGCGCGTACGCCGCCACCCTCGAGCCGTACGCCGGCGGCGCCTACCTCAACACCCTGAACGGCGAGAACGTCAGCCGGGCCTTCTCCCCCGCCAAGCTCGCCCGCCTGATCGCCCTGAAGACCACCTGGGACCCGGCCAACGTCTTCCACCTGAACCAGAACATCAAGCCCGCGCCGCGGCCGTGAGGCGATCGGTCAGCGTGCGGGTGTGGTCGATCAGTTCGGGCGGGGACTCGATCGTGAACGGGTGGCCGAGCAGGCCGACATAGAGGAGCAGTTCGTCCAGCGAGTTCGAGCCGGTGGCGAGCACGCAGGAGCCGGCGTCGATGGGTTCGACCGTGCCGATCGTGCTGCCGATCCGGTCGGCGATCACCTCGGCCGGAGCCTGCAGGACGAAGCGGGCCTGGTAGCGGTAGGCGGCCGACGCTACCCCTCGCGTCGTCTCGTCGAGCTCGGGCGCGTCCCTCGGGGTGAAGCGGGGACCGGTAGGGATTCGGGGCTCCAGTCGGTCCAGGCGGAACGTGCGCCAGTCCTCTCGGTCCAAGTCCCAGGCGACCAGATACCACCGCCGCCCGGTGTGGATAAGGCGGTGCGGTTCGGTAGTACGGACTGTTGAGGCGCCGCTATGGCTCCGGTAGTCGAAGCGGAGTCGTTGGTGATCTCGGCAGGCGGTGGCGACCGCCATCACGACATCGGGAGCGACGGCGGCGCCGACTGTCGGCGTCACCGCGACCGACTGCAACAGCCTGATCCGGTGCCGCAGGCGTGACGGCAGCACTTGCTCGAGTTTCGTGAGCGCGCGGACCGACGACTCCTCGATCCCGGTGATCCCACCCATCGCGGCCGCCCGCAGCCCGATCGCGACGGCGACCGCTTCGTCGTCGTCGAGCAGCAGCGGCGGCAGAGCAGCGCCGGCACCGAGCCGGTAGCCGGCGACGCCCGCCACCGCGTCGACCGGGTAGCCGAGGTTGCGGAGTTTGTCGACGTCGCGGCGGACGGTCCGCACTCCGACGTCCAACTCCTCGGCGAGCGCGGTGCCACTCCAGTCGCGAGGTGACTGCAGCAGCGAGAGCAGTTTGAGGAGGCGTGCGGAGGTTTCCAACATGCTCACAAGTCTGTCATCCAGCTAGGACTGAAGCTGTCCTAACCAGGTGACAGAGTCATCCCCATGATCAAGCCATTCGTCATCGACATCCCGCAGAGCACCCTCGACGACCTCCAGAGCCGACTCGACAACGCGCGGTTCCCCGCCGCACTCCCCGGCGACGGCTGGGACTCCGGAGTACCGGTCGCCTGGCTTCGCGAGATCGTCGAGTACTGGCGGAGCGGCTATGACTGGCGGGCCGCTGAGAAGCAGTTGAACGACTTCCCGCAGTACACGACCGAGATCGACGGGCAGCAGATCCACTTCCTGCACGTGAAGTCGCCCGAGCCGGGGGCGTTGCCGCTGATGCTGACGCACGGCTGGCCGGGGTCCATCGTGGAGTTCCTGGACGTGATCGGGCCGCTGAGCGACCCGGCGTCGTACGGCGGGGACCCGGCGGACGCCTTCCACCTGGTGATTCCGTCGCTGCCGGGGTTCGGGTTCTCCGGGCCGGTGCACGAGAACGGCTGGGACGCGGCCCGGATCGGCCGGACCTGGGCGGAACTGATGAACCGCCTCGGCTACGACCGGTACGGCGTACAGGGTGGCGACAAGGGCGCGAGCATCTCCCCGGAGGTGGCGCGGGCGGCTCGCGAGAACGTCGTCGGGGTGCACCTGAACGGGCCCGGCCCGATCCCGCCGATGCAGATGTCCGAGGACGAGTTGGCCTCCCTGACTCCGTTGGAGCAGGACCGGGTGGCCAGGGTCCAGGCGTTCATGCGGGAGGAGTTCGGCTACATCGCGATCCAGTCGACGCGGCCGCAGACGCTCGCCTACGGACTGGTGGACTCGCCGGTCGGGCAACTCGCCTGGATCATGGAGAGGTTCCGCGAGTGGACGCATCCCCGCACGACGTTGCCGGACGCGATCATCGACAGGGACCGGTTGCTCACCAACGTGATGATCTACTGGCTCACCGGCACGGCCGGCTCGGCGGCTTCCGTCGGGTATGCCCAGGACCCCGCGTGGGGCGCGACCAAGGAGAACTCCGGGGTGCCGACCGCCGCGCTCGTCTTCGCCCACGACGTCGGCATCCGCCGCTACACCGAGCAGGAGAACACCATCGCGCGCTGGACCGACGTTGACCGCGGCGGCCACTTCGCGGCCCTCGAGGAGCCGGAGATCCTGACCACCGACATCCGCGAGTTCTTCCGCACCGTGCGGTGAACAGACCGCACCCGGCTCCTCCACGACGGGAGGAGCCGGGTGGGGAGAACCTACTGGCGTTCGAGGAGGACGATCGGGATCTGCCGGTCCGTCTTCTTGGTGTAGTTGTCGTAGTCGGGCCAGACCTCGGTCATCAGCGGCCAGATGCGGGCGCGTTCCTCGTCGGTGGCGACGCGGGCGCGGGCGGCGAAGCGGTCGGCCTTGATCTGAACCTTGACGTTCGGGTCGGCCTCGAGGTTGAAGTGCCAGCCGGGGTGCGCGGCGGCGCCGCCGTCGGAGGAGACGATCGCGTAGGCGCCGTCCACCTCACGGAAGATCAGCGCGTTCTTGCGCTCCAGACCCGACTTGCGGCCGACCGTGGTGAGGATGAGGATCTCGGCGTCGAGTGGGCCGAACAGGTAGCCCTCCGCGCCGTCCGTCTCCTCGTAGCGCTTGACGTGTTCCTGTCCGTACAGCATCGAAACTCCTTGCTCACGCGGGTAGTTACTTCACACAACAACTACCATGTACCCAGTTGTTCCCGGGATGAACAAAATCAGCGGCGAGCAGGGACCGAGATCCTCATCAGGTCGGCAGCGACGACGATCTCGCCGGAGAATTCTTCCGCGGCCTCCTCGTGGAAGGGGGCCGGGTCGGTGTAGCGCTGGGAGAAGTGGGTGAGGACGAGTTTGCGGACGTCGCATTCCTGCGCGACCCGAGCCGCCTGCCGGGCGGTCAGGTGGCCGAAGTTCGTGGCGAGGGACCGCTCGGACGACAGGTACGTCGACTCGATCACCAGCAGGTCCGCCTGGTCGGCCAGCCGGAACACGCCCTCGCACAGCCGGGTGTCCATCACGAAAGCGAACCGCTGACCCGGTCGCGGCTCGCTCACCTCGTCGATCGTGACCGTGCGCCCGTCGACGACGAGCGACCCGGCCTGCTGCAGACGGCCCACGTCCGGCCCGACCACCCCGTACTGCGCCAGCCGGTCCGGCAGCATCCGCCTGCCGTCGGGCTCGATCAACTGATACCCGTACGAATCGACCGGGTGCTCCAGCCGCCTGGCCCAGAGTTGGCCGAACGGTCCGACCGAGAGCAGGCCGTCTTCCTCGATCGGCTCCTCGAGCACCGTGGCCCGCTCGAAGTACGACGCGGCGTACCGGAGCCTGGTGAAGTACTCCTGGCCCGACTCCGGGTAGTGCGCGTGCACGGGATGCTGCACCTTGTCGAGCGACAGCCGCTGGATCACCCCCGGTACTCCGAGGCAGTGGTCGCCGTGGAAATGCGTGACACACAACCGGGTGATCGCGCCGGCCGGGACCCCGGCGTACAGCATCTGCCGTTGGGTCCCCTCCCCCGGATCGAAGAGGAAACCGTCGGAGTCCCAGCGCAGGAAGTAGCCGTTCTGGTTGCGCTCCCGCGACGCCACCTGACTACTGGTGCCAAGGACAACGAGTTCGCGCACGGACCTCAGGCTAGTGCAGCGAAGGCATCGAGGAAGTGGTTCACGTGCTCCTGCTGCCAGATCAACGGCGGGCGGATTTTGAGGACGCTGCCGCCGGGGCCGGTGGTCCCGACGAGCACGCCTTGGTCGCGCAGGCGTTCAGCGAGTTCGGCCGCAGTCAGCGGAGCGTCCGGGGGAAGTGCGACACCGGCCATGAGGCCCTGGCCGCGTACCTCGGCCGCCGGGTGCAAATCCGCCGCGAGAGGAGCCAGCCCGGCTGCCAACGAGGCACCGATCCGGCCCGAGTTCTCGACCAGGCCGGTCTGCTCGATCACGTCCAGCACGGTCAGCGCCGCGACACACGAGACCGGATTGCCGGCGAACGTGCTGAAGAACTCGTCCACCGCGGCGAACTGCTCGGCGATCTCCCGCCGGGTGATCAGCGCGGCGATGGGATGGCCGTTGCCCATCGGCTTGCCGAGCGTGACAAAGTCCGGCGTCAGCCCGAAGTCGCTGAACCGCCAGAGGTTGCGCCCACCCCGCCCGAAACCAGCCTGTACTTCGTCCGCCAGGAACAGCCCGCCGACCGCGCGAGCCTCGTCCTGCAGTCCCTGCATGAACCCGTCGACCGGGGTGAGAATGCCGGCGCTGCTGAACACGCTGTCCACCGCCAGCAGGGCGAGATCATGCTCGGACGCGCGCAATTCGAGGCGGGCAAGGCGAACCCGCTCGGCTGCAGCCAGAGCATCCGGCTGCTGCCCGTTCGGGCCGGTCCGCGGCGCCTCGAAAGTCGCGATGTGCTCCGGGCGGTCCGACGCCGGGTAGGTGTTCGTCGACCAGGCCGCGGTCGCCTCGCTGACTCCGTGGTAGGCAAGGTCCGCGACGACGGCACCCGTCCGGCCGGTGACCAGTTTGGCCATCCGCCAGGCCAGATCGTTGGCTTCGCTCCCGGAGTTCACGAGGATGCAGGTGTCCAGGCCGGCCGGCATCGACGCGGTCAGGCGCTCGGCCAGCTCGACCGCGTGCGGATGCAGGTAGCGCGAGTTGATGTTCAGCAGCGCGGCCTGCCGCGAGATCGCCTGCACCACCGCGGGATGCGCGTGGCCGACGACCGGAACGTTGTTGTAGGCATCGAGATACTGCCGGCCGTCAGCGGTGTGGACCCAGGCTCCGGACCCACGGACCACCTGCAGCGGCTCGCGGTAGAACAGCGGCGACAGCTTCCGCCCACCCAACGCCGTACTACGGCGCTGCGCGAGCGTGGAGTCAGCCTGTTGCGACGACCTCACCCGCGAGGTCCCGCACAACCGGTGGAAGCGCTCCGCCAACTCGGCGGGATCCAGATCGGCCAGCAGGTCGAGCCCATGCCAACTCCCGGCGACCAAGCTCGTCAGATACTCCTCGTTGTCCGGATAGAGCGGCGCACGCCAAGCCGACATCAGCACACTGGCGGCGAGTCGGGCGAGCACCAGCTCACCGATCAGCTCGACCTCTTCCGGCTCCAGCGGCAGCACCCGCTGGTAGGCGTCGAGGAACGCCTGCGCGGCGGGCCACGGATCGGCGGACTCCCGCAGCAACGAGGTCAGGCTGATCGCGAGATCGGACACGCGCGCGGTGTGGTGCATGTCGCCGAAGTCGATCACTCCGGAGATCCCGTCCGCGGCGAGCAGCACGTTGCTCAACGTGACGTCACCGTGCAGCACGAACGCCGGCAGCCGCCGGGTCGCCTCTTCCAGCCCTTCGAAGCGATCCAGGAGCTTCTCCATCGGAGCCCGCCGGGCCGGATCGGGCAACTGTTGCGCGAACGGCCGCAACGAGGTGACGAGCCGCGGATCCCAGTCCAGCCGGCGATCCGCCGCCGGGTGGCCGAAGCCCTGCAGTGCCCGAGTCAGCCGCGCACAGACCTCCCCGAACTCCGCCGCGAACCACTCCGGCAGGACGGCGAGATCGCCGACCGCGCCCGGCATCACCGTCATCACCCGGACCTGGTGCACCCGCCCGTCCGCGGCCTTGAGGACGACGCCCGGCGCGCCGTCGGCGGCCTCGACGATCCGTGGAATCGGCAGGCCGGGATCGACCAGCGCGACGTGTCGCATCGCCGCGCTCTCCATCGCGATCTGACCGGGATCGTCACCGGAGTTGGACACCTTCAGGACCAGCCGGCGCCCTTCGGCGGTGGTCGCCAGGAAGTTCAGGTCCCGTTCGCTGCGCAGCAACTGCAACTCGGCGTCGACCCCGTACTGCGACCGCAGGAACTCCGCCGCCGTGGCCAGGTCGACCTCCGGTGGCTCCTCGATCAGGCTCGACGTCTGCCCCACGGTCTGGTTCGCGGTCTGGCTCACGGGGTCTCCTCGAATGTGGCGCGGCTGCGACCCCGGAACACCAGCGGCTCCGGGCGGACGACGTACTCCAGTGGCTCGCCCACCCGGAACGGCGCGTCGTGCCCGGGACAGACGATCTCGGCCAGGCTCGCGACGCGGGCGATCGAGGCGTCCGCCTTCGCGGCGTCGTACGGGCGACCCGAGGCGCGCCGCGAGCGCAGTACGGCGGCGGTCGGTACGGCGTCGCCCGTCAGCACGGTGATGCCGGACTCGGCGGTCACCGCAAGGCCGATCGAGCCCGGTGTGTGGCCGGGAAGATCCAGTACCTGAACACCCGGCAGGAGTAGGTCGCCCTCCCCCGTCGACTGGACATCGAGCCCGTCGAGCACGGCCTTGGCCCAGCGGGGCGTGCCGAGATCCTCAGCAGGCGGCGCGTCCAGGTTCTTCAGCTCGTCGGCGTGCAGCAGGACTCGGGCCTGCCGGAAGAAGTCGACGTTCTGCACGTGGTCCCAGTGACCGTGGGACAGCACGACCGTGTCGATGTCCCCCGGCTTGAGACCCTGAGCGGACAGTGCCTCCAGCAGCTTCCGGCGGCGACCGGCGTGGCCGCAGTCGAACAGCACTCGCCCGCCCTCGCTCTCGACCAGGTGGATCGAGCAGAAGGCGGGATTTCCCTGATCGGTACTCAGTGAGTAGCCGTTGAGCAGGGTGGTGAGCTTGGGAGTCATCTACCCCTCGTCGTGGTGTGGTGGAGCAGCAGCGCCCCGCGCGGGTTTATGAGCACGCGTCACGCGGGGCGCTGCTGGTTCAGGGGAGGACGAGCGGGCCGGCCTCGATCAGCAGGGACGGGACGACGATGCTCTCCATGAACGTCTGGTCGCAGCGCTCGCGAACGGCGCCGACGGCCAGAACCGCGTTCATCACGTCGACCATCCGGAAGGTGAACCGCAGCTGCGGATGCCAGGCGACGAGCTTGCCGTCCTCGGCCCAGTACGTCGCGTCGCGGGTCGTCCCGGTGACGAGGGTCTCCTTGGGGTGCAGCACCCGGAGGTAGTCGAGCCGGTTCACGACGAGCCCGCTGCCGCACTCGGCGAGCAGCTCGTCCTCGGTCGCCTCGCCGGGCGCCAGCAACAGGTGCGACGGGACCGGGTCGCCGCCGAACCGCCAGCCGTCCGGTACGGCGTGCCCGGTCGGCACGCCACCGGTCAGGGCGGCGCGGCGCTGGTCCGACACGACGCCGGTGAGCACGCCCTTGTCGAGCAGCGTGGTCCGGCGGCGAACGTTGCCTTCAGCATCGAATCCGCTGGGGAGGCCGTCGAGGTCGGTGCCATCGTCGACCAGGGTGATGAGGTCGCTGGCGACCTTCTCGCCGAGCCGCCCGGACACGGCCGACCGGCCGGTGGCGTAGGCGTTCGCGCCGAGGACCGCGTAGCCGTAGGTGGCGATCAGGCTGTTCACCGCCTGCGGCTTCAGCAGCACCCGGCAGGTGCCGTGGTGGGCCTCGCGGACGGGGAGCGGAGTCAGCGCCTCGCGCAACCGGGCGGGGATCTCGTGGACCGGGATCTGGTCGGCGTCACGATGCAGCAGCTTGACGCTGGCGGACTGGCCGTCCTGCTTGGCGATCGCCTGGATCGAGGCTTTGGTGAGGGTCTCCGCGCGGAACAGGCCGGTGGAGTCGGCGACCACGCGGTCCAGTACGTCATACCGGATGGCGCCGCCGAGCTTCATGCTCGGGTCGAGTCCGGCGCGGACCGTGCTGAACCACTGGTGGCGGACGGCCGGATCGGCTTCCAGGACAGAGCTCGCCGGAACAATCTCAGGCTGACTGCCCTGCTCACCGTTGTTTGTTTCTTGGGTCACTGCAGGCGCCGATGCGGCGGATAGGGATCCAGTGGCTGATGTCGCTCCCGCTGGATGTTGGGTCGGGGAAGGCGCATCACCGGAGGCGGCGGTGGGCGTGGGGGCGGCTGGGAGTTCGGAGAGGGCGGCGGAGAGGCGGTTGGAGAGGGTGCGGACGGCTTCTGGGTCGAGGGTTTCCAGGGAGCCGGCGACGGCTCGGCCGTCGCGGCTGATGCGGACTCGGACGCGGAGGCGGCGTTCGCTGTGCTGGGCGGTGATCTCGGACTCGGCGAAGCGCAGCAGGTCGGCGTTCTCGCCGAGGACGTCGAGCCGGGTGCCCTCGCCGAAGATCTTCAGCGCCTGCTCGATCTGGGCCTGGTCGATGCTCATCGTCCCACCTGCACATTCTGGAAGCGGCCCGGAACCGTGCCGTGACCGACATGGGCTACCTGCAGCGGTTCACCCTTGTTGCAGGACGGAACGCCGTGCACCTTCCACTCGTCCGGCCCGCCGAGGGCGTCCAACTCGGCCCAGAACTGCGGCGTCACGCCCTGGTAGCTGCAGTTCTTCAGCAGCCGGCCGACCTTGCCGTCGCGGATCTCCCAGCCGACCTCGGTCTGGAACCGGAACGACATCCGCTGGTCGTCGATGGAGAAGCCCCGGTTGGTGTCCACCAGGATGCCGCGCTTGGTGCCGGCGATCATCTCGGCCAGCGACGAGTCGCCCGGCTCGAGGCAGATGTTGGTCATCCGGACCAGCGGCAGCCGCTGCCAGCCGTCGGCCCGGGAGGCACCCGTCGGCTCCCCGCCCAGCGCCGCGGCGTGCTCGCGCCCGGACATGTAGCCCAGGAAGATGCCGTCCTTGACCAACTGGGTGCGCTGGGCCGGCACGCCTTCGTCGTCGTACCCGAAGGAGCCGAGTCCGCCGGGAATGGTCGCGTCGGCGTACGCGGAGACGATCGGGGAACCCCAGCGGAAGTTGCCGCGCCGCTCGGGGGTGGCGTAGGTGCCGCCGGCCAGGCTGGCCTCGGTGCCGAGCGCGCGGTCGGCCTCCATCGGGTGGCCGGCACACTCGTGCAGCACCATCGCCAGCTGGTTGCTGCCAGCAACAAGTGTGGTGACCTCGTCCGGGCACTGCGGAGCGGTCAGCAGCGCGACCGCCTCCGAGGCGACCCGGGCCGCGTTCTCCGGCAGGCCGAGCGACAGGACGTGCTCGAAGCCGGCCGTGGCGAAGTCGCCGCGCTGGCCGCGGATCTGCCGCGGGACGCCCTGGGGGTAGGAGCGGCGCTGGACGTCGTTGCCGTCGCCGGCGTTGACCATCAGGCCGCCGCCGCTCTCGGTCAGCGTCTGCTCGATCAGCGCGCCCTCGGTGTTCGCGAACACCTTCTCATCGCGGTAGAAGTCCACCGACGCCTCGATCTGCTGGACCAGCGGACCCGCGGTCGAGGCCTCCTTGACGGTGGCCGCCAGGAGATCGAGCTTGGTGGACAGCGGAACGGTGAACGGGTCCACCTGCATCGGCGAGGACCAGGTGTCCCGGGTGGTCACCGGCTGCCCCATCGTGACGTGTCCGCCGCCACCGGCGGCCCGGGCCTGGCCGACCGCCTGGGCGATGACGGCGTCGAGCCCGTTCGGGTCCAGCCGGTGCGTTGCGGCGAAGCCCCAGTGTCCGCCGATCACGACGCGCAGCCCCAGACCCAGCGAGTCGTCGTAGTTCACCTCGCCCGGACCGTCGAGCTCGACCAGGACCTGCTCGTGCGTCCGCCGGACCACCCGGATGTCGCCGTACTCGACGTCGGACGGAAGTAGCGCGAGGACGGTCTCGGCAGTGTCACGCATCACCGGAGCCTCCTGTGTCGTCGGGAGTCAGCAGTCACTTCTGGATCCTCCGATTCGTCTGGGCTGGCACCTCCTGAACGACTGTAGCAGATACTACGAGATTCTTGAATAGCGTTGTGTTCACTACAGGCGGCCGTCTTCGGACGCACCGCGGCCCCGCATGGACCGAGGTCGCATGCGGGGCCGGATGTCAACAGGACAAGGGCTTCGGGCCCTCACTGCCGCTTCGGGCGGACATCGATCGCGAGGCTGATCGCGAACGCCACGACGATCGCGGCGCCACCCAGCAGGGTCAGGCCGGTGTCGCCGAACAACTCCACCTTCATCGCCACGAACAGCGCGACGAGCGCGAGCACCACGGCGACGGCGATCTTCCAGTCGTCACCGATCAGGAAGTCGTACCAGAACTGGCCGAAGGACTTCAGGAACTTCATTTCTTCACCTCCACCGGGACGTTGGCCGGCGCGACCGGAGCCGCGGGGGTCTTGAGGACGGCGACGAAGATCCGGCTGAGCAGCAGCCAGACGAGCAGCAGGCCGATCAGCGCCAGGTCGTGACCCGGCCAGTCGAGGCTCTCGCGGTCACCGCGGAAGATGCCGATGCCCTCCACCGCCCAGTACGTGCCGAACGACGCCAGCAGCAGGCCCACGCCGTACTTCAGCAGGTTCTCGTTGATCATCGACAGCGGCCGGCGCAGCGCGATCGCGATCACCAGCACCACCACGACGGCGACCAGCGCACCGGCGCTCGCGCCGGGGATGTTGTCCGCGTTCAGGCCGAAGGTGATCACGATGAACACCACCTCCATGCCCTCCAGGAAGACACCCTTGAACGACACCATGAAGGAGAACATGTCGACGCTGCCGGTGCTCTGCCCCGCGGCCTTGGCGGCCGCGACCTCGTCCTTGTAGATCTGCGCCTCGTCATGCACGGCTTTTCGCCCTGATGACCGCAGGATCGCCTTTCTCAGCCATTGGAGCCCGAAGACCAGCAGCAGTCCGCCGATCGCCAACTGCAACGCCGACTCCGGCAGCCAGGTGGCCAGCGCGTAGCCGGCGAACACCGTCACCACGGCCAGCGCGCCGAGCGCCGCCAGGGTGCCGAGCAGCGCCGACTTCCAGCTGCGGGTGTAGCCCATCGCCATCACGATCGTGGTGGCTTCCACCATCTCCACGAAACACGCGACGAACGTCGCGATGATGAGGCCCCACGTTGCCGCGTCCATCTCTCACTTCCTTCGCTTGATGCAACATATGCTTCATCGAACGATAGTTACGATGTTCTTTCAGTGTCAACACGAAGGCCGATTTATTTGCTAGAGGCAACTTTTAGGCATGGCGAAGCGCCCGAGGAGACCCGGAGGGGCCGGGGTCTCCTCGGGCGCCGCCGCG